>DATHVW010000203.1:0-20188 GCA_035461085.1 Longimicrobiales bacterium | reverse complement strand
CATCCGCCGCTTCACTCAGTCCCTGCCAGAGCAGCCGCTCCAGCGCCGGTGCGGCATGCGCGCGCGCATCAGCTGTCAGGAAGCGCCAGAAGACGTCACCGATCATCCCCAGATAGCGCGCCGTCAGCAGCCGCTCGTCCTCCGTCACCACCGCCGTCATCAGGGCGTCGAGCAGCGCCGCCGGCGTGGCCTCTCCGTCGAGCATTGCATCCTGGAGCGCCAGCACCGCTGTGCCCCGTGCGACCGCGGGCGATACCGCCGCCAGTGAATCGAGCAGGAATCGGCGGGTCGTCGCATCCACCATGAAGTTGCCGTAACCGAGGCCGCGCGCGTCCGGCAGCACGTACCGCGGCGTGGCGCGTCCCGCGACACCCGGCACCTCCACGGCAGCCGCGTCGCTCACGACGGACACCGTCATCGTCGTGTCCTGCCAGGCGAGCTGCACATCCACGCGCTGCGGCCACACGCGACTGCGGCCAGCCGGATCCTCCTGGTACAACGTCAACGCGCGGAGGCGGCCGTCCTCGATATCGAGCCCGGCACGCACGTCCGGGCGGCCTGACTCTTCGACCCAGACACGACTCCATGCCGACAGGTCCTGCGGCGTGCGACGGTCGAGGATGTCCACGAGGTCCCGCCATGTCGCATTGCCGAACGCGTGATCGCGCAGGTACTCGCGCATGCCATCGCGGAAGGCCGTCTCACCGGCGATCACCTCGAGCTGACGCATCACGATCGGCGCCTTCTGGTAGATGATCGCGCCGTACAGGGAGCCGGCCTCGTTCAGGTTATCGAGCTGCTGCCGTATCGCGTGCGTGCCCGCGGTACGATCGACCGAGTACGCGGTCGGATGATGAGCGAGCAGGAAGCGCAGGTCATGATCGATGTCGGGGAACGCCGGGTTCACGATCTTCGCCGCCATGAAGTTCGCGAACACTTCCTTCATCCAGACATCGTCGAACCACTCCATTGTGACCAGATCGCCGAACCACATGTGCGCGGTCTCGTGCGCGATCAGGCTGGCCCGCCCGAGCTGCTCGTTCTGTGTCGGGGCGGGCTCCAGCAGCATGCGGTCCGCATTGTACAGGATCGCACCCGGGTGCTCCATGCCGCCGTACTGGAACGACGGCACGAGCACGAAGTCGAACTTGCCGAACGGATACGGTATGCCGGTGTAGTCCTCGAGCCAGCGCAGCGCGGCCGCGTGCAGATCGAAGATGGTGTCGCGGCTGCGCGCCAGCTTCTCTGCGTCCGTCTCGCGGTGGAACATGTGCATGGTGCGACCGTCGCGCTCCGCCGTCTCCACCGCGAATTTCCCCGCGGCGAACGAGAAGAGGTATGTGCTGATCGGCTCGGTCGGTGCGAACGTGATGCGCCTGCGCCCGCCTTCCTCCACCACGTCCTGTTCGACGCCGTTCGCCACGGCCTGCCAGCCGGCGGGCACGTCGAGCGTAAGAGTATAGACAGCTTTCAGGTCCGGCTGGTCGAACGACGGGAACGCGTTCGACGCACGGTCCGGCACGAACAGCGTGTAGAGGAAATCGGGATTGCGGTTGAGTGACCCGTCGCCGGCGGTGAACCGCATCTCCAGCTCGTTGGCTCCGCGCTTCAGCGCCGCCGCCGGGATCACGACGTGGCCATTCACCAGCTCGAACGACACCGGCGCTCCGCCGCTGTTGACGGCAGCGACGTGCGGCTCGTCGGCATCGAAATCCAGCACGAGCGGCTGCGTGGTGTCGCTCAGCGAGAAGCGGAGCGTCAGTGCGCCATCGATGGCTGCACCCGCGTCCGCGGGAATGCGGAAGCTCAGATCGTATCGGAGTTCGCTGATGGTGCGGGCGCGGTGCGCCGCCAGCACGGCCGTCAGTCCCGGCTCCGGCGCCGGTGCATCCTGCGCCCGCACGGCCTCAGCCGGGACCAGCAGCAGGAGCAACAGCCACCAAACAGTGCACGATCGCATGCTCTCGTCTCATCGAGGGGCCCGACGCGCGGCGCCATCCAGCCGCGCACTTCCGCGACCGTGTCATACTCATACCCGGCCGCTGGCGCAACTGCGGCCGCGCTGGAAGCGCGCCGCCTCCGGCACCGGACAACCTCGAGGCGGCGCTCTCTTTCAGCGGATACGCACCAGAACAGACTGCGTACGGTCGCCGACGTGGTTTACATTGAACTGGAAGGAGCGGCCATCCTCGAGCCGTCCGCTGCTCGTGATCACTACGTGGTGGTTCTCCATGCGCGGCGACAGCTTCTCGTGGAACTGCGTCGCCAGGCCACGCAGCGGGCTCAGTCCGCGCAGCTCGGCCATCGTCAGGTCACCGTCCGCTGTCGCGTCCACGAAGGCGTCACGGTTCACGAACCACACGGGTGTCGGACCCTTCGTGATGACCTGCACCGGAAACGTACCCTGCGGCGCGTCCGGCTCGATCAGGAAATGACCCGTGACCGTGAGCGGACACGCGAACGCGCCCGGCCCGCTCGCGCCGGGCAGGTGGAACCCCTGGAGCAGGTCGAAGTCGGCTGGGACGCAGTCGGGCTCGCGGAAGAACGGGATTGCCACATGGCCGGCATCGTGGAATATCTGATTGAGGATCGTGGTCACGCGGGTGTACATGGGCGGACCGGGATCCTCGGCCGGAAAGGATACCGTGCGCAGGCCCTGGGACCGGGCGGCCGACAGCTCGAGGGCCGCGGCATCCGGTGCGGCCGTGATCGGCACGGCCTCGCCCCGGCACCCGGCGGCGATGACGATGGCGGCGATGAGCAGACGATGAGACATGATTACCTCGGAGCTGGAATTTGCAGGAAGTGACTCGCTCATGATGCGGTGCCCTCGTGATCCCGCCGTGATCCGGTCGTGACGCGGGCGTCCACCGGCGCTCCGGCGACCGTTCGGCTCCAGCTTCTGGGCGGAAGCAGCCTGCGAACGGGAGACGCCGAGCTGTCTGCCGTGCTGGCCCAGCCCAGGCGTTTCGCGCTGCTCGCGTACCTCGCGCTGCGCGGGTCGCGTACGTTCGTGCGCCGCGATGAGCTGGTCGGAATGTTCTGGCCCGAGTCGTCGGAAGACCGGGCGCGCGCAGCATTGCGCCAGGCGCTGCGCTTCCTGCGGACCGGACTCGGCGCGGATGCGATCCTGAATCGCGGACAGGATGAGGTCGGTCTCGATGCCGAGTGGATTGCGTGCGATGCCGCAGACTTCCTGACACACCTGCAGCGCGGCAGCGATGAGGCGGCGGTGGCTCACTACACGGGCGACCTGCTGCCCGGATTCCACATCGAGGAGGCGCACGACTTCGATCGCTGGCTCCAGGGCGAGCGTCAGCGACTTCGCTCGCTCGCACTGGATGCGGCCCTGCGGCTTGCCGACCGCGCGGAAGACGCGGGCGATGTCGCCGGCGCCGCGGAGCGTGTGCGGTGGGCCCTGCGGCTCGAGCCAACCAACGAGGCCGTCGCACGCAGACTGATCGAGCTGCTGGCCCGGGCCGGAGACGCGGCAGCGGCGATCTACGTCTACGAACAGATCGAGCAGCGGCTCGCGGAGGAGCTGTCCCTCCAGATCTCGCAGGAGACGGCCGACGTCATCGCGGTCGTGCGAGCCGGCAGTGTCGGAGCAGGCACGACCGGAACCGCCGGCCGGCCCGGGGGCGGGCCGTCACCACAGCGTGTGCTCGTGCTCGAGCTCACGAACCTCACCGGTGATGATCAGCTGCATGCCATCGGCCGGCTTGCCGCCGATGCCGTCGCGCAGGGGCTGGCGAGTGTTCCGGGACTCGAGGTCATACCGCCGCTGGCCGTAGGCGGCGCGCGCGCTCCCGCAGAGGACGCGCTGCAACCTCCCGACACCAGTGCAGCCGGCATTCCCGCGGAGCTGACGGACATCGTGCGTCGCACGGGCGCGGGCACGCTGCTCACCGGAACCGTGCACCGGATCGGGGATGACCTGCGGTTCGACGTGCGCATTACGGACGTGTCGCGCGCGCGGCTGCTGCATGGCCCGGAGCCCATCATCGTCCCGCGGTCGGCGGTGCTGGACGGCGTCGAGCGACTGCGCGAAGAGGTGATGATCACACTCGGTCGCGCACTCACGCGTCACGCGATTCACGTTCGCGACGCTTCGCGGCCGCCCGGCATGGAGGCGTTCCGTGCGTACCTCGACGGCCTCGAGCATTTCATCCGCGGTGAATGGCGCACGGCGCTGGCGAGCTATCGCAGGTCGTCGGAGCTGGAGCCGGAGTATGCGCTGCCGCGGATCGTGTCGGCCATCGCGCTCTGGAACCTGGGTGAGCTGCCGGACGCGCAGGCCGCTGCGGCAGAGGCGTCCCGGCTGGGTCATTCACTCGGACGCTTTGAACGCGCCGTGCTGGACATGGTGCTGGCCTGGCTCGCGGGCGACTGGGCAGCCGCCCGCCGTGCCGCTGCCGTGCAGGCCGAGATCGCGCCCGGCTCCATACCGCACTTCCAGGTCGCCGAAGAAGCGCGCCGGCTGAACCGTCCGCGCGAGGCGCGCGAGGTGCTGGCGCGCCTCGATCCGGAGGAAGGCGAGCTGCGCGGCTGGATCTTCTACTGGATCGAGCTGGCCGCCGCCCATCACCTTCTCGGCGACCACGCGCGGGAGCTGGAGCTTGCCAGCCGCTGCCGCCGGCTGCACCCCGACGAGCCCGCCGCGGCGCTGCTCGAGATCCGCGCCCTCGCGGCGCTCCGGCGCGAAACCGATGTCCTGAGGATCACGGACCAGGCGATGTCGAGTCCCGCCTCCCAGCGGCAGCAGACCGCATCGCTCCTCATCGAGGCCGCGCTCGAGCTGCGTGCCCATGGATGCGCGGACGCCGCCGGTCCTCTGCTCGAGCACGCGATCGCGTGGCTCACCAAGATGAACACCGGGCATGAATCGAATACGATTCGACGGGAGCTCGGCCGCGCCCTCTATTACGCCGGCCGGCTCGGGGAAGCACGTGCCATCTTCGAGGATCTCACACGCGCATCGTCCGATCCCGTTCACCGGACCGGCTTCCACCACGCCCATCTCCAGGCCCATCTCGATGCCGGTTACCTCGCTGTCATCGCGGCGCGGGAAGGTGACAGCGACCAGTGCCTGCACTGGTGCTCACGGCTCGAAGTGCTCGATGGCCGCTTCCTGTTCGGCGCTCAGTGGTTCTGGCTCGCCGCTGTGGCCGCTGTGCTCGGGGAACCGGATCGTGCCGTGGTCATGCTCGGCCGCGCGTTCGCCGACGGGCTCCCCATGGAGTTGTTCCTCCACAGCGACCCGCACCTGAATCTCCTGCGCGGACATCCGCGCTTCGAAGCATTGATGCGGCCGCGCGGATGATCACGACCATCGTACCGTGCAGCGCCGGGGACGTGGAAGCAGCTACCAGCGGATGACGGCGCTGCCCCACGTGAAGCCGCTGCCGAATCCGGTCAGCACGAGAAGGTCGCCGCGCTTCAGTCGTCCGCTCTGCACGCACTCGTCCAGCGCGATCGGGATGGTGGCCGCGGTGGTATTGCCGAAGCGTTGAATGTTGTTGTACACGCGGTCCGCTCCGATGCCGAGCTGCTGTGCGACGGCTTCGTTGATGCGCAGGTTGGCCTGGTGCGCGACGAGCAGGTCGATGTCGTCCACCGTCAGGTCGTGTGCCGAGAGCGCTGCCTGCACCGACTCCGGCATGCGCGCGACCGCGTTACGGAATACGTGCCGTCCGTTCATCTTCGGATACTGCCGTCCCTCATCCAGATCCTCATGCGAGATGCGGGGGAAGCGGGCGGATGAACCCGACTCGCACCACAGCTTGTCCGCCTGACTGCCATCCGCGTGCAGGTGCGTGGAGAGCACGCCCCGGCCGGCATCTTCGGTCGGCCCGAGGATCGCAACGCCCGCCCCGTCGCCGAACAGAACGCCGACGTCGCGCCCGGCCGGGCCGTAATCGAGGCCCGTGGAATGCACCTCGGCGCCGACCAGCAGTACGCGGCGGTACTGACCCGTTCTGATCCACGCATCCGCTACCGAAAGGCCGTACAGGAATCCCGTGCACTGGTTCCGGACGTCGAGCGCCGGCACGCCCGGTATGCCCAGCTTCGCCTGCAGATACACGCCGCCGCCCGGGAAGAAGTAATCCGGGCTGAGTGTCGCATAGACGATGCAGTCGATTTCCGATGCGTCCATCTGCGCCCGCTCTAGCGCGATGCGCGTCGCTTCCAGCGCCAGGTCGGAGCCCGCCTGCTGCCCCGGCTCCACCCAGTGCCGCTGCTCGATGCCGCTGCGCTCCCGGATCCATTCGTCCGACGTATCCCACCACTGCTTCAGGTCGTCGTTGGTCAGCACCCGGTCGGGCACGCTGAAGCCGGTGCTGATGAACTCGGTGCGAAGCATGTAGCCCCCGATGATGCAACAGTGGAATGCCGTGGTGTGCAGCTGACGCTATCGCGGCGCAGTGCACGCGAGCAAGTGCGTCGGCTACACCCGCGCAGGTCACAGATGGGCACCCACCCGATCCACCGGTGACACGGCCCGAACGTTGCGCGCGATCGAGCGGGAGAATCTGGTGAGCCGGGCTCTACAACGGGAGGATCACCCATGCGCCGCCTGCTCGCTGTTCCGCTGCTGTTCCTGGCCACGTCCGCATCGGCCCAGGGCATACCCGCCTTTTCCGTCGCTGCCGACGTCGGCCCCGCGTTTCCGCTGGGTGATTTTGCCGATGACGGCGCCGAGCGAGGCTGGAGTGCCAGCGTGTCCGCGGCCGCACGCCTCACTGGCCTCTTCGGATTGTACGCGGGCTATGAGCGTACCTGGTTCGACGTGGGGGCGGCGGCTGACGCAGCGGACGACACATGGACCGACAGTGGACTCGGCGCGGGCGTGCGCATGTGGTTCCCCGTCCGGCCGGGGGCGCGCATCCACCCGTGGGCCCAGCTCGGCGCAGGTTGGCACGACCTCGACCCGCTCATTGCGGGTCCGGAATTCTCCAGCATCGACACGGACGGGATCATCACGCTGGAGGGTGGCGCGGGCCTGGACGTCGCGGTGGCAGGAGAGAGAGTGTTCGTCAGGCCGGCCGTGCGCTACCGGCGGTATTCCTTCGAGGCCGAATCACCGGGTCAGACCGCAAGGACGACGGTCTCCTCCATCACGGTTGCGCTCGGCTTGATGGTCGTGCTCAATCCGGGGAACGACGGAAGCCGCCGTTCCCCGTAGCGGTGTGTCACGCTCGCCGGACCCACGCCCCGAGTCCGAGGAGCAGCATGCCCGTCGAGAGCAGGATCAGCGTGGACGGTTCCGGAATCACCTCCGTCGGCGGACCTGGTCCGTCGCGCCCCCCGATGAACGCGCCGCCAGCGAGCGGTGCCAGCAGCCACGGGCTGGGCCCGCCCGGCACGCTGGTTACCGGCGGCTGCGGGACGAACGGCCGCTGCGGTATCGGGACCGGCGCGTAGGCGATCGGAGGGATGGGCCGTACGTGCGGAGTGATGACACCGAATTTTGCCACGAGCGGAAGCTGCTGGAACGGCCAGCCCGCAGCAGCGACCGGCCTGGGCGGCGTATCGATCTGGATGGATATTCCCGTCGGACCCTCACCCGTTGCGCCTTCTTCGAGCGCCAGCAGACTGATTCCGGTGGCCGGGGGCGTATCGGCCGAAGTTCTGCCCCTGAGGACAATCGCTGCTCCGAGTGTCACGAGCAGCATCACCAGCAAAGCGATTCCCATCGCTGAACGTTTCATCCAGTCCTGCCCCTTCTGAAGAGGCCGGCGGTGCCTCAGTAGATCAGCACCGGCGTGCCTCTCTCTACCAACTCGTACAGACGCTCCACGTCACCCGTATGCATGCGGATACAGCCGTGACTCGCGGCATTGCCGATCGACGACTGGTTGTGCGGCGTGGTCCCATGAATCAGATATCCCTCTCCGAGATCGAGCGCGCGCGTCCCGAGCGCTCCCGGCACCCTGCGCTGCACCGTGCCCAACGGCGGCGCATACAGAACTCCGTCGATGACGATCTCCCTGCCCTGTGGCACCGTCCAGAACTGCTGGCCGAGCACGCGCACGACGTTCTCGCCCCGAATCTCGAGGTGACTGCCATCCGCCAGCGGGTAGCGCCGGCCGCGCACCATCTCGACGAGCGTTCGGTTCTCCCGGTCGGCGCGCTCGTAGTAGTGCCAGTCGGGCACGTTCCAGACGGGATCACGCCGCTTGTCGAGAATGAGACGCTCGCCGCGGGGCGTCTCCCAGTTGTAGACTTTGGAGCCATGGCGGAACATCGCCCTGCGACCGACCGCCACGGGCGCAGCCAGCAGCGTGTCCGGTCCCTCGATCAGCCACAGGCGGTTTTCCTGCAGTGAGACGATGATGCGACGAACGGGTTCGGGCTCGGGGGTGACCAGCGGCTGCGCCGCGGCGCGGGATACGGAGAGTATGGAGAGTATGAGGGTGAGCCAGATCAGGCCTGCAACTGCCCGTCGGTCCTGCCGGCTTCGGCCCTGCCCGCTCGCCCGACGCGGGTCACTGCACGGCAGATCGGTAGCCCGATTCGCCATAACTGCTACTGCCTTCCACATGCAACGCGCACGACGTACATACCGCTACCGTCGTTCCTGCACGTATTGCACCATAACGCGAGCGCGGCAGAGCAACAAGCCATCCCGCGGCGTTCCCGGCGGCTGCTGCGGCTCCACGGCAGAGCGGCGTGCACGCCCGGTGTGCACCGGAGCAAGCGCCCCGGGGATTTCATGAAACACAGTCGATTTCTGATCGCAACCGGCTACTGGCTGGCTCTCCTGCTGCTCGTACTGCCCCTGCTCGAGCGGGTCGTGACGCTGCTGCCGTTCAGTCCCCGCGCGATCCGCTGGCGCCTGGAAGCGTTCGGTGCCCTGAGCCAGTCGCTCGCGCTCCCGCTGGTCGGCGGCGTGGTTGCGATCGGCACGGCGTACCTGCTGGGACACAGAAAGGTCGTCCGCGCGCTGGCCATCTCCGCATACCTGACCGCTGCGACCCTCGCGGTCCTGACGACACTGTTCGCGCTCGACCTGCTGCAGTATCACCGCTCCATTGGTGCGGACATGCAACAGTTCTACGAGGTGGCCGGCGCGGTCTACCTGTCTGCTTTCACGCTGAGCATCATGTTCCTCGTATGGGTCGGCGCCGTGGCGTGGCGCGCGGCGGGACACGTGCGACGGCGCCGCGTGACTGTACGCAGGGATGAACCGCCCGAGGAGTGAGCGCCAGCCAACCTTCAGCCAGTGACTTCCATGAATGGGCCGCGCACCGGCCGCGGTACGTTGCCGGCCGGCATCTGGATGCTCGGCATGGTGAGCATGTTCATGGACATTTCTTCGGAGATGATCCACGCGCTGCTCCCGGTGTTCCTGGTCACGGTGCTGGGAGCATCCACGCTCACGGTCGGGCTGATCGAGGGCGTCGCCGAGGCGATTGCCAGCATCACGAAGGTGTTCTCCGGTGTGCTGTCCGACTGGTTCCGCCGGCGCAAGCTGCTCACGGTGATCGGCTACGGCCTGGCTGCCGCCACCAAGCCGATGTTCGCCCTCGCCGGCAGCATCGGCCTGGTCGTCACCGCGCGTTTCCTCGACCGCGTCGGCAAGGGCATACGCGGCGCGCCGCGTGATGCCCTCATCGCCGACATCGCACCGCCGCACCTGCGCGGTTCGAGCTACGGACTGCGTCAATCACTCGACACCGTCGGTGCGTTCATCGGGCCGCTCGCCGCGATCGCGCTGATGGCGCTGACGGCAGACCGGTTCCGCACGGTCTTCTGGATCGCCGCCGTGCCGGCTGCGATCGCCATGGTCATCCTCGTGCTCGGTGTTCACGAGCCGGCACGGACCGAGACGACGGCGATGCGGACGCCGCTACGACTCGCCGACCTCACGCGGTTCACAGCCCGGTTCTGGGCGATCATTGGTGTAGCTGCGCTGCTCACGCTCGCCCGGTTCAGTGAAGCGTTCCTCGTGCTCCGCGCCCAGGACGTCGGCCTCGCCCTCACCTTCGTGCCCCTCGTGATGGTCGTCATGAACATCGCCTATTCACTGACCGCGTATCCCGCAGGCATCATCTCGGACCGCGCGGGTCGATCGGGCGTGCTCACAGCCGGCTTTGCATTCCTCATCATTGCGGATCTGATCCTCGCGTTCGGCGCGACGATTCCGCTCACGCTGCTCGGCGTGCTGTTCTGGGGACTGCACATGGGATTCACACAGGGGATCTTCGCATCGCTCGTCGCCGACAACGCACCGGCCGAGCTGCGCGGGAGTGCGTTCGGCTTCTACAACCTGGCGCTGGGCGTAGCGATGCTCGCCGCCAGCGTCATCGCGGGCGCGCTGTGGGACATGCATGGGCCGCGCGCGACATTCCTCGCCGGCGCCGCGTTCACCATCCTGAGCTATGTCGGATATATCGCTGCACGTAGCCGCGACCGGCAGGCGGGGACGCACCGCACATGACGGAACTCTCCGGGCAGGGTTCCTGGCGCGGGAGCTCGACCCGCGGTCGACGGCGCGCCCGCTGGTTCATGCGCGGGACTGCCGTCGAGGGCGTTCCCGCAATTTCATGTGCGCGTTCGTTGTCAGCGGGATGGCTGCAGGAACGTGTCGGCGACGATGTCACGGATGCGGCCGCCGCTCACGCGGTAGCGGTTCGTGAACACGATGATGGCGAGATCGTCATCCGGCAGGCGGGTGAAGTTGCTGACGAAGCCGGCGACCTGGCCGGTGTGTGAGACTGCGCGGCGATCGCGGAACGGCCGTATCACCCAGCCGAAGCCGTAGCCCGTGTCCGTACCGTCCGGCAGGATCGTCGGGGTCCACATCGCGGCTTTCGACGCTTCGGACAGCAGCGTGCTGCCGTAGAGCGCTGCATCCCACTTCGCCATGTCGTGCACGGATGAGAGCAATCCGCCCGCCCCGAGCGTGGAAGAGGTCTGCGTCGCGTCGCGGTTCATGAGGTGCACGTTCATCCGATCGACCCAGTAGCCCGCGGAACGGTGCGGGATGATGTCCTCGGGATCCGCCATGCGCGTCTGGCTCATGCCGAGCGGCGTGAAGATGCGCTCGCGCAGCACGTCGCCGAGCGGGCGTCCCTCGATCCGCTCGATGATCATGCTCAGCAGGAAGTAGCCGGTGTTGCTGTAGTACCACCCCTGTCCCGGTGCGAAGTCCATCGGCCGTGAGTGCGCGACGCGGATGATCTGCTCCGGCGTGAAGCGGAACCGGTACGCCTCGTACGTCTGGATCTCCTCGTAGTCCGGAATGCCGGACGTGTGATTCAGGAGCTGGCGGACCGTGACACCCAGCCATTCGCCCGGCAGGTCCGCGAGATATTCGTGGATGGGGTCATCGAGATCGAGACGGCCTTCCTCCGCCAGCAGCAGTGCCGCCGCCGCCGCGAACTGCTTCGAGATCGAGCCGATCTCGAACACCGTGCTGTCCGTCACCGGCACACGCAGCTCGACGTCGGCCAGGCCGTAGGCGCCCACGTGCAGCAGCCGCCCGCGCGACGCCACTCCGATCACGACGCCCGGTATCTTCTGCGACGTCAGCTCCGCTTCGATCATGCGGTCCATCGCTTCGAGTGCGGCCGCGGACGGCTGCACCTGCGCCGCGGCTGCTGCCGGAAATACGAGCGCGCCCAACAGGATGAGGTTCCGGATCATTGTGCACCATCGTGGACCGGGTGGCGTGTCAGGAGATCCCTGTTGAACAGCGGGATCAACCGGAGCCCGAAGCGGAATCGCGCGTGTGGGCATGGCTGACAATCCGTAGTCGGGCGGTTACGCGCAACCGGTGCGTTCACCGCGCCGCGTGGTTCCGTTTCGATGGACGCGCCGTCCGAACCGGCGTTGCGGCGTGGGTGGCCGATCGTGTGAGGGCAGCCGATCGTGTGAGGGTGGCCGATCGTGCGAGGGTGGCCGATCGTGCGAGGGTGGCCGATCGTGTGAGGGTGGCCGATCGAGGCGGGTGGTTGG
Source organism: Longimicrobiales bacterium (assembly GCA_035461085.1). Classification (GTDB taxonomy): domain Bacteria; phylum Gemmatimonadota; class Gemmatimonadetes; order Longimicrobiales; family RSA9; genus SH-MAG3. The sequence goes on along the minus strand of DATHVW010000203.1, from coordinate 8,224 downwards.
CCGCCCGCGCGAGGCCGCTCGCAGGGCGGCGCAGGGCGCGAATCTTCCATTCGGGAGGCGCACCGGCCGCCAATGGAGGATTGGACGCGCTATGGGCCGCCAATCCTCCGGCTAGGCGGGCGCAGCGCCGTTCGATGGAAGGTCGAGTGCGCTATGAGCGTGAAAACTTCCACAGGCCACGCCCATGGGCGCCAAACGGACGGTTGTGTGCCTGCAGGCGCCCGGCCCTGTCCTCCACCACCGGCTCACTTGTGAAGGCCATCTCCATACCCGACTGTGCATCCTCGAGGTTACGGCGTACCGAACTTGGTATCCATCTCGATTCCGGTCTCGCGCAGGAACTGCGATGGCAGTTCCCCGCCGATGAAGACGAACACGTCATCGTTCCGGATCGTGTGTGTGCCGTCGGCGGCGGCGATGGTCACGTGGTCGCCGCCGATCTCGCACAGCTCGCTGCCCCAGTAGGGGCTCACCACGCCATCGCGCACGGCCTGGTTGAAGCGCTGCAGGTTCGCCGGCTTGACGCGCTGCAGCGTCGGCTTGCGATACGACAGCCGCACCTGCGTATCGGGCTGTTCCGCCAGCATGAGCGCTGCTTCAACGGCCGAGTCACCGCCACCGACTACAACGAGACGGCGTCCGCCAAAGGATTCGGGCTCGGCGAGTCCGTAATACACGTTGTCGCGCTCCTCACCGGGCACACCGAGGCGTCGTGCGACACCCCGCCGGCCTATGGCGAGGATGACGCGGCGCGCGAGGTAGCGCTCGTTCTGTGTCTGCACGATGAAGCGGGGCCCGTCGCGCTGGATCCGCTCCACGACCGCGCCGGTGACGATGGGCAGCCCGGCGGTCTGCGCGACGTCCGACCAGATCGTGATGAGCTGTTCCTTGGAGATCTCGCGCTCGCGCAGTCGCCCGAAGCCGGGGATATCGAAAGCGTGAGTCATGACGAGTTTCCGCCGCGGGTAATGACGAACGGCCCCGCCGACGTCGGGCTCCTTCTCGAGCACGACGAACCGCATCCCTGCCTTCTTCAGGTGCAGTGCTGCGCTAAGGCCTGCGGGCCCGCAGCCCACCACGACGACGTCGAGCACATCGTCATCGCGCGAATCGCGCGTTCTGGCGATTCCGGCGACACACTGCCGACCCTGTTCGAACGCGTTCCGAACAAGACCCATCCCACCGAGCTCGCCGATGATGAAGATGCCGGGAACGTTGGTCTCGAAGTTCTCGCGAATGCGCGGCAGCTCGATGCCGCGCGTTGCGGTACCGAACACGAGACGGATCGCGTGCATGGGGCAGACGCGTTCGCACAGGCCGTGGCCGACGCAGCGCGCGGGCGCTACGGCCACGGCCTGTCCGCTGATGAGCGCGAGCACACCCTCGGGACAGGCCTCCACGCATCCGCCGCTCCCGATGCACAGGCCCGGGTCGATGACAGGATGCAGCGAAACCGGCTCATGCAGGCCATAGTCGCGCGCCTCCGCGCTCGCGGCCGCCCCCTCCTTTTCACGGCGACGCCGGACCACGATGGCCGGGATGACCGTGACGGCGACGAGCAGCGCACCGATGCCCCAGACGACGAGGTCTTCTGTCACGGCGCGGTCAGAATCCCCATGTGAGACGCAGCTGCGCGCGCGTGCCCGTCGCTTCGCCCGCTGCGGAGTGGGTGACCCAGAGACCGATGGAGCTGGCACGCGCGAAGCCCAGTGAGATGTCGCCTTCCAGCTCGTGGACATACAACGCGCTGCGCCCGCCGCTCCGCTCGAGGCGGTACCCCGCCCTGGTGTAGACACGGCCACTCATGCGGTCGAGCGCGGCGCCCGCGGTCGTCGAACGGATCACGCCATACTCCCACATTCCGGCGTCGAGATCCAGGCGCAGATCGCCCGGCAGACGCTGCACCGCCAGGTGCGCCGACACGCTGCGCGCGCGCTCCTCAGCTTCCGGGCTCGCGCTCGCATTCAGCGTGAGCGCGACCTGCCCGAACGGAACATGGCCGCCAGCCTCGAGCCGGTTGCGCGGCGCGAACGACACCGTGTCGCTGGCGGGCAGCAGCGGACTGTAGCGCCGGAAGCCGGCGTGCACACCGGCCCCGCCGGCCGTGCGCGCGGACACGTATGCGCCGCCCCAGCGCAGGGCCACCGGGCCGCTGTCACTCTTCTCGACCCGTGCATCTCCGGACAGGCTGAGCCTGCCCGCCGATACCGATTGCCGGGTGAACAGCGCGCTCGAGCCGTGGTTCCCGGGTGCATCGCGCAGATAGTGCAGGGCGCCGACGCTGCCGCGGTAGCGCATCCCGCCCGCATGCGTCACCGCCTGCGCCGAGAGGCCGACACGGGGGAACCGCGTGGCCGGCGCGGCGCCGGGGCGCTCCGGCTCGTAACCCCCCTCCGCGGCCACACTGAATGCGCTGCCCGCCGAGATCGAGATCCCATCCCACGCGCCGCTCGCTGCATCGTGCTGTGAAGTCAGGCGCCCGAGCCCGACGCGCAGCGGTCCCGCCGCCGTCTCGAGCCGCGCAGTGTACAGGCGCAGTTCCGTCGCGGCAGACCCGACAGGTGCGTGGGCGGTACCGTAATGCTCGATGTGGCCGAAGACGTGCACATTCGTGCGGTTCGGCAGCGCCGTGAGGCGCAGTGACAGCGTTGCGGCAGGAACGGCGTAACTATCCGACGTCCCGCTTCCGCTCTGCTGCACCCATCTCGTCTCGGTCGCGATGTAGCCCGCCGCCCGTGGGCCGCTACGCGTCGGCCCCGGTTCTGCCGCAGCGGCTGTGGGGGGCGCCGGCACGACTGCCGCCGATACTCCCGCTGCGCCGGCATCGATCACGGTGCGCGGCACACCACGCAGCTCCGCGTCCAGCACTTCGCCGCGCGTCAATGCGAACGGCGCGGCCACGAAACCGACGACGGCGCGCGTCGAGTCCGCTGCGAGCACGTGCAGCCGACCGCGCTCCACGCCGCCCCGCTGCACAATGAGCGTGTCGCCCGGCTGCAGCGGAACGCGGGACAGCAGCTCGAGGTGCAGGTCCGCACCGGCGATGAGCACGATGCGACCGCGCACACGCGCGCTGTCGGGAGTCTGCGCCCTCGCGGTGGTACGCGCGCCAGCAAGCAGCACGAGCGCCGCGCCGCAGAGTGCGGCCCGCTTCAGTACGGACCACATCATTCCTTGGCCCCGCGCGGGTGACAGTTCAGGCAGGCTGCGGTCGTGTAGCTGTAGCCTGCACGCTCGCTGTGCTTGTCATCCATGCGGGCCTGGCTGTGCTCGTGACAGTTGAGGCAGCTGACCGTGGCGAAGCCTGTGCCTTCGTGGCACTGCGCACAGCTCGTCCAGCGCCCGGCGTGCTTGCCCGAGTAGATCGGGAAGCGCGCGTCGTGCTCCGTCCAGCGCGCGCCGCGGAATGTCTCGAGCGTATGGCAGGTCAGGCAGTCGCTGGCAAAGCCGAGATTCGGATGTACGCGGTCGTAATCCGTCTGGTGGCAGGAAATGCAATCGCGCGGACCCGCCGGCGTGAAGCGCAATGCGAACGACGGCGGCGTGTGGCAGCTCTCACAGTCGATCCGGTTGTGCGCACCTTCCAATGGATAACCCGTCGCACTCGTGTGATTGAAACGCGCGCCGCGCCACGACATCATGCCGTGGCAGCTCGCGCATTGCGCCGGGAATCCGGCGCTGACATGCTCCGGCACGGCGCGCTCGTAATCCGCGGCATGGCACGACATGCATTCGGTGGGCAGCGCGCTGAAGCGCTCTGCGCCGCCGCCGCCGTGACATGCCTCGCATGTGATCTGGCGGTGCCTTCCGACCAGCGGGAAGCTGGCGCCGGCATGCGCGTCGCGCTGGCCGCTCGTCGTGAAGCTGCGCGTGTCGTGGCACGCACTGCACACCGTGCCCAGACGGCCGGCGTGCACATCCACGTGGCAGCTGGCGCAATCCCCGCCGGCGCCGTGCGGCTCGTCGAAGCGCAGCGACAGGTGGCACGACCTGCAATCGACGCGCTCGTGAGCGCCGCTGAGCTCGAAGGCCGTCTGCTCCGCATGATCGAACGAAGCGTCAGTGCGCAGCGGCGTCCACGCCTCCGGGGCATGACAGCTCGCGCACGCAACGGCGATGCTGCCGTGTGGCGACCGGCTGCGCGCCAGCGCATCCTCCTGCGACGGCTGCGGACTGGCGCACGTCACGACGCCCAGCAGCAGCGCCATCAGTGGAAGAAGCCGCGCGTCAGCTCCCATGACAATCCTCGCAGAGTACGGAAAGCGGACTGTAGCGAAGCACCAGCGCGTCGTCCGTGGCCGGCTCGGGCACGTGACACGCGCGGCACTGCACGCTCACGTGCGCCCCTTCCAGCGGGTAGCGGGTCGTGCCGTGATCGAAGCTGATCGCCCCCGTGAAAGACCGCGTTGTGTGGCAGGCGCTGCACGTCCGCCCCGCCGAGCGCCCGCCATGCGGATCGGCAGCAGCGTGGCATGATTCGCATTCGCGAGGTGTGCGCGCCCGTCCCGGTGTGTGGCAGGAGGCGCAGGCGGCCTGCCCGTGCGCGCCGTCCAGTGGAAATGTCTCGTGTGCCATATCCTGCGGCTGCCATGAGCGCGTCACGTGGCACCGTGCGCACACCGTCACCCCACCCGGATCGGCATATGCGTTACCGTGTGGGCTCGCATCGGCGTGACAGCCGTTGCACGTGATGTCGGCCCGGCGGAACTCCAGGCGACCGGGCCCCGGCGAGCCGTGACACTTCCGGCAGTCGAGCAGGACGTGCGCGCCGTCCAGCGGGAAGCGTGTCACCGAGTGCTCGCGCATACCGAATGCGGCCGGCGCCCATGCATCCTCGTCGTGGCACGCGCTGCAGTTCGCGCCCGCACCGTGATCGGGCCGCGCACCCGGATGCGCCGGGAGGTGGCAGGAGCGGCAGTCCGCGACGGCAATCGGTGCGAAGCGGCTGTCCGACCGCTGCAGGCGGATGCGGATCGCGCCGTCGTTCCGCGCCGGCGTGCGATGACACGCTGCGCAGTCGATCCGCGCGTGTGCGCCCGCCAGCGTGAAGCGAGTGCGATCGTGATTGAAACGCGAGACGTCGAAGCCAGCGCCGAATGCGCGCCACGCGGATGTGGCATGGCAGCTGGCGCACTGCGTCCCCTGCGTACCGCGATGGGGATCGGCGTGGCACGTCGCACAGGAACTGTGCTGCACTCCGCTGTATTGCGTCACGCCCTGCCGCTGCTCGTGACAGCCGCTGCACTCAGCGGTCCGGTGCGCGCCCGTCAGCGGATAGTTGCTGCGCGCATGATCGAATGCAGCCGCTTCCGTCCACCGCGTCTCGGCATGGCACTCCGAGCACGATCGGCCGCTGAATTGCCGGGCATGCGGATCCTCCGTGGCATGGCAGCCGCTGCACGACGGTGACAGGCCCAGGAACGTGCGATCCAGCGCAGCCCGTGTCTTCTTTTCCTTCCGCAGGTCGTCATTCCGCACGTTGGCGGACGTGTGACACGCGCTGCACTCTGCCTCCGCGTGCGCCGCCTTCAGCGCATAGCCGGTGTCCCGGTGGTCGAAGGCCGCGGTGTCCAGTCGCACCAGGGTGAAATCGCGACCATAGTGCTCGGCGTGGCAGGAGCCGCACGTACGGTCGCGCACCGTCGCGTGATACCCGGCCTCCTCGCGCAGGCGGGCCGACAGCACCTGGTGACATGACAGACAGCGCGCAGTGCCGACGCCGCGCTGGCCGAGCTGGTGGCACGCCGTGCATTGCCGCACGCCCTGCAGCTCTGCGTGCGGCGCCGACAGCGGGCCTGGTGAAAGCAGCTGCGCCTCGGCCCGACTGCACGACAGCAGCAGCGCCAGCAGTGGCAGCGCCGCGCGGATTACCGACCGCGCATGCCTCATGGCGTCCACGCGTAGCCGAATGCCACCGCCACCCCGATGTGCACCGCCAGCACGAGCAGCATCACGATCGCCAGCGGAAGATGAAACGCGTGCCAGTAGCCGAACAGCCGCTGAAACGGCTCGAGCAGCGCGCGCTCCCGATTCAGACGCCGCAGCCGCTGCACCCCGCTCAGCAGCTGCTCCCTCACGGCCTGGTCGATCGGCAGCGCCGTCAACACCCGGATGAGTCTGCGCTCCACCCGCCGTTCACCCAGATCCAGCAGCGCCGCAGAACCCAGCGCCGTGACCACGCCGCTGTACTGCGGCACGGGCAGCAGCCAGCGCTCCAGCTGCGTCGCGTGCGCCCCCGCGTGCCGCCGCACCACCTCGAGCAGTGCGCGCTGCTCCGACTCCAGCTCCTCCTTCGTGCGCGCGTTGCCATTCAGGCTGCGTGGAATCCTGACGTACACGTAACGCCCGATGATACCGCTCGCGACCACGACCATCATGCTCCAGAACGCGATCGCAACCAGCCCCTGCACCCGGAAGCTCGCATGCAGCACGATCAGGAACGGGCCGAGCGTACACATGAAAATGTGCAGCGACAGCCAGTCCCTCAGCTTTCCCGCACCATGCAGCAGAGGCCACCGTTTGCGTGTCGAATACAGCAGCACCCCCACCGCCATCAGCGCCGCGCCCGCGATGCCGAGTCGGTTTCCCATCCGCCCCGCTGGATCGTAGGTGCCGTGACCGGGCGCAAACGGGCGTTCCGGCAGGGGCAGCACGTAATAGTCGAGCCCCCGCAGCAGCAGCGCGGCGGCGATCGCAAGCCAGACTGTGACGAGACCGAAATGATAGATACGTCGCACGTCGTCCTGACAACGCAACGAATGCCGGGGAGCGGCGGATGGGTCGGATCTTTCGAATCTGCAGCAGCTACCGTACCGGATCAAGGGGGTGTGCCGACGTTCCTCGCAACCCACGTCGGCGCAGCAGGATGCCGGGTCGCACGAACCTCATGGCTTTCGGCATGGTGGGTTAGAGCGCGTACGTGCTCTCCAGATTTTCGCGGGTCCGGGTATTAATTGCGTATACCTCGGCTTCGGGACGCGGCCGTCGTCCCCAGCGAATCCAGCGATTCGTGGCAGGGTGCGCGGAGCAGCCGCGTAGCGGCGGCGCACAGCGCCGGCGAAGAAAGCCCCGGCGCGTTTTCGGCGGCAGGGCTCCCTGTCGTGTCGATGTGCTGCGCGATGTATCGCGGCCGCTTACGCGCTAGTAGGCATCCGGCGCAACGATGCTCGCATACTCCGCGATGAACAGCTGGTAGAATTCCTCGGACGACGGTTCATCGTCATCCCATGTCCGTGTCATCGGATCCGACGTTGTCGACCTCACGGTCACTCTCGATGTCCGGTTTCATCGCCAGCCTTCGTAAACCCCGATTGAGAGACATAACCATTCATGTTGCGCGGCCTACGTAGGCCGCGCTGCAATCGAGGAGAGTAATCATGACGATGATCGAGCAGCATCCCGCGCGTCGGCTCCTGTTCACTGCGGTCGCCGTGACCCTTCTGGCGGCCTGCAACGAAGACGCACCCGTTGGTCCGGAGCAGCAGGCTGTGGCGGCGGCGGATCTCAATCAGGCCGCGGAAGCGCAGCGTGTGTTTGCGACGCTTCGGCGTGTGACCGCGGCTTACCATGATCTGGACGCGGCCATCGCCGATGGTTTCGTGCTGCTGCACCCCTGTGAAGAGCGGCCTGACGAGGGTCCGGTAGGAACCGTCTACGTCCATTTCGACCGCCTGCTCGACGGCGTCATTGATCCCGAATCACCCGATGCGCTGATCTATGAGCCGAGCCGCAACGGCCGTCCGAAGCTGGTGGGCGCCGAGTTCGCTCTGCCTTACGTCATGTGGTCTGAGCCGGAGCCGCCGCAGTTCCTCGGCGCCACGTTCCAGCCGGAGGACGAGTTCGGCGTCTGGGCGCTCCACGCCTGGGTCTGGCGCGACAACCCCGAGGGCATGTTCGCGGAGTCGCATCCGCGCGTGTCCTGCGACGCGGAATAATGACCGCGGCTCCGGACCGGCAATCGCGCGGCGCGAACGGACGCGCCGACGACACCGGCCGGAGCCGCTCAACCAGCGAGGACCAGTACCATGCATGACACAACTCCGTTCCGGCGCCGTCTCGCGCTGGTGATCGGTATCGTGACGCTGGGCGGCTGCGTCGATGGGGACACAACGGATGTGGCCGGGCCCATGGCGCCGTCGGCTGCACACGTCACCGATGAGACCGACGCCGCGCTGCGCAGCTACCTCGTCACACTCGGGTTCACCGGTCGCGTTGCGAGCACGGT
>DATHVW010000202.1:0-11444 GCA_035461085.1 Longimicrobiales bacterium | reverse complement strand
GATGGTGATGGCCGAGAACGGCGGACCGATTCAGGTCACCGACGGAAACTTCGCCGAGGAGATCGAAAAGGGGCAGGGCCTCTCGATCGTCGATTTCTGGGCTGCCTGGTGTGGGCCGTGCCGCATGGTCGCCCCCATCATAGAGCAGCTTTCGGGTGAATATTCAGGCCGGATGAAGGTTGCGAAGCTGGACGTGGACGCGAACCAGCAGGTTGCCACGAAGTACAACATCCGCTCCATCCCGAGCATCCTGTTCTTCAAGGACGGGAAGCACGTGGATACGGTGGTGGGTGCCGTGCCCAAGGGCATGCTGGACCGGAAGATCCAGGAACACCTCAGCTGATCGCCCGGCCCGTGCCCCGCCGGAAGGCGGGGACCGGGCACGTAGTCGGACGGCGGAAGCGGCGGGATCCATGAGGTCCCGCCGTTGCCGTATCCCGCCGTCGCGAGGCCCGATACGGATCCCGTCGTTCCGTCGTCCTGTAGTCCCATCACAGGCCAGGAAACAACCGACCGAGGCTACCCCAACCCTATGTCAAGGCTGTATGTTACGAGCACACCCGTAGGAAACCTCGAGGACATCACGCTTCGCGCGATCACCGTGCTGAAGGGTGTGAGCCGCATCCTGGCGGAGGACACGCGGCGCACTGCGATCCTGCTGCGCCGCTATGACATTGAGACGCCGCTGATTTCCGCCCACGAGCACAATGAAGCGGCGCGCTCGGGCCAGCTGGTCGCGTGGCTGGATGCGGGCGAGGACGTGGCGCTCGTGTCGGACGCGGGCACGCCGCTGCTGTCCGATCCGGGTGCGCGGCTGGTGCGTGCGGTGATCGATGCCGGGCACGAAGTGGTGCCTGTGCCCGGCGCCTCAGCGCTGCTCGCGGCGCTGGTCGCTGCGGGTCTGCCGGCGGAGCCGTTCACGTTCCATGGTTTCCCGCCGCGGTCAGGAAGCGCCCGGCGAGAGCTGCTCGAGACGCTGTCCACGCTGCCGCACACGTCGGTGCTGTATGAGTCGCCCGCGCGGCTCGCGGCGCTGCTGGAGGATCTGGTCACGGCGTGCGGGGGCGAGCGTCCCGTGGCTGTGGCGCGCGAGCTGACGAAGCTGCATGAGTCGGTGGTGCGCGGAACGCTGACGGAAGTATTGAGTTATTATCAGGACGGCGCGGTGCGCGGCGAGGTGGTGGTGGTGCTCGGCGGTGCGCCGCCGCCGGCACCCGCGAGCGCGGAGGACGCGGCAGATCTCGCGCGGGAGCTGCTCGACGCGGGAGCCACGCCTCGCAGTGCGGCGAAGGAGCTTGCGCAGCGTCTGCACATCTCGCGGAACGAAGCCTATTCGCTCGTCCTGTCTCTTGGCGGTGGCGGGCGAGAGAAGGAATGAGCGTGCGTCACCTGCAGGTCCTGGCTCTCGCTGCCGTGGTCGTTGCGACATCGGCGCACGTGACGCGTAGCGCGCCCTCGTCGCCGCCACTGACGATCGCGCAGCTGCAGTACGAGGGTGGCGGTGACTGGTACGCGAACCCGTCCGGGCTGCCCAACCTGTTGAAGGCCATTCGTGAGCGCACGGGCCTGCCCGTGTCGACCACGCCGGCGCGCACGCGGCTGACCGATCCGGCGCTGTGGTCCCACCCGTACCTGTATCTGACGGGCCATGGCAACATCCGCTTCTCCGATGAGGAGGTGCGGGTGCTGCGGCGCTATCTGCTGGATGGCGGGTTTCTGCATGTGGATGACAACTACGGTCTCGATGAGAGTTTCCGTCGCGAGATCCGCCGCGTGTTCCCCGATCGCGAGCTGCAGGAGCTGCCCGCTGCACATCCGGTGTTCAGCGTGCTGTACGAATTCCCGGACGGCCTGCCGAAGATCCATCGGCACGACGGCAAGCCGCCGCAGGCGTTCGGCATCTTCGACCGGGGCCGCCTCGTCCTCTTCTACAGCTACGAGTCGGATCTCGGCAACGGCTGGGAAGACCCGGAGGTACACGATGACCTGCCCGAGGCGCGCGAGGCCGCGCTGCGCATGGGCGTGAATCTGTTCCTCTATGCTCTGGCACAGGTGGTATCATGACGCCAGCCCCGACCCCGCTGCTCAGTCTGCTCGATGGCGTGCGTCGCTCGCTGCGCCGCGACACTGCTGTCGCGGTCGCATTCAGCGCGCTGTGTGCTCTGCCGGCCGCACTCCTGTCCGCCTGGCTCCTCGGCCATGTGCGGCCGTGGGGCAGCTCAGGGTACGGACCGCTGCTGCTGGACTCGCTGTTCGTGGCCGTGGCGGCAGGGCTCGTCTACCTCGGCATGCGGCGCTGGGTGGGCAGTCTCGATGAGGGCGCCGTCGCCGCCGATGCCGAACGCACTGCCGGCATGCCCGAAGGCTCGGTACGCGGCGCGCTCGAGCTGTCGCGAAGGGTGCCCGATGGTACCTCGTCCGCCCTGGCGCGGCGTGCGGGCCACGACATCAGCAGCCGCTTCACAGGTATCTCGCCCGACGCCGTGGCGACGACGTTGCGCGAGCGCACGCGCCGCCGTCGCCGCGCAGCCGCAGGTGCATTCGCGACGCTCTCACTGACCACGCTCCTGCTCGGGTTTGCGACACCGGAACATTCGCGCGCGGCGTGGGCCCCGATGGCGCGTCCGGTCCGCAACCTGATGCCGCCGCCGCTCCCGCCCCTGACCGTACGTCCGGGTGATGTGGAAGTGCAGCGCGGCCTGGATCTGCCGGTCGCGATCATTGCGCCGGGTCGCGAGGTGGTCACGCTGCGCTGGCGGATGCAGGGCGATGTTCCGCGCGAGGAGATCGGTGTGGTGAGCGGCGACAGCGTCCTGATCGTGATCCCGCGCATCGATGCGGCCGTGGAGTACTGGGTGGAATCACCGGACGGCGCAGCCAGCGGGCGGTACAGTGCGATACCGACCGATCCGCTCCTCCTTGCGGACCTGGCGGTGGACGTCGTGTATCCGCGCCATGTGACGCGACCGACCGACCACTTCCAGGGCGAAGTGCCGCCGCTCGAGGTGCCCGAGGGTACCCAGCTCATCGTGCGCGGCCGTGCGACGCGCGCGCTCGCCGCGGCCGCATTGGCCAGCACCGACGCATCCGCGGGCGCGGCCTTCAGCGTCGAGGACGACCGGTTCACCGGTTCGTTCGTACCGGCCGCATCCGGGGTGTTCGCCTGGCAGCTGCGTGATGTCGCTGGCGGCGCCATGGATCTGGCGCCAGCCCCGCTCGAGATCATCGTGGTGCCGGACGCAGTCCCGCATGTCGAGATCACGTTCCCGCTGAGTGATACCGTGCTCGACGCATCGCTGCGTCAGGCGGTCGTGGCGGACGCGCGTGACGATTTCGGACTGGCGGAAGCGGCCCTGGTCAGCTGGCGCGTGGGTGCGACCGGTGGCAGCGGCGAGCCGCTGGTGGAGCCGATCACAATGACCGGCGATGACCGTGCACTGATCCGCGGATTGCTGGACGCATCTGCGCGTGATCTCGTTCCGGGCGACACGCTCAAGTTCTTCATCCGCGTCACCGACACGTCGCCGCGGCGGCAGACGTCCGTATCGAGGACAGTGTCGCTCAGGCTGCCGGGCATGACGGAGCTCCGCGACCAGTCGGTCGAGCGGGCGGACGACATGCTCGACCAAGCGGAACGGCTCGCGCAGGCGGCCGCAGAGCTGCAGCAGACGACGCGTGACCTGGAGCGGCGCGCGAGCGCGGCCAACGCGCGCCGGCAGGCCGATCGTCAGCGCGGCAACCGTACGGGCGAGAGCGCGGCTCAGCCCATGGACTACCAGGAGGCTTCCGCTGCACGACAGATGCTCGAGCGGCAGGACGAGCTGGTCGCGCAGTTGGAATCAATGCGCAGGGACCTCGATGCGCTCGAGCGCGCCATGGAGCGCTCCGGACTCCGTGACGCAGAGCTGCAGGAGCGTCTCGAGGAGATGCGTCAGCTCCACGAAGAGCTGATGACGCCCGAGATGCGCGAGCAGATGGAAGCGCTGCGCGAAGCCCTCGAAAAGCTCGATCCCCAGGCGTTGCAGCAGGCTCTCGAGCAGATGGCGCAGCAGCAGGAGGAGATGAAGGAGCAGCTCGACCGCAGCCTGGAGCTGATGCGTCGCGCGGCAGCGGAACAGCAGATGAACAACCTGGCGCAGGAGGCACGCGAGCTCGCCACGCAGCAGGAGGCGCTCGCCGAATCCATGGCGGAGCAGAAACCGACCGCCGACCAGGCGCGTGCGCAGCAGGAGCTGGCCGACCGTACCGAAGAGCTCACGGAGTCGCTCGCCGAGATGGAGCAGCGGCTGCGCGAGCAGGGCGAGCAGCAGACGGCGGGGAGCACGGAGGAGGCTCGCGGCAACACGTCCCAGGCCGGCGAGCAGATGCAGCAGGCGGCGCAGGATGCCGCGCAGCAGGACGGTCAGAAGGCGTCCGAGAAGGGCGCGCGGGCGGCAGAACAGCTCGAGCAGGCCGCCGAAAAGCTGGATCAGGCGCGGCAGGATCTCGCGGAGGAGTGGAAGCAGGACGCGCGCGACTCCATGGAGCAGGCCACGCGCGACGCGCTGTCGCTGGCCGAGAGACAGCAGCAGCTGCTCGATCGGATGAAGCAGGAGGAACAGGCTCAGCAGGGCGGCTCGCAGATGCCACGGCCTCCGCAGGCACCGCAGCCGCCGCAACAGGGGCAGCAGGGTCAGCAGAGCGGCCAGCAGCAGGGTCAGCAGAGCGGCCAGCAGCAGGGACAGCAGAGCGGTCAGCAGCAGGGCGGCCAGCAGGGTCAGCAGCAGGGCGGCCAGCAGGGACAGCAGGCGGGCGGTCAGCAGCAGGGCCAGCAGGGCGGCCAGCAGCAGGGCGGGCAGACGCCCGGCCAGCAGGGGAGTGGTGGCAGCGCGGGCATGCCGTCGATGCAGTCGGAACAGTCGGCGTTGCAGCAGGGACTGCAGCAGCTCGGGCGCAACCTGCAGGAGAACGGGGAGCGCAGCGCGGCAATGAACCAGGAGGTGGGTGCGTCGCTGGGCCGGGCGAACCGGAGCATGCAGCAGACCCTCGATCAGATGCAGAGCGGGCAGATCCCGACGGACCAGGCGCAGCAGACGGTGGACGCGTTGAACAGACTGGCGCTGTCGCTGCTGAACAACTCGCAGAGCATGGGTGAGGAGTCGGGCGAGGGGTCGCAGGCGCTGCAGCAGATGGCCGACATCGCGAAGAAGCAGGGCGACCTGAACGGCCGGTCGAATGCGCTCACGCCGATGAACGTGACGCAGAACGCGCGCGGTCAGCAGCTGAACCGGCTGTCGCAGGAGCAGATGGAGATCGCGCGGCGTCTGGGCGAGCTGAATCGCGGCGGCCGTGAGAGCATGAATGGCGATGTGGATGCGCTCGCGCGGGAGGCGGAGGAGATCGCCCGCCAGATGCAGAGCGGCCGGATGCCGCCGGAAACGCTGGCGCGGCAGGAGAGGCTCTTCCATCGCATGCTGGATGCGGGGCGCTCGCTCGAGAAGGACGAGGTGGAGGACGAGCGGACGGCGGAGCGCGCATCGCGGTTCGATGCCCGCGCGGTCGATGATCTCGATCCGGCGCTGTTTCGTGATCCGACCCGGTTCCGCGCACCGGGCGCGGCGGAGCTGCAGGCACTGCCGCCGGCGTATCGCCGCCTGATCCTGGATTACTTCGAACGGCTCAACCGGTCGCAGCAGGAAAGGCCGCCGGCGACATGATGAGGTCGTGCGCGATCTTCGTCGTCACGATCGCGACGGTCTGCGCGACTGCGGCGCCGGCCCATGCGCAGCGCAGCGCTGCCGACCGCGCCGCGCACGATCAGCTCATGTCCGAGCTGGCGCGCCTGCGCCAGGCCGCGTCGTACGAGGCGGCGGGCGACTACGCCGAAGCGGAGGAGATCGTCGCGCAGGTGCTGGAGGCGAATCCCACGTCGCTCAGCGGTCTGCTCACGATGGAACGCGTGCTCACGGCGCAGGGCCGCACGGAGGAGATCATGACGTCGGTCGACCGGCTGCTCGCGGCCGACCCGAAGTCCGTGATCGGTCACCAGACGCGCCTGCGCGTGCTGTCGGGCCTGGGCGATGTCGAGCGTCTCGAGGCTGCCATCGACGACTGGATCGCGGCCACGCCGGAGCTCGAGACTCCTTACCGTGAGGCGGCGGTCGTGTGGCGCAACCGCGGCGATCACGCGCGCGCCGTGGCGCTGCTGGAGCAGGGGCGCGCACGCATCGACCGCGCTGATGCGCTCGCCCTCGAGCTGGGTGATGCTTACGCGGGCATGAACGACATGGAACGGGCCGCCGACGAGTGGTCCCGCGCCGTAGGTGAAGCGGGCCGTGGCCTGATGCTGGTCGAGCGACGGTTGCAGATGCTGCCGGATGGCGGCGCGCATGTGATCCCTGCGCTCGTCGCCCGCCTCTCCGCCGAGCCATCGACATTCGCCCGGCAGCGTGCGGCCGCCATGCTGGCCATCGAGGCCGGCCTGGAGGATGCCGCGCTGGGGGCGCTTCGTTCGCTCACCGCGAGCACACCGCCGGCGGAGCGTCAGGCACTGCTCGTGGAGCTCGCGCGGCGCGCGGATGCCGCCGACCTGCATCCCGTCGCGCTCGCCGCCTACCAGGGTCTGCTCGCAGCGGCACCTGACGCGCCCGCAACCCTCGCGATTCGCAGCCGCATCGCGGAGCTGGCGCTGCTGGCTGGTGACACCGCACTCGCTGCGGCCACGTATCGCGAGCTCGAATCCGCGTCCGACGCCGGATCGCCGCAGCACCGGCAGGCCCTCGCGCTGCGGATCCAGCTGGGCGCGCGCGACGGTGACCTGGAGAGCGCGCTGGCGGACTACGCATCGTTCCGTTCGTCGTTCCCCGATGCCCCCGAGATGGACGCGACTGCCGCCGCGGTCGGCACTGCGGTCCTGGAAGCGGGCCGCATGGTGGATGCGCAGAACGTGCTCGATGGAGTTCGCGGTGTCGCCTCCGCGCAGGTGCGCGGACGGCTCGCACTGCGCAACGGTGATCTCGCGACGGCACGCCATGAGTTCATCTCGGCCGCACCGCTGCTCCGCGGCCGCGAGGCCACCGCCGCGATCGCGCTCGCCACGCTGCTCACACGCGTGTCAGCGCGCGGCGGCGAGCTGGTCGCGCAGGTGATGGCGGCGGAGGATGATGGGCGCGCCGGGGCCGTGCGGGACGCAGCCGCCGCAGCACGTGTTCTCGCCGCCCCGGAACGCGCAGCCGTCCTGGATTTCCTCGCCGACGCCGCGGACGGCGCGGGGCTGAACGAGGATGCTGCAGCGATCCGCCGCGAGATCGTCGAAACGCTGCCGGATACGCACGAGGCTCCGGCAGCTCTGCTCAGCCTGGCCCGTGCCGCCGGTGCGGCGCCGGAAACGACCGAAGAGGCAAGAGTATTGCTCGAGAGACTGGTCGTCGAGTATCCGCGCAGCGCGCTGGCTCCCCAGGCGCGCGCTGAGCTGCAACGTCTGCAGAGTCGCTGACAGGCAGGAAGGAACCGTAGCCATGAATCGCGTCATCATCGCGGCCCTTGCACTCGCTCTCTGCGCGCCGACGCTCGCCGCGCAGCAGCTGCTCGTGCCGATGGATCAGGCCCAGACGGATCACCTGAAGGCGTATGGTCTCACATTCTGGGTCCTGGATCACCGCCTGACCGCGGACTGGCTGCTCAATTACCGCGATGGCTCCTTCCTGCTGCCCGACCGGCCGGACGTGCGCCGCGAAGCGGCCATGCGCGGTGTGACGACGGAGCCGGTGGGCGCAGCCGAGGTCGCGCAGCTGTACGCGATGATCGAGCAGTCCAACATGGAACGCGTCATCCTGGAGAAGGCGCCGCGCATTGCCGTCTACACTCCAGACAACGTCAATCCCTGGGACGATGCCGTCACACTCGCGCTGACGTACGCCGACATCCCGTACGACAAGCTCTGGGACGCCGAAGTCATGCAGGGCCGCCTGTCCGAATACGACTGGCTGCATCTCCATCACGAGGACTTCACCGGCCAGTACTCGAAATTCTACATCAGTTACGCGGGCGCCCCGTGGCTGCAGGAAGCGATCACAGTCAATGAGGCCATGGCCGGGCGCTTCGACAAGGCGAACGTGCCTGAGCTGAAGAAGTCGGTGGCCGAGGAGATGCGGCGTTACGTCGCGCAGGGCGGGTTCCTGTTCGCCATGTGCACTGCGACCGAGACGCTGGAGCTGGCACTCGCCGCGATCGGTGTGGACATCGCCGCACCGTTCAGCGATGGCACGCCGGTCGATCCCGATGCGTCACGCAAACTCCAGTGGGACCGCACACTCGCGTTCCGCGACGCGGAGCTGCAGATGAATCCCGGCGTGAACGCATTCAGCGACATTGACGGTCACCAGGTCAACACGACGTGGCGCCAGCCGCTCGGTGCATTCACCCTGTTCGACTTCAGCCCGAAGTTCGATCCGGTGCCGTCCATGCTCGTGCAGAACCACGAGCGTGTGCTGGCGGATTTCTACGGCCTGACCACCAGCTTCCGTCGCGAGCGGCTCAAGCCGGGGATCATCGTGCTGGGCGAAGAGGATGGCGCGGGCTGGACGAAGTACATCCACGGCACGTTCGGCGAGGGGACGTGGACGTTCCTCGGCGGGCACGATCCGGAAGACGCCCAGCACCAGATCGGCGATGCCCATACCGACCTGTCGATGCATCCGCATTCACCCGGCTACCGCCTGATCCTCAACAACGTGCTCTTCCCGGCGGCGAAGAAGAAGACGCTCAAGACGTGACGCCGGACCTGAAACTGGAACCGCGTTCGGCCGCGCGTATCCGCGCCGAGATCAATCATGCCGGCGGTAACGAGGTGTGCTTCGTTGCCGCCGTGGCGACAGACGGTGTGATCTCCGACCCGCGCGTGCTCGCGCGCGGCAACCAAGGTGCGGTCCTGGCCGCGACGCGCGATGCAGCGCCGGGCAGCCTGGTCATTCACAACCATCCGTCCGGCGACCTGACACCGTCGGACGCGGACATGCGCGTCGCTGCAGAGCTCTATTCGAACGGCCTGGGCCTGGCGATCGTGGACAACGCGGCGGCCACGCTCTATGTCGTGGTGGCTCCGCCCCGGCTCACCGAGCTGGAGCTGCTCGATGAGGATGAGATCGCGGCATTGCTCGCGCCCGATGGCCCTGTCGCCCGTGCTCATGCCGGCTATGAGGACCGCCCGACACAACGTGATCTCGCCCGCGTGGTAGCGCGCGCCTACAACGATGGCGGAATCGCGCTCGCCGAAGCCGGCACCGGCACCGGCAAATCCGTCGCATACCTGATTCCGGCCATCGAGTGGGCGGTACGGAACCGGGAGCGCACGGTCATCTCCACCAACACCATCAACCTGCAGGAACAGCTGGTCAATAAGGACCTGCCTTTCCTGCGCCGCGCACTCGCGCGACCGTTCCGCTACGCGCTGGTGAAGGGTCGCAGCAACTACGTGTCCATACGGCGCGCGCTGCTCGCGCGCGCTGCGGGCGACACACTGTTCGATGATGGACAGAAGCGCGACCTCGAGGCGATCGTCTCGTGGCTGGACACGACGAAGGACGGGTCACTGCAGGATCTCGCGTTCGACCCGTCACCGGAAGTGTGGGACGAGGTCGCGAGCGAGTCGGACGTATGTCTGCGCGCGCGCTGCCCGCACTTCGAGCAGTGCTTCTATCAGAAGGCGCGGCGGGAGGCTGTGGCCGCCGAGATCCTGGTCGTCAACCACCACCTTCTGTTCAGCGACATTGCGGTGCGGCGGCTGCAGAGCAATTTCGGCGGCACGGCCGTGCTGCCGCCGTACCGTCGCGTCGTGCTCGATGAAGCACACAATGTTGAGGACGCGGCGACGAGCCACCTGGGTGTCCGGGTCACGCGGCGCGGGCTGCACCGGCTGCTCGCCAGGCTGGAGCGTCGCGGCGGTCGCGGAGTGCTCCCGCTCCTGGAGCTGCGCCTGCGCACCCGTGCCGAGGATCTGCTCCAGCAGGATGCGCTGCGCGTGGTCAGTGAGTCGCTGCGGCCGGACACGGAGCGTGCCCGCGAGCTGACGAGCGAGCTGTTTGCGCGACTCGACGCGACACTCGACACCACGAATGATGGCGTGCTCCGGCTGCGCGAGGACTTCGCGGGCGATGCCACCTGGGCCGAGTCTGTTGCACCCGTCCTCGACGACCTGCTGATCGTGCTCGACGCGATCGGTCGCGGCATCGGCCGCGTACGCGCCATCGTCGAAACGGACCAGAAGTGGGCGGAATCGCTCGCCGAGCTGCTCATCGAGACGGCCGGCCTGCAGAACCGCATCGACATGTCCGCCGCCGCGCTGCGCACGGCCCTGGTTCCCGCGCAGGAGCCGATCCCTCTCGTGCGCTGGCTCGAGCGACGCGGCAGGGAAGAGGGCAGTCGCATGCGCAACATCTCCGCGAGCGCCGCGCCGATCGACCTGGCCGACCTCATGCGCGATGCGCTTTTCGATCGCGTGCACACCACCGTCCTCACTTCCGCGACGCTCACCACGCGAGACGGCTTTCAGTTCCTGCGTGGCCGCCTCGGCATCGAGAGCGGCGTGCGCGCCACCGAGTCGGTGCATCCGTCACCGTTCGACTTCGAGCGTCAGACCATTCTCGCCGTACCGACCGATGCGCCCGACGTGCGCGCGCACCCGCAGCGCTACGGCGCGGCCATCGCCGGTATAACCGAGGACCACGCCCGCCTCACGGACGGCGGCCTCTTCGTGCTGTTCACATCCTACAGCGCGCTGCGCGCCGTTGCCGCCGAGCTGCACCGCCGCGGTGCCGCATCGCGCTGGCCGCTCTTCGTCCAGGGCGAGGCCCCGCGCGCATCGCTGCTGCAGCGCTTCACCGATGCGCACCGCGGCATACTGCTCGGCGTCGCATCCTTCTGGGAGGGCGTGGACGTACCGGGCGATCCGCTGCGCGGCCTGATCATCACGAAGCTCCCGTTCAAGGTGCCCTCCGAGCCGCTGACCGCCGCCCGCATCGAGGCGATCGACAGCAACGGCGGCAACAGCTTCCAGGACTACATGCTGCCGCACGCCGCGCTCAGGCTGAAGCAGGGCTTCGGCCGGCTCGTCCGGACACGCACGGACCATGGCGCCATCGTGATCCTGGACCCGCGCCTGCTCTCGAAAGGCTACGGCCGGTTCTTCCTGTCGTCACTGCCGCCGGCGCCGCTGGTGACCGGGCCGTGGGCCGATGTGCGGGAGCAGCTGAGGTCATTCTATGCCGATGCGGACGGGCGTCGGCCGGTGGGCTTGACGGCCGCGCCCGAAAGCGTTAGGATGGCAATGGACGCTTGAGACGAGCGGTCGTTGCTCGAGCGTCGGTCGCGTGGACCAGCAGGGTCGCGTGACAACCTGATGGAAGTTCGGCTCCGTCAGGTCGGCCGAGAGGTCGCTGGCCTCGGCTGGTAGTCCCCGAGCTCCGGGA
>DATHVW010000201.1:0-10362 GCA_035461085.1 Longimicrobiales bacterium | reverse complement strand
CGAAAGCCGGCAGGTCACTGCGCAGCTGCTCTCTCGTCACTTCCTGTAGCATATCCATGGCGACCCCCTCGGTTTTCCCGATCGCGTGCAGTCATCTAATCTGGCATGTCAGAGCGTCGTGCGTCAACCTGAATCACGACGATTGCAGCACGGGCGGCGCGGCTGAGCCTTCGCCTCCCGTTTTCCGTCACTGTTCCTGTTGCAGGTCCGGCCGCCGCTCCCGCGTCAGCCGCTCCGCCTGTTCCCGCCGCCAGGCATCGATCCGCGCCTGGTGTCCCGACAGCAGCACATCCGGCACGCTCAGCCCGCGATACTCGGCGGGCCGCGTGTACGACGGCGGGCTGAGCAGCCCTTCGTCGTAGAAGGAATCGCCTGCCGCGGCCTCGTGCGTGCCCAGTGCCCCGGGCAGCAGCCTGACCACCGCATCGGTGATCGCGAGCGCGGCGTATTCGCCGCCGCTCAGCACGAAGTCGCCCAGCGAAACCTCTTCCGTCGCCAGCGAGTCGCCGACCCGCTGGTCCACATCCTTGTAGTGGCCGCAGAGCAGCGTGATCTCGCCCTGCAGCGACAGCCGCACCGCATCGTCGTGCGAGAAGCGCCGCCCGCGCGCCGACATCAGCAGGATCGGACCGTCCGGCTTCAGCGCGTCCACCGCCTCGAAGAACGGTTCCGGCTTCATCACCATCCCGGCCCCGCCGCCGAACGGATAATCGTCCACCGTGCGATGCCGGTCATGCGTGAAATCACGCAGGTCCACGATCCTGTACTCGACCAGCCCCTTCGCCACCGCCCGGGCCGGGATGCTCAGCGACAGGGGACCGTCGAAGAACCCCGGGAAGATGGTGACGATGTTGATCCGCATCAGATCTCCAGCAGACCTTCCGGCGGATCGATCACGATCGTCTTCTCTTCCACATCCACCGAGCGTACGATCCGCTGCGCGAACGGCACGAGGTGCAGCCTGCCGGTGTCGCTCTTCACCTCGAGCAGGTGGTGCGGCTCGGTCTCGAAGACCTCGCGCACCGTGCCGACCCGCTCGCCCGACACCGTGACGACCGTCATGCCGAGCAGGTCGTGATAGAAGACCTCACCGGGCTCGAGCGGCGGCACGGCCTCCGTCGGCAGCAGCAGGTATCGCTGCGCCAGCGTGTCGGCGTCCTCGCGCGACTCGAACTCTTCGAGCTTGACCAGGAGCCCGCGCTTGAACGGCCGGACCGATTCGACGACAACGACGGCCGCGTCGTCATCGACGGTGCCGTCGTCATCGCCCAGCAACAGCTGGTGACCCGGAGCGAAGACTTCCTTCGGACGGTCGGTGAGCGGCCAGACGAACAGCTCGCCCTTCGTCCCGTGCGCCTTCGTGATGTGGCCGACGACGAGGTGGCCGGGCGTCGCCCGCTCACCGGCGTCCGCGGCCACGCCCTACTCCGTCGGTTCGGTCGGCTCGGCGACTTCGGCCGGCTCCGCAGCCGCAGGCTCTGCCGGCGCAGCCTCGACCGGCGCAGCGGCCTCGGCCGCTTCGGCCTTCGGCGCACCCCGGCTGCCGGCACGCGCCGGCTGCGACGGCTCGGCGGCGGCCACGATATTGGCCGTTTCCGGCTTCTCCTCGGGGCCGACGCCGCGGACGGCGATCTTGCTGTCACCGCCCAGGCGCGCCTTGCGCACGAGTGACGCGACCGTGTCGGACATCTGTGCGCCCTCCGCGAGCCACTTCTCGACCTTGTCCAGGTCGATGCGCAGATCGGCCGGCTTCACCAGCGGATTGTAGGTGCCGAGCGCGTCCAGGTACTGGCCATCCCGCGGCGTGGCGGAATCGGCCACCACGAGGCGGTAGCTCGGCTGCTTCTTCCGGCCTGTACGCCGGAGACGGATCTTCACGGACATGTCGTCGTGCCTCTCAGGTTCCGAACATTCCGGGCAGCCGCGGCATTCCCATACCCTTCGGCATGCCCTTCCCCTTCCCCATTCCCATCCCGCGCATCGATTTCATCATCTTCTGCATCTGCTTGAACTGCGTCAGCAGACGATTCACTTCCTGCACCGTGCGACCGCTCCCCTTCGCGATGCGCAGCCGGCGCGAGCCGTTGATGACCTCCGGCCGCTGCCGCTCCTTCGGCGTCATCGAGAGCACGATCGCCTCGACGTGCTTCATCGCCTTCGGGTCCATCTTCGCGTCCTTCAGGGCCTTCGCGTTCACGCCCGGCACCATCTTCAGCAGGCTCTCGAGCGGCCCCATCTTCTGCATCTGCCGCATCACACCCAGGAAATCCTCCAGATCGAACTTCCCTTCCCGCGCGACCTTCTTCTCCAGCCGCTTCGCCTCGTCCTCGTCGAACGCGCTCTGCGCCTTCTCGACCAGGCCGACCACGTCGCCCTGCTGGAGAATGCGACCCGCCATGCGCGACGGATCGAACACCTCGAGGCCGTCCATCTTCTCGCCGACACCGACGTACTTGATCGGCACGCCCGTGACGCCGCGGATCGACAGCGCGGCGCCGCCGCGCGCATCGCCGTCCATCTTCGTCAGGATCACGCCCGTCAGGCCGAGCGCCTCGTGGAAGCCCTCCGCGATGCGGACCGCCTCCTGACCGATCATGCTGTCGACGACGAGCAGCACCTCGGTCGGCTTCGTCTCGGCCGACACCCGCTTCAGCTCGTCCATCAGGTCGGCGTCGATCTGCAGCCGGCCGGCCGTATCCAGGATCACCGCCCGGTGCCGGTCCCGTGTCGCCTGCTCGAGCGCCCGCTTCGCCAGCTTCGCGACGTTCTTCTCCTCGCGATCCGAGAACACGGGCACCTTGACCTGCCGGCCCAGCGTCTCCAGCTGATCGATCGCCGCCGGGCGATACACGTCCAGCGCCGCCAGCAGCGGTTGACGACCCTCGCGCGTAAGCCGCTTCGCCAGCTTCGCCGCCGTCGTCGTCTTACCCGAACCCTGCAGACCCGCCAGCAGAATCACGGTCGGACCCACCGGCGCGACCTTCAGGCCCTCCTGCTTCTCGCCCAGCAGGGTGATCAGCTCGTCATGGACGATCTTCACGATCTGCTGGCCCGGCGCGACCGACTTCAGGACCTTCTCGCCCAGCGCACGCTCCTCCACCCGCGCCAGGAAGTCCTTCGCCAGCTGGAAATTTACGTCCGCCTCCAGCAGGATGCGCCGGATCTCACGCAGGCCCTCCCGGACCTGCGCCTCCGTCAGCAGCCCGCGCGTGCGCAGGCGGCCGAATACGCCATCCAGTTTTTCCGAAAGCTCCTCGAACATACAGTCCTGCTTCTACGAATACCGGGTGCAGAGCCTTTTAAGGTAGCACGGGGAAGGGGGAGGGATCAAGGTTCGGGGGCAGGTTGCCCCGCCGGGGCCCGGATCGGATCCTACCCCTGCCCCGCCGCGGGACGACGGTGTCAGGTTGTCATGGGCAGCGGGCAGGTGCACGGGCATGCGGAAGGCGCACGCACACGTTTACGGGCAGAGGCAAAGGCAGCCGACCTTCGTCGTGATCCCTCACCTGCCCCGTTTGGATCCGGGGGAGGGTCGCTGGCGCGGCGGTCGGGATCACGGGGACGGTCTACCCCTGATGTCTTCCTCCGCGCAGCGTACCTGCCCCGGAAGAAACCGGCGACGAGGAACGTCGCGAAGAAGGTTGGCTGCCCGTGCCCGTGCCCGTAAACGTGTGCGTGCGCCTTCCACATGCCCGTGCCCGTGCCCACGCCTCTGACAACCTGACACCGCCGTCGGAGAAACCTCCCCGCGCCGTGACGACCGCCCGCAGGCCGGCTATCTTCACTCCGTTCCCTACCTCAAGAGGCAACCATGAGACTGACGCCGTTCCTCACAGCCCTTCTGCTCACGGCATGCTCCACCACCGATGCCCCGTCCCCTTCCACGATCCCGCAAGCCGAGGACGTCCATAGCCACGCCCGCCCCGCGGAAGCGCGCGTCACGCACGTGAACCTCGACCTGACCCCGGATTTCGAGACCCGGAGCATCGGAGGCACGGCCCGGCTGGCGATCGAGCGGGCCGCGGATGCCGACAGCGTGATTCTCGATATTGACGGTCTGACGATCCACGGTGTCACGACGCCGTCCGGGGATTCACTCGAATTCGCCGTGGGAACGGACGATCCGATCAGGGGCCAGCCGCTCGTCGTGCGCCTGGGCGACGACACGGACACGATCGTCGTCGCGTACCGCACGGCGGCGGACGCGGCCGCACTCCAGTGGCTGGAGCCCGGGCAGACGGCCGGAGGGCGGCTGCCGTTCCTGTTCACGCAGGGACAGGCGATCCTGACGCGGACGTGGATCCCGACGCAGGACAGCCCGGGCATCCGCCAGACGTACGAGGCGATCATCCGTGTGCCGGAGGGCATGCGGGCCGTGATGAGCGCCGAGATGCTGACACCGGAAGGCGAGGCGACGGCGGGGGGAAGAACGGCATATCGGTTCCGGCTGGACCAGCCGGTCCCGCCCTATCTGATCGCGCTCGCGGCGGGTGACCTGGAATTCCGGGAGATCGGTCCGCGCAGCGGCGTCTGGGCCGAGCCGGCGATGGTGGACGCTGCGGCCAGCGAATTCGCCGAGGTGGAGGCAATGATCGATGCGGCGGAACGCCTGTACGGCCCGTACCGGTGGGGCCGCTATGACATTCTCGTGCTGCCCCCGTCGTTCCCGTTCGGCGGGATGGAGAACCCGCGCCTGACGTTCGCGACGCCCACGGTCATTGCCGGGGATCGCTCGCTGGTCAGCCTCGTCGCCCACGAGCTCGCGCATTCCTGGTCGGGCAATCTCGTGACGAACGCGGTGTGGAACGATTTCTGGCTGAACGAGGGCTTCACGACGTACATCGAGGCCCGGCTGATGGAGGAGCTGCGCGGTCGCGACTACGCGGACATGCTGCGCCAGCTGGGTCGGCAGGATCTGCAGGAGACGATCGAGGACCTGGGCGGCG
This sequence comes from Longimicrobiales bacterium, assembly GCA_035461085.1. GTDB lineage: Bacteria > Gemmatimonadota > Gemmatimonadetes > Longimicrobiales > RSA9 > SH-MAG3. The sequence continues at coordinate 5,416 of DATHVW010000201.1, read as the reverse complement.
CGAACGCCCCCGACACGCGTCTTCAGCTCGACCTGGCCGGGCGCAATCCCGATGACGGCATGACGTCCATCGCCTACGACAAGGGCGCCGCGTTCCTGCAGGCGGTCGAGGCGGAAGTGGGACGCGAGCGGCTCGACGACTTCCTGCGCGAGTACTTCGACGAGTTCGCGTTCCAGCCGATGACATCCGAGCAGTTCATGCAGTACATGAATGCGGAGCTGTTCGCGGGCGATGACGCGGGCGCCGGACGGGTGCAGGCGCGCCAGTGGATCTACGAGCCGGGATTGCCCGACAACGCGGTGCAGATCCGATCGACTGCATTCGAGCGCGTCGATTCACAACTCGTCGCGTTCCGGGGCGGCACCGCGCCGCAGGAGCTGGAGACCGGTGAGTGGTCCACGCACGAATGGCTGCGCTTCCTGCGCGCGCTGCCCGATACACTGAGCGCGCAGCAGATGACGGCGCTCGACCAGGAATTCGGCTTCACCGGGAGCGGCAACAGTGAGATCCTCTTCGCGTGGCTTCGCATCGCGATACGGAACCGGTACGAGCCGGCCATGCCGGCGCTCGAGCGGTTCCTGTCCTCACAGGGGCGCCGCAAGTTCATTGCTCCGCTGTATGAAGACCTGGCGGCGACCGACTGGGGGGCGGCGATGGCGCGCGACATTTACGGCCGCGTGCGCTCGACGTACCACCCGGTCACGTCGAACACCGTTGACGACATTCTCGACTGGCAGGGAACGGGCAGGTAATGGTCGCGCGCGCCGGTGCGGAACCGGCGCGCGCAACGGCGACGTCAGACCTCGATGATCTGGTCGCGCTTCGTACCGACTGACACGAAATCGATGTCTACCCCGGTCAGCTCGCTGATGCGTTCCAGGTACGTGCGAGCCTGTCCGGGCAGATCGCCGTAGCTGCGCGCGTTCGCCGTGGATGTCTTCCAGCCCGGCATGGTCTCGTAGACGGGCGTAGCGCGGTCGAGCACGGTGAGGTCGTACGGGAATGTGTCGTGGTCCGTTCCATCGACGAGGTAGCCGGTGCAGATCTGTATCTCGTCGAACGTATCGAGGACATCGAGCTTCGTGATGGCCAGGCCGGTCAGGCCATTGACCTGCGCGGCGTAACGCACGACGACCGCATCGAACCAGCCGCAGCGGCGCGGCCGGCCGGTGGTGGCGCCGTACTCGCCTCCCAGGCGGCGCAGCTCGTCGCCGAGCGGCGGCGGGATCTCCGTGGGAAGCGGACCACTGCCGACGCGGGTCGTATACGCCTTGACGACGCCGAGCACATGATCGATGACGGTGGGTCCAATGCCGGAGCCGGTTGCGGCGCCGGCGGCCGTGGTGGTCGATGACGTGACGAACGGGTACGTGCCGTGGTCCACGTCGAGCATGGCGCCCTGCGCACCCTCGAGCAGCACGCGCCCGCCGCTGCGATGCGCCTGCATGATCTCGTAGCCCGTATCGATCACGAGCGGCAGCAGCCGCTCCCGCCGCGCGAGCACGCCGTCAGCCACTGCACCGGGGTCGAGCGGCTCTGCACCGCTTGCTGCGAGCTTGTCATTGGCGCGCTGCGTGGCCTTGATGATCAGGTCACGCGCGCGCTCCGCGTTCTGAAGATCGGCCACACGCACGCCCATGCGCGCGACCTTGTCCTCGTAGGCGGGACCAATACCACGGCCGGTGGTACCGATCTTCTCGGAACCGCGCGCCTTCTCGCTCGCCTGGTCGAGCCGCTTGTGATACTCCAGCAGCAGGTGCGCGCGCCCGCTGATGCCGAGGCGCGGCTCGGCGTCGATGTCGCGCGCGTGCAGACCGTCCAGCTCCTCGAAGAACTGGTCCAGGTCGAGCACGACGCCGTTGCCCAGCAGGCACCGCTTGTCCGCGTGCAGGATGCCTGACGGGATCTGGGGGAGGATGAACTCTTCGCCGCCCACGTGCACGGTGTGACCCGCGTTCGCGCCGCCCTGATATCGCGCAATGACGCGCGCGTCGGCCGCGAGCACATCCACGATCTTTCCCTTGCCCTCGTCGCCCCACTGGGCGCCGACCACGACGAGACAGCGATAATCCCTCATCTCACAGTTCGTCAGAGACCAACAGAATCCCGCCGGCTGCGATCGACGCGGCCGGCGGGTCGTGTTCCGCTTTTTCGAGGACAGTCTACGACGGCACGCCCGCCTGCGCCAGCAGGCACGGCGTCTTTACCGCGGCGCCTGGCTTTCGAGATGACGGGACTGCGCACGCAGCCGGTCGAGCGCGCCGCTGACGAGGTCAATGGCCTTGCGCACACCATCGCCGCGCAGATGATCGAGGTCGTCGTCCGGGCGGTGGACACGGCGCAGTGACCGCGTGGTGCCACGCATGATCGTCAGTGCCGGTATCCCCGCCTCGACGATCGGGATGTGATCGACGGGAATGCCGATCGGCAGGTCGCGGCGATGCACATCCTCGCCGAGCGCGTCCGCCTCCTGCAGCAGTGCGGCAGCCAGGTGCGGCGCCAGCCCCTTCTTGCGCACGATGCCGAATCGCTCGAGCACGTAGAACGGACCGTCGTCGTCGATGCCATCAATGTTGATCACGCCGAATACCGACGGCAGCCCGGCGGCGGCGGCACGGGAACCCGCGAGGCCGAGCTCCTCCGCGTCCGTGATCAGGAACGCGACATCTCCCGCATCCCGCTCTCTGGCCGCGACGCCGAGCGCCGTCACCACGCCGGAGGCATTGTCCAGCGCACCGGGCGAGCGGTTGTCCACCCAGCAGAAGATCAGGATCACACCGGTGATCACGCCGATCACGCCGAGCAGCAGGATCACGGCATTGGGCAGCGGTCGCGCGGCATGCATGAGCGAGGCGATGAACAGTGCGAGCCAGACCACGATCCCCAGAACGATCGCGGGGCCCCGGAACGCGAGCGGCACGGGCTGCGACTTGGTATCGCGGTGCGCCATGATGATGTAGCGCGGCGTGCGACCCGGCCGGTGCGCGAAGATGTTCGAGCCATGCTGCCGCGGAATCCTGGGCAGCGCATCGATCGCAGCGCGGGCGAACAGCGCGCTGATCACGAGGAAGATGAGGAGCACGAGCAGCAGCGCCAGCGCGGCCATCGGGCTGTTCGTGTAGAGGAACATCGCCGCGGTGAACGCCGTCACGAGATACAGAGCACCCGCGGCGGTGATCGCAAAACGTCCGAGGAGTGCGCTGAAGGTGAACTCGCGCTCCTCGACCGCGTAGCCCATCTCCTCGAATCGCGAACGGATTCTGGCGCTGACCTCCGCTGCGCCCTCCGACCCCGTCATCCTCGGCGTGGTCGCGATCTCGCGCAGCGCAGCGCCCGGATCGAACTCCATCACCTTCCCGCCACTCGACTCGCCCAACGGTTCCGCCTCCATTCCACCCCCGGAGCAACGCTCGCATAGCTTGATGATCCGCCGCCATGCGCACTACCGGGCCGCGGGCGGACTACAGGATGCCTCCCTCCTGCATCACCCGGGCCACCTGCTGTCGCTCACGGTCATCCAGCGGGCGGAGCGGGGGCCGCGGGGCACCGCCGGCCCATCCCATGAGGTCAAGCGCCGCCTTGCAGCCGACCGCTCCGTGCGCCGCCACGATCTCGCGGTGGAGGGGCGTCAGCCGGCCCTGCACGCGGCCTGCCTCCTGCGGCCGGCCCTCCCTGAAGTGCCGCACGACGTCGGCGCACAGCCCCGGAGCGATGTTCGCCACGCCGAGAATGCCGCCCGCGGCACCCAGCTCGAGCGCTGTATAGAGCAGCGCACCGTTCCCCACGAACAGCCGGCACTCCCGGTCACACGCGTTCGTGAAATCGGCAAAGCGCTTCATGTCCCCGGACGAATCCTTGAGACCGACCACGTTCGGGTGACGCATCAGCTCGGCGACAAAACCTGCCTCCAGCGTGACCTTCGTGTATTTCGGGATGTGGTACAGCAGCACCGGCACCGGCGACGCGTCCGCGACCGTGCGGAAATGATCCATCATCGCCGCCACACTGATGTAGGGGCCGAAGTATGCCGGCGGATGAACCAGCACGACGTCCGCACCCGCCCCGGCCAGATCCCGCGCCTGGCGCGCGGTGGCGCGCGTGGATTCGCCCGATGTCCCCGCGATCAGCACATAACCGGCCGGCACCACATCCCGCGCGAAGCCCGTCAGGCGGACCTTCTCGTCCTCATCCAGGAGCGCACCCTCGCCATTCGAGCCGAACAGCACGATGCCGTCGATCGGCGTCTCCATCCAGCGGCGCAGGTTCTCACGGAACGGGATCGGCGCGATCTCACCCGCGGAGTCGAAGTTCGTGATGACGGGCGGGAAGATGCCCTGGAGTCGGTCGCGCAGTTCCATGTCAGGCAAGCGTCCGCATGCGCAGCTCGAAGTCGGACGGGTTGGTGGCGTGAGCCTTGGCGATCTCGAAGGCGACCAGGTCGTCACGTACCAGCTCGGTCAGGTGCTGGTCGAACGTCTGCGAGCCGTACTGTTCGGTGCCTTCCGCCATGAGGTCGGGAATCTCGTGCGCCTTTTCCTTGTCCAGGATCGCGTCCCGAATGGTCGCGGTGACGATCATGACTTCCGCCGCCACCACACGGCCGTTGCCGTCCTTGCGCGGCAGCAGCCGCTGACTGACGACGGCGACCAGGTTCTCCGACAGACGATTGCGCACCATCTCCTGTTCGTGCGGCGGGAACACCGCGATGATGCGCGACAGTGTCTGCACCGCATTCGTCGTGTGTAGCGTGGACAGCACGAGGTGACCGGTCTCCGCCGCCTTCATGGCCGTGTCGATCGTCGTCGTGTCGCGCATCTCACCGATCAGGATCACATCCGGATCCTCGCGCAGCGCCGCGCGCAGCCCCGTCTCGAAGCTCTCCGTGTCGGTGCCGACCTCGCGCTGCGTGATCGAGCTGTGCACGTCGCGGTGCAGGAACTCGATCGGATGCTCGAGCGTCAGAATGTGCTTCTTGCGATTCTGATTGATGTAGCCGACCATCGCCGCGAGCGTGCTGCTCTTCCCCGATCCCGTCACGCCTGTCACGAGCACGAGGCCGCGCTCCGCGTGGGCAATACCCGCAAGCACGCGGGGCAGGCGCAGGCTCTCGAAGTTCGGGATCTCGATCGGGATGACACGCATCACGACCATGAGGGTGCCGCGCTGCCGCAGGATGTTGACACGGAACCGGCCGATGCCGGGCGCGCTCCACGAGCAATCGTAGTCGTTCATCTCATTCAGACGCTCGCGATCGCGCGCATGCGGGATCAGCTGTGAGCAGATCTGCATGACGTGCTCCGGCGCCAGACGCTGCTGCGTGAGCGGCACCAGCTCGCCCGTGATGCGCGCGCGTATGTAGTCGCCCGCCTTGATGTGGATGTCCGACGCGCCGCGCTGAATTGCGGCCTTGAAGATT
>DATHVW010000200.1:0-3860 GCA_035461085.1 Longimicrobiales bacterium | reverse complement strand
GCGAGGATGGGCGCGCTTTCATCGCGATGACGTACTGCGAGGGCGAGTCGCTGGCCTTGCGCCTGGCGCGGGGACCGCTCCCGCTCGACGACGCCATGGCGATCGCGCGGCAGCTCGCGGCTGCCCTGGACGCCGCGCACGCCATCGGCATCGTGCATCGCGACGTCAAGCCGGCGAACGTCATTGTCTCGGCAGGCGGGCGGACGCGCCTCATGGACTTCGGCGTGGCGAGCGTCGCCGGGACGCGCGAAGGTCGGCCGGGCGCCGGCACGCCGGCGTACATGAGCCCCGAGCAGCGAGCCGGAGCGCTCCCCGCGCCCGCCGCCGACATCTACGCGCTCGGCCTCGTGCTCTTCGAGATGCTTGCCGGTCAGCGTCCTGGCGAGCCGTGGATGGGCACGCTGTCGCCGGTATCGAGTGCGCCCGCCGGGGAATCACTGCGCGCGCTGCGAGGCGACGTCCCCGCGGCCCTGGTCCGGCTGGTGGAGCGGTGCCTCGACGCCGACCCGGCCGCGCGGCCGAGCGCGGCCGAGTGCGCGACGACTCTCCGAACCGCATCGATCGCAAAAGGGCCGCGTGTCGGCCGCCGTGTGCGGCTCGCGGCGGCAGCCATCCTGGCGATCGCGGTGCTCGCGCTCGGCTGGTTCGCACGCTCGCCCCGCACCGGTACAGCTTCGGCGAGCGCGGGACTCGCGGTGCTGCCGTTCGTGCCGGCGGCAGCGGATACCGCGCTGGAGCGGCTCGGGCGCGAGCTGGTGGTGACGGTCAGTGCCAACCTGCAGGGCATCGCCGGGCTGCGCGTCGTCGATCCGATCGCGGTGCTCGGACAACCCGAGAATGCCGACGCCGGACTCGAGGTGCGCATGAGGCAGGCCGCGCGCCTGGGGGCGAGCTCGGTGCTGCTCGGGCAGCTCTCGCGTACGGGCACGCGGGTGCGGGCCGCCGCCGTGGTGCGCACCGATTCCGGAATCGTGACCCAGGTCAGCGTCGAGGCAGCAGCGGAAGACATTGCCGCGCTCACGGACTCGCTGACACTGGCGCTGTTCCGCACGCCCTGGGCAGCCGGTACCGCGCCCGCACCCAGCCCGGCAGCGATCCGGACGCGCTCCGTGGCGGCGCTCCGTGCCTACCTGGATGGTGAGCTGGCGATCGCCGGAGCGCGCTTCCGCCTTGCGCCCGAAGCGTTCGCGCGTGCGATCGAGGCAGACTCGACGTTCTGGTTCGCGTACTGGCGCTACTGGTTCGCGCGCAGCTATCACGGCAGCCCGGTGGACAGCGCGATCGTCGCCACCGTGCTCGCGCATCGAGCCACCTTCCCGGAGCCGGACCGGCTCCTCGTCGAGGCCCGCATGGCGAACGGGCAGCGCGCGCGGCTCGAGCGGCTGCGTGTCGTCACCGAACGACATCCCAGCTACTGGCCGGCCTGGTTCGAGCTGGGAGACCACGTGACGCACGCCGGTGCCTTCCTGGGGGTGCCGCTCGAGGAAGCAGGCACTGCGCTGCGTCGCACGGTCGAGCTGAATCCTCGCTTCGTGCCGGCGTGGGAGCATCTGCTATGGACGAGCCTGCTCCAGCGGGACACTGCGCAGACCGGCCGGGTACTCGCCGAGCTCCAGGCCCTGCGCATGGACACGCTCGCGCCGCTGGAGTGGGACCTGCGGCCGCTCGACTACTACCGCTATCTGGATCACCTCGCGCGCTCGGGCGGCGAACCGCGTGACGAGGATGCCGAGATCGGCGTGCGCGTGCTCACGGGCACCCCGGGCGAAGTGGACCCGGAGCGGCGCGCCTCCACCATCCTGCTCTACGGCTTCCCGCGCGCGCAACTCCACCTCTCACAGCGGATCGTGGCCGCGCGCCCTGCTCCGGGGGTGGTTGCCGCGCACCTGTGGGGCGGTGCGCTCGCCTGGGCCGGGCGCGGAGCCTGGGACTCGGCCTTCGCGGCCGCACGACAATACGCGCGCACCGCGACGCATCCACGCGGCGCCCTGTGGGCGTATGGTCTGGTGACGGCGGGAGCGTGGCTCGGCAGGCTGCATCCGGACTCCTCGGCATCCCTGCGGGAGCTGGCGGCGCGCTCCGAGGCCGCCGCCCACGACGACGGCCAGGCGGAGCTCGCCTGGCTCGACGGTCTGATCGCGTGCACCCGAGGACGCGATCCGGCACTCGCGCGCGCGCGCGCCGTCCTGGAAAGCAGTGGGGCGCCCGCTGCGCCGACACTCGCCGCCTCGCTCGCCGCGCTCGCCGACGCGCGCGCCGGGCACACCGCGGATGCGGCCCGCGCGCTCGCGGCGCTCGAAGCCGCGAACGCTGATCGCAGCTGGCAGCAGCGACATGGAGCGCAGCACCCGTTCGTGATCGCCATCAACCGGATTGCCGCGGCACGCTGGCTCCTGACTGCGGGAGACACGGGTGCCGCGATCGGGCTCCTGCGACTCCACGAAACCGACTTGCCGAACACTCTCCAGCCGCTGCCTGCGGTGAACCAGGTCCTGGGCACATTCACGCTGCCCCTGCTTGCCGACGTCGAAGCGGCGCGGGGTCGTGTCCCCCTCGCCCGGCGTCACCGGGCCGCGTGGCAGGAGCGCGCCGACCTCGCGGGTGACGGCGCCACTCGGTCCGAGCCCTGCCGCATTCCGGATTGAGTCTGCCCCTTTCCGCGCGATCCTGCGCAGATGGGAATGGCGGCCCGCGTCGAGACGGGCCCGGTTCCCGTGATTCGCTGCTCACGCGGCGGAAAGGAGGCGTCGATGTCGTTTCGATCCCGGCTCACCATGGCCCTGTTCGTCTCGACGGGCGCGCTCGCGGCCTGCGACGACGCGGAGCTGCCGACGGAAGCGTCGGCGGGTCCGCAGCTGAACGTCCGCCAGGTCGTCGGCGAAGACAACCTGGGACCGCCCTTCTACTCGCTGATCCAGCCCGGCTGGTTCCCGATGACGGACGAGTGGGCGGCCGTTCCGTGGCTGCGTGAGACACACTGCGTCCCGGGCGGCTTCAACATTCTCGGGTTCGTCGATCTCACGATCCTGTTCCCGCCCGCCGTGCCCTTCCCCGCGCCTCGGCCTCTGTTCTGCCCGCTCACCGTCACGGGACACGAGATCTGGAACACCGACCCGCCGGATCCGGCCGTCGGTCCGCTCAACATCACGGTGCGCGGTCTGGGCGCCGTGCCGATCTGGTTCGTGGCCACGGCGGAGCTGCTACCCGCGCTGGCTGATGGCGTGCTCACGATCGACGAGCTGGCGGCCATGAGCTCGCTCAGGATCGGGCACGCGACACACTTCACGCTGGCGCAGCAGACCGGCACCGCCCGCGGCCAGCCCGGTGCCGGGAAGATCAACATCACGGCGCGCGGAACGCTCGAGGGGGGCGGGACGTTCTTCTTCCAGACCGCCGAGGGACCGCCCTACAGCACGCCCATCGCGCACACGCGGATCGATATCCGGTAGCGCGGCGCAGCACGAAGGGCCTCCGCGCAGGCGCGCGGAGGCCCTTCGTCATCACGACCGCTCGCGCCGCAGTAGTCCGCTTCGCACGCACGCTTCGCCACGTAAGACCTCCGAGTTACGCGGGCACCGGGAATGCGGGCAGGAGGCCCACGGGGCGTCACAGCGCCGCCCCGTGGGGCGACTAGAGTGTGCGGGGGATGCGGCGCGGCGGCTCGAGAGTCCCCGGGCGCGCGCTGCGTTCCGCGATCACCACGCGATCGCGTCCGCCTCGCTTCGCCTCGTAGAGCGCGGTGTCGGCGCTGCCGAGGAGCTCCCCCGCGGCCGCCACGATTTCTGGACAGGCGGAGACGCCGACGGAAATGCGGACCGCGACCTCATGACCGCCGGCAGTGACGGGCTTGGCGGCGACGC
>DATHVW010000199.1:0-36603 GCA_035461085.1 Longimicrobiales bacterium | reverse complement strand
CGGGGCGCATGGCAGCCCCGGCCGCTTCTCATTCCGGTCCGTCGTCCACGATGAGGTCCTGTGCGTTCACCTCCCACACAGCCTGTATGGCCTCCTGATTGAGGACCACACCGCCGAGCTGAACGTTGACCTTCTTCGGCGGGCGCCCGCTGCGCAGCAGCTGTGCATTCATCACCGGGATGAACGGCGCCGCGATCTCGAGATAATCGCTCAGCCGCTGCTGGTCCCCGAGCATCAGTGCGCCGCGCAGCATCAGGCCGCCATCGAGCTGCATCTCGACCGCACGGCCGGCGCTGCTCACGGATGCGTTGGTGAGCGGGATGTCGTTATCCAGCGACGCGGCCCACAGCACCTGCTCGACCTTGAGGACGGCGTGCTTCACGTCGTCGCCCGTACCGGTCCAGTGCGCTGCGCTGAGATTCACGTAGCTCTTCCGATGGGCGAAGTAGGACGCCAGCGCCTGCCCTTCGGCGAGACTGACGGTCGCCTCCAGCATGCGGAAATCACGCAGGAAGATGCGCAACCGGCGCGTGGGCCTGTTTTCCATTGAGGCCTCGGACTGTGGGGGATGGCGCGGCCGCAACCGCCGGGCGGGCGCCTTCCCAAGATGTATGGCCGGCTCGCGACCGGGCAAGGCTTTCCGTATCGCGTACGGGCATGCACGCGGAACTTCGCTGGCGTCCACGTCGTAGCAGAATGGGAGGCGGTGCCGGACGGGACCGCCGTGACCTCAACACTCCTGGAGCGGCTGCGACGCCGCAGACGAGGTGCCCTATGAGTGCCCGTTATCTGCTTCTGCCCCTCATCGCGCTCGCGGCATGTGCGCCGAAGCGCATCAATGAGCCGCCGATCCTCGAGACCGGCGACCGCGTCGAGTCCACGGATGCGGTAATCGAATCCGCGCGCCAGGACGCCGCACGGACGCAGCGCGAGGCGATGGCGGAGCGCGACGCGGCGGCCGCACGGGCGATGTCCGACTGCTCGCCGGAGATCTGCGCGGCGATCACGCGGGGTGAGGTAGCGATCGGCATGACCGAGACGCAGGTGCTGGCGGCGACGCGTACGAGCCACGGCGCGTGGACGACGCGCGATGCGGGCGAGGCGTCGGTGATGGTGCCGGTCGCACGGTCCACGGCGCGCGATGCGGCGGGCGAGCTGGGCATGGTCCAGCTGCGCAACGGTCGCGTCGCCTCGTACAGCTACAACGAGGCGCAGGGAGTGCGCGTCGTGTCGAGCCCCGCGGACGCGACGACCGCGGCACGCGCCAGCGCAATGTCGGAGATGCTGCTGCGCGAGGGCGACGATTACGTGGCGCGTGGCGAGTTCGGCATGGCGCTGAACCGCTACGACCGTGCGCAGGTGCTGCGACCGGCCGATCCGGAGATCGACTACCGCATTGCGACCGTGCTCGATCAGCAGCTCCGTCCCATCGAGGCGCTGATGCGCTATCAGCTGTTCCTGCACCGCCTGGAGATCGAGAAGATCCAGGCCGTCGGCGAGGCGTATGGTCACCTGGCGGATGCAATCGCGCATGCGCGCGAGCGCGTGATCATTCTGGAGAAGCAGACCCGCTGACATCATGGACAGGCGTGGCGCACCTCATGCGCGGCCGCGCGCCGATGGGCGCCGGCTGTATGCGCGGCTGATGGCGCGGCCGGGCGCGCGGCTTGATGCGCGGCCGGGCGCGGGGCTGATGGCGCGGCTGACTGCGCGGGGGGGCGGGCGGCAGTTCATGCGGCACGGGCCGCGACTGCTGCTCGCGGCCGTGCTGCTGCTCTGCAGCACGGGCTGCGCGCGCCTGTTCGGAACCTATGACATCGCTCCGAACGGACTCGCCTCGCGTGAGGACCGGCTGCGATCCATGCTCGCTTCCGGTCAGGCGGGCATTGCGTTCGCGGGCTTCGGCAGCTCCTATCATGCACCCGACGACGAGGTCCTGCGCGCGATGTACCAGGGCATCATCGCGTTCCACGCGGGTGACTACGCAGAAAGCGCGAGGCTGCTCGACATCGCGGGACCGCTGGCCGACGACCGCATCACGAAGAGCATCTCGAGATCCGCGCTGTCCGTCGTGTCCAATGACCTCATCCTGCCGTACGAGCCGGGTCGCACGGAACGGCTGATGATCCCGTATTACGCCGCGCTCGCGAGACTCCGCCTGAGCGATATTGAAGGCGCGGCCGTGGAAGCGCGCCGGCTCAGCATGCTGCTGCAGTACTACGGCGACGATGGCGAGCCGCTCGACCCCGCCCTCGAGGCGACGCTGCGCTACGTCGCAGGTGCGATCTTCGAGGCGTACGGTGACCGGAGCGACAGCAATGTGGCCTACCGGAATGCGATCGCCCTCGATTCGTCTCTTGCCACTCCGCCGCCAGCGTCGAACGACGGGCACGGTACGGTGATCGTGATCCTGGAGCAGGGCTTCGTTGCGCATCGCGTGGAGCAGGGGCTGTCGATGCTGCTGCTGCCCGAAGAGATGGATCTCATTGCGAACGGCGAGAGCGACGAGCGCTCGACTGCGCTCGGTTTCGTCGCTGCACGCACGCTGGCGCAGGCCGCCAGCCAGCCGCTGTTCCTGGACGGTACCTATCGACCGCCGACGCTGCACGTGCCGGCGCCCGAAGACCGCTCGCACATTCCGCGTCGGCGTCCTCGCGTCGTCTGCAGAACCGTCACCGACTCGACGAGCACGTCGAGCGGAACGACAACGTCGCAGCGCGAGGTGTGCGCGGAAGAGGAGGCCGAGATCGATGAGCTGCCATACCTGCTGAAGGTGGCCTGGCCGGTGTACCGGTCTGAATACCGCCCGCAGACGGCGCGCCTGGTCACCGGTGGCGCGACGGCGGCCGCCGGTGACACGGGCGGCGCGACAACTGGACACGGTCGGTCAGCGGCGCGGGCGGCCGGAGACCGCGGACCGGGGACGACTGGCACAACCGGAGCCGCGCAGGCGTCCGAGGGCATGCACCGTACGAGCGAGGCGGGTGCTGCCGGATCTTCACATCCGGCGGGCCGCACCGGCATGCCCAGCGCGGGAGACGCATCCGGAGCCGCCGATACAGGCACGGCCGCGAGGGCGATCACCGCGTTCGCGGGCAACGCGGACTTGTCGCGCGGTGTGGTGGCGGACTTCCAGGCGGAGCGCGCGCTCGTCATTGCCCGCACCGTTGCGCGCGGCGCTGCCAAGCTCGCGCTCACGAAAGGCGCGGAGAAGAAGCTCGAGGAGAAGAATGAAGCCGCGGGCAAGCTCATCGGGCTGCTCGGCAACATCGGCAATGCGCTGCTCGAGCGTGCGGACACCCGTTCGTGGCATCTGCTGCCCGCCGGCATCGCCGTGGCGCGGGTGCAGCTGCCGCCCGGCGAGCACCGTCTCGACATCGAAATCGGTGCGCGCAGCGTAGCGCTCGATTCGGTGACGGTCACTGCCGGCGGTGTGACGATCGTTACGAAGCGAATCTGGCGCTAGCCAGCCGCACCCGCCGCGCCGCCCACGTCACCACCCGGCGCCCACACCACCCGCCGCGCCGCCCACACCACCACCTGCGTACTCCTCCTCTCACTCGCCTTTCCTCCGCTCGCCCCGATCTTGCACGCGCTTCCGGTATCGGACGGTAGAACCCGAACCCGGAGGATCGTATGCCGGATGCGTGGAGCAGCAAGGACGAGCGGAAGTACGAGCACATCAAGGAAAGCAGCAAGGAGCGCGGCATGAGCGAGGACCGTGCGGAGGAGATTGCGGCCCGCACGGTGAACAAGGGCCGGCGCGAGGAAGGGCGCACGCCGAACCGGACGACGCAGGGGACGGGCAACCCCAACCAGGGCTACGAGAGCCGGACGCGCGATGAGCTGTACAACCTGGCGAAGGACCGCAACATCGAGGGTCGGAGCAGAATGTCGAAGGATGAGCTGATTCGCGCGCTCCGCGACTGACCATCACCCGGACGCGGAACCCATTCTGCAGATTGGCGCGCTTACGCATGTCCCTGCCACGAAAAAGCCTCGCCGCCATACGGCGGTGAGGCTTTTTCATGCGATAATGGGTCGATCCGCAGAATGGGTTCCGCGTCCGATGTGCTACTTCTTGATGGCAGCCAGTGCGGCCTTGATCAGGTCGATCGGCGCGAGCGCTCCCTGATCGTCGATCACCTTGCGGACGGCGGACGCGGCATCGGCGTTCGAATAGCCGAGGGCGACGAGCGCGTGCACGGCTTCCTCGAAGCCGGGTGCGCCGCTGCGTCCCGACCGGGCGGCCGTGATCGCGATGTCGTCGAGACGGTCTGCCAGCTCGAGCGCCAGTCGCTCCGCCTTCTTCGTGCCGAGGCCGGGAATCTGGCGCAGCGCCGCGATGTCGCGCTCCACGATGGCGCGGACGACACGTTCGGGCGACATGGTGGACAGGATGCTGACCGCGAGGCGCGGACCGACGCCGGATGCGGTGAGGAGCCGGCCGAAGACGGCGCGCTCCGCGTCGTCAATGAAGCCGTAGAGCTCGACGGCATCCTCGCGCACGACCTGGTAGGTGCGCAGCTCCACGTCGGCCCCTTCCTTCGGCAGCCGCTCGAATACGGTCAGAGGTATCTGGAGCTCGTACGCGACGCCGCCCTGCGTCATGACCTCGGCAATGCCGATCTGACGGCGCAGCAGCACGCCGCGGATGCGGCTGATCAAGAACTTCTCCTCATGGCAGGACGGCGGTGATGCGGGCGGTGGTGACGCCGACGCTGCAGTGACAGAGCGCAACCGCAACACCGTCCGCCGCGTCCGCGGGCGAGGGCGGCGTGCGCAGGCGGAGCGTGCGCTGCACCATGAACTGGACCTGCTCCTTCGTGGCGCGGCCCGTACCGACCACGGCATTCTTCACTTCCGCCGGTGCATACTCGAAGACGGGAAGATTGCGCAGCGTGGCGGCCAGCAGGATGGCGCCGCGTGCATGACCGAGGATGATGCTGGTGCGGGCGTTCTTCGCGTAGAACACGCCTTCCACGGCCATGGCATCGACAGGGTGGCGCGCCAGTACTTCACCGAGTCCGTCGTAGATCTGGCGCAGGCGATCGGGCAGCGGCGTGTGCGCATCGGTGCGAACAACACCGCACTCGATCAGAGAAACGGCGCCGCCACCCGCACGGGCAACGACGCCGTATCCCGTCGTGGCAGCGCCGGGATCGACGCCGAGAACGATCACGCGTCGGCCTCTGCGTATGCCGCCTCGTCGATGTCAGCGTTGGAGTGGACCTTCTGCACGTCATCGAGGTCGTCGAGAGCATCGAGCAGCTTCAGCAGCTTCTGCGCTTCCGCGCCGCTCACGCTGACCGTGTTCATTGCCACCATCGCGAGCTCGGCGTCCTCGAAGTCGATGCCGGCCCTGCGCAGCCCGTCCTGCACAGCCGCGAAGGATGCGAGCTCGGTGCTGACCACGTAGACGTCGTCATCGCGACGCAGGTCCTCGGCGCCGGCCTCGAGCGCGGCAAGCATTGTCGAGTCCTCATCGTACCGCGTCGCGTCGACGTAGATCTGGCCCTTCCGCTCGAACTGCCACGCGACCGAACCGCTCGTTCCCATGCTGCCGTCATTGCGGCTGAGAACGTAGCGTATGTCGGAGACGGTGCGGTTGGCATTGTCCGTCAGCGTCTCGATGTAGATGGCGACGCCGCCAGGGCCATAACCCTCGTACGACACCTCCTGATAGTCCACACCCTCGAGCTCGCCCGTACCCTTTTTGATCGCACGGTCGATGTTGTCGGCGGGCATGTTGGCGGCCTTCGCCGTATCCACCGCCAGTCGCAGTCGCGGATTCATTCCCGGATCGCCGCCGCCCGCGCGCGCGGCCACCGTGATCTCACGAATGAGCTTCGTGAAATGCTGGCCGCGCTTGTTGTCGTTGACGGCCTTCTTGCGCTTGATCTGCGCCCATTTGCTGTGCCCCGCCACGGGCTGCTCCTGCGTTTTGGAAAGACATTGCGCCAGAATGCGTTGCGTCCCGGCTGACACTCCGGAATATAAGCGCGCGCCGCTGCACGGGGCAATCGCGGACACGGCGCATATGGCTTGAAGCTTGCACCCGCGATCGAACGCATACCACACGGCAGCGGCTACCCGCAGGAGGATCGCAATGGCGCACCACAGGCACGACGGGAACGAGAACGTTCCGCACACGGACGACGGCGGCGATCTCAATCCCGACCCGATCACCGGAGAACCGGGCGCGCATCCGCTCGGTACCGGAGCGGGGGCGACAGGGGGCGCGGTGGCGGGTGCCGTGCTGGGCGGCGCTATCGGAGGACCTGTCGGCGCAGCGATCGGCGGTGCGGTGGGCGCGGTCACGGGTGGTGTCGCCGGCAGCTCGGCCGCCGAACGGCTGAACCCGACGGAGGAGGACGCCTACTGGCGCGACAACTTCCGGAAGCGACCGTACGCCGACGAGACGCTCAGCTACGACCATTACCGCCCGGCGTACCGCTATGGCTGGGAATCACGCACGCGCCTGACCGGCCGCCGCTGGGATGAGGTGGAGCGCGACCTGGAACGCGGCTGGCGCGAGAACCGCGGCGAGTCGCGGCTGGGTTGGAGCGACGCCAGGCTGGCGGCCAGGGACGCGTGGCAGCGCATAGATCATCGCATGGCCGACGAGCGCGACCTGGCCAACGCTCAGCAGGATGCAGCCTCGGAGCGATCGGGGACGCAGGACTGATTGCACCGCGCGCACCCGTGGCGGGTGCCGCGCCCTCCTGTTGCCGGCGTCAGTCCGACCGCAGGAGCGCCAGCGTGGAGCGGCCCTCGCGGGCGATCTGATCGAACGTGCACTGCGCTGGCTCCTTGTCCGGGCGCCAGCGCTCGAAACGTGTGCCGTGACGGAACCGCCCCTCACTGAAATGGTCATAGCGCACCTCGGCAACCAGCCGGGGCTGGAGCGGTACCCATTCGTCGGAACGTCGTGTGCTCCAGCGACTTGGCCCGCCGGGCGCGCGGCCGGTGAAGCCCGCACCTCCGGCAATCCGCTCCAGCTCCGGTGTCAGAGCAGCGCGCTCGTCGGCGCGGAAGCTCGACGTGTAGCCGACGTGGTGCAGCAGACCATCGTCGTCATGGAGACCCAGCAGCAGTGAGCCGACCACCTTTCCCGCCGACGCGTAACGGAATCCGCCGACCACGCAGTCCGCAGTACGCAGCCGCTTGATCTTGACCATGCCCGCACGTTCGCCGCTGCGATACGGTTGATCCAGACGCTTCGCCATTACGCCATCCAGTCCATCCGCGCCACCCTGCAGCCAGCCGCGCGCCCGCTCGATGTCGAGCGACTGCGGTGACAGCCGCACGTCATCCGTGAAATATCGACCGGCGAACGCCTCCAGCCGCTCGCGCCGCTCCGCGAACGTGCGCTCGATGAGCGGCCCGCCGCGGTTGGAAAGAAGCAGGTCGAAGGCAACGAACACGGCAGGCGTGGCGTGCGCCAGCTTCTGCACGCGGCTGGCGGCCGGATGGATGCGCATGAGCAGCTGCTCGAACGACAGACGGTCCTCGAACGGTATGACGATCTCGCCGTCGAGGACGAAGCGGGTCGCAGTCAGGCGGGTCAGGGCCGCGACGATGTCGGGGAAGTAGCGGGTGAGCGGCTTACCCGCCTTGGAGCGCAGCTCCACTGTATCGTCATCGCGGAACGCGAGGCAGCGGAACCCGTCCCACTTCGGCTCGTATGCCCAGCCGTCGCCGGCCGGCAGGTCATCGACCGTTTCCGCTTCCATGGGCGCGAACTCCAGGGGGATCGGCAGATCGGCGGCTTTGCTCATGGCAACGCGTCCCGGGCGGTGAGGTGTGATGCACTCAGGGACATCGGCAGCTCACAGGTAGCGCGCGAGGTCGAAGCGCTCGTTCGGATCGAGCAGCCCGGCCCACAGGTCACCCTGTTCGGCGACGCGGGCCGGCACGTTGAACAGGTCGAAGTCATCGATGCGTGCGCCTGCCTCGAGCTCCGCGAACGTCACGGGCGCCGATACCGTGGCGCCGGCGCGCGGCCGTACGGAATACACGGACGCGAGCGTGCGGCCCCAGGCGTTCTGATTGTAGTCCACGAGCACGCGGTCGGGGGGCCGGTTCGCGATCCGGTACTCCGCGGTGATGAGGTGTGGAGCGTGCGACTCGAGCGTGCGCGCGAGCTGCTTCGCGAACGTCCAGACCTGCTTCTGCTTCGGACCGCGCACGATCGGCACGTAGATGTGGATGCCCCTGGAGCCCGTCGTCTTCGCGTACACGGGCATGTGCAGCGCGGTGAGCGCCTCGCGCACGAGCAGCGCCGTCTCGACAACACGCTCCCACGATGCCTCCGGCACGGGGTCCAGGTCGAAATGCAGGAAGTCGGGACGATCGACATCGTCACAGCGTGCGTACCACGGGTTCAGGTCGATGCACCCGAGATTGATCACCCACAGCAGCGCGGCGACGTCCTGGATCATGGGGAAATGGATGATGCTCCCCGAGCCGTGCTCGATGGCACACGTCTCGATCCACTCCGGGCGCGGATCGGGCGCGCGCTTCATGAAGAAGAACTTGCCGCTGATGCCGTGCGGGTAGCGCTTCATGACCATGGCGCGGTCGACGAGGTGCGGCAGCAGTGCGGGCGCGATCTCCAGGTAGTACTGGATGAGGTCGCCCTTCGTGATTCCGGCGTCCGGCCAGAACACCTTCTCGAGGTTCGTAAGCCGCACCTCACGGCCGTTCACGTCGAGCGTGATGTCACCCTTCTGCTTCGCCGGAATCGTCGCCATGGTGGTAGCCCCGTTCACTTTCTCGGTTCCAGTCTGGGCGGCCGTGAACCGCGACGCGGCGTTCCCGCCAGCGGGACGTACTCCAGCTCGGTGCCGGCATCGACACACCGGAGCAGCAGTCCGCCACGGCTCATGTCACCGCGGCCGACGAACTCCGCGGGGAATCGGAGACGGTCGCCGAGCACCTCGCTCAACACATCCACGTACTTCCCGGAGGCGATGCTGCCGAGCAGGATCACGGTCGCATCGCCGGGCAGCGCCGCGGCGATCCTGCGTGTGTCGCGCACGAGCGGATTTCGATAGCGCGCGTCGGCGAGATCGATCGGGACGGTACCGAAGGCGCGCAGGTCATCTGCCGTCAGCGGCTCCTCCGCGCTCATGAGGCCGCGGTTCGTCGTGATGACGTAAGACCCGGCCAGGTCTGCCGGCGGCGCCGCGAATGTGCTGGCGTACGCGTGCTTGCCGCGAAAATAGAGGCCGCTCAGAAACGAGAACACCTGCCACAGCGGAACGGCCGCACCGCTGCGGAGCTGCTCCGCGAGGGGAAACGCGCCCCGGCCCAGCAGCAGCTGGGCACGCCGCCCGGCCACGCTGGCGGGAGAAAGCAGGAAGATCTTCGTACTCACGATGGTTCGTCTCCGCGCGCAAATCCCTCGCCAGCCGTACGGCGGCAGCTTGCATCGGGAGTGCCAGCGCCGTAATAACAGGGTTGCCGCCGGCATTCGTACACGGCGTGCGCCCCGGCGGGCATACCCGCCGAGGCTGAACGGACTCGATCAGGCGATGCTGCCCGCGTCCCGCTGTGGGAGGCAGGGCGAATCGACGGACATGAGGTGAACGGATGGCACAGCAGAACTCGTTCGACGTGACGACCGGTGCGGACCTGCAGGAAGTCGACAATGCACTGAACCAGGCGCGCAAGGAGATCGCCACGCGATACGACTTCAAGGGGACGGACTGCACGATCGAGTTCGATACCAAGTCGAGCAAATTCACACTGGAAGCCGACGACGAATACAAGCTGACGGCACTCTACGACGTGCTGCAGACGAAGCTGATCCGCCGGCAGGTGCCGGTGAAGAACCTGAAGCCGGGCGCCGTGCAGGACGCGACGCGCGGCCGCGCGCGTCAGGAGATCGAGCTGGCGCAGGGGATCCCGACGGAGACAGCGAAGCAGATCGTGAAGGATGTGAAGGCGCAGGGCTTCAAGAAGGTGCAGGTCGCGATCCAGGGCGACGAGCTGCGGGTGACGAGCCCCTCGCGTGACGAGCTGCAGAATGTCATGGCCTTCCTCCGCGAACAGGACTACGGCATCGAGCTGACCTTCGGCAACTACCGCTGACATGCGTCGCGCGGTGTTCAACATGCGGGACGAACGTCCCGTGTGGGCGCCTCCCGCCGATCTCACACGCCGCCTGCGCGCGACACTTCCCGATGACTGGGAGCTGATCGAGGTCACAGCGCCCGTGAGCGGCCGGGGCGATGGCGGCGGCTCGAGCGCCGAAGCGCTGGACGCCATCCGCGGCGCCGAGATCTATTTCGGCCTCGGCCTCCCGCACGATGTCCTCGAGGCCGGGCTCGAGGCGGGCCGGCTGCGCTGGATCCACACCGGCGCCGCAGGCGTCGCTTCCCTGCTCCATCCCGAGCTGATCGAGAGCGGAATCGTGCTCACGAACTCCGCCGGGATCCATGCGCCGCCCATGGCCGAGACCGTCATTGCCATGATGCTGCACTTTGCGCGCGGGCTCGACCATGCGGTGCGTGCGCAGCACCGCTCCGAGTGGCGGCCCGACATTTGGGAACGGAGCGACAGCGGTGTGCGCGAGCTGGCCGGGGCGACGCTCGGCATCGTCGGTTACGGCGGGATCGGCCGGGCGGTGGCACAACGGGCACGTGCGCTCGGGATGCGCATCGCCGCGCTCAGGCGCACACGGCCGCCGGCGCATGAAGACGCAGACAGCATCGGTGCGGAGATGGTCACCGGCGAGGATGCGCTCGGCCGTCTGCTCGAGATGAGCGACGTGGTCGTGCTGGCCGTGCCGGCGACGCCGCAGACGCGCGGCATGATCGGCGCCAGCGAGATCGCGCGCATGCGGGCGGGCGCAGTGCTGATCAATGTCGCTCGCGGCAGCGTGATCGATGAGACCGCACTGATCGATGCGCTGCGCGCCGGCCGGCTGCGGGGGGCGGGTCTCGACGTGTTCGCGACGGAGCCGCTGCCGGTCGGCTCGCCATTGTGGACACTGCCCAACGTGCTGATCACACCGCACGTGAGTGCGACCTCCACTCGCTTCTGGGAGCGCGAGGTCGGGCTCATTCTGGAGAACCTGCGGCGCTACCTCAGCGGGCGCGACCTGGTCAATGTCGTGGATACCGCGGCCGGCTACTGACTGCCGCAGTCCTGCGGCTGAGCGCAGTCAGTCGCGGCCGTCGAGCACACGCCGCACCTTTTCCGCCAGGTCGCTCGGCGTGTAGGGCTTCTGCAGGAAAGCCACGTCGGCGCGCTGAACGCCATGCCGGATCACGGCATCATCGGTGTAGCCGCTGACGTAGAGAACGCGCGCTTCCGGTCGCAGGGGGCGGAGCGCCTCGATGAGCTGGCGACCTCCCATGACGGGCATGACCACGTCGGTCACCACCAGATCGATGGTGCCATTGTACGTGCCCAGTGTGCGCAGCGCTTCGGCGCCGTTGCCGGCCTCGATGACCCGGTAGCCATGCTCGCGCAGGGCGAGGACGGCCAGGCGGCGGACCGACTCCTCGTCCTCCACTACCAGCAGCGTCTCGTCGCCGGCCAGCGGCTCCTCTGCCGCCGGCAGAGGCGCAGGCGTCGGCAGGTGCGCGTGCTCCGCAGCAGGCAGTATGACCCGGAACTCCGAACCGACGCCGTACTCGCTCGTGACCTCGACCTGCCCACCGCTCTGCTTCACGATGCCGTAGACCATGGCCAGGCCCAGCCCCGTGCCCGCGCCCATCTGCTTGGTGGTGAAGAACGGCTCGAACACGCGATTCATCACGTCCGGCTTCATGCCCGCGCCGTTGTCGCGCACCGTCAGCACGACACTGCGGCCGGGCCGCGCATCAGGGTGCATTTCCGACCCCGGCCCGACGTCGCAGTTCGCGGTCTCGATCTCGATACGGCCGCCGTTCGTGATCGCATCGCGTGCATTGACGACCAGGTTGATCAGCACCTGTCCGATCTGGCTCTGATCGACACTGACGCGGTGCAGGCGCGGCGCCAGGCGCGTCACCATCTCGACATCCTCGGGAACGATGCGACGCAGCATACGCTGCGTGTCCTGCACGACCGTATTCAGGTCGAGCACCTTCGGCTCGAGAACGGCGCGCCGGCTGAATGCGAGCAGCTGGCGGGTCAGGCCGGCCGCGCGCATGCCGGCATCGCGTATGTCGCTGAGCGCATGATTCAGCTCGCCGGGCTCGTGGTATTTGCCGAGCAGGAGCTCCGTGTGACCGGCGATGATCGTGAGGAGGTTGTTGAAGTCGTGCGCGACGCCGCCGGCGAGCTGGCCGATCGCCTGCATCTTCTGAGCCTGGTGCAGCTCCTCCTCGAGCGCGTGCTGGCGCGTGAGGTCACGCACCACACCGGTGAAATAGCGCTGTCCGGCGAGGGTGAACTCGCTGACCGCGAGCTCGAGCGGGAACGTGGTGCCGTCGGCACGCAGGCCGACCAGCTGCCGGCCGCGACCCACGATGCGCGCATGGCCGGTCCGCGCGTGACGCGCGAGATACTCGATGCCGTTGGTGCGGTACGGCTCGGGCATGAGCACGGCGAACGGCGAGCCGATGACGTCGGCCGCGGCATAGCCGAACAGACGCTCGGCCGCCGCATTGAACGACCGGATCGTGCCATGCTCATCCACACCGATGATGCCGTCGATCGCGCTGTCCAGCACGGACTCGAGCAGCACATCGGCACGGTGCCGCCGCGTGAGGTCGCGCACGACCTTCGCATATCCCAGCAGTTCGTCGTCCTGCCAGACGGGAGATACGACGACGTTCGCCCAGAACTGCGTGCCATCCTTGCGCACGCGCCAGCCGTCGTCCTCGTGGCGGCCGTCCCGCAGCGCCGCCCTCAGGACGCCCGCCGGCTTCCCTGCCTGCTGATCGACTGCGGGATAGAACACGGAGAAGTGGCGGCCGATGATCTCATCGCCCGCATATCCCTTGATGCGCTCGGCGCCCGCGTTCCAACTCATGATCCGGCCCTGCGGATCGAGCATGAAGATGGCGTAGTCGGAAACGCTCTCGACCAGCAGGCGGAAGCGCGACTCGCTCTGGCGCAGCGCCCGGTCCGACTCCAGCTGCGACTGGGCGTTCAGACGGCGCTCATCCAGCAGGCGGCGGTGCGCACGTTCCGCCTCGGCTGCATGAGCTTCGGCGGTACTGCGCGCACTCCGCAGGGACGCGACCAGCGCCGTCGTCGTCAGACCCGCCGCCAGGAAGATGACCATCGACGCCAGCCGGCCGCCCACACCGCCGGTGCCGTCGATCATCAGCGCGGAGACGATCACGGCCGACAGCACTGACGCCGCAATGCCTGCCGTCCGGCCCTCCGCCCATGCCGCCACCAGCACCGCGAGACCGAACGGCAGGAACACCGCTTCCGGGCCGATCGACGCATCCAGCAGCCCGCGCACGATCACGGCACCGGCCACGGCACCCGCAGCCGTGAGCAACGGGCGCGCAATACCGCTCAGCGTCGCCGGCCGCATGGCCGTGCCGCCGCGCGCACGGGCACGGGTCGGCGGCGGCGCCGGCGTCATGGTCGAGTCGGGCAGCGTCATTTGTGTTATCGACAGAAGAACCCGCGCCGCCAGGGCCCGGGTCTCGAAGGGTTCAGGTTAATACTGCAGGCGGTGCGTGCGGTGTCAAGCGCGACGGCGGCCGGTCCCTTCTGTATACAACCGCCGTGCGACGTCCAGCTTCTCGTGCGTGCCGATGTCGATCCAGTGAGACGTCAGGGCGTCATGGCGTGCGATGCGGGCACCGTCCCGACTCAGCTTCATGTAGTGCATGATGATGGATGGGGCGGTGTCGTCGCCGAGCGTTTCCAGCAGTGCGGGCTCGCACACGTGAATGCCGCTGAAGTCGCGATGGACCTGGGCACCGACGGTCGGCCGGACGTGGACGGGCTCGCCGCCGCCGCGGGGTGAAAAGCCGCACAGCCCGGTGTCATCGAAGATGAGATAGCGCTCGGCGGAGGGCGGGAGCACGGCCAGTGAGGCGATGCGTCCGTCCGAGGCGGCCGTATGCGCGGCGTAGAGAGCATGGAGATCGATGTCCGAATAGACGTCGCAGTTGTGCAGGAAGAAGGGCGCATCGCCCCGGAAGAGGCCGCGTGCGTGGCGAAGACCGCCCGCGGTATCCAGCGGGGCATCCGGCTCGTGAGAGAAGCGGACCTCGACGCCGAAGCCATCACGATCGCGCACGAAGGCCCGGATCTGGTCGGGATGCGGGTGCGTGTTGATGATCAGGCGATCCGCGCCCGCATCGACGAGGCGTCGTGCCACATGCTCGAGAATCGGCACGCCGCCGATATCGACGAGGGCCTTGGGTATGTCGCTGGTGAGCGGGCGCAGGCGCGTACCCAGCCCGGCTGCAAAGATCATGGCATCCATCGGCACAAACTAGCGGCCGCGCGGCTGCCTGACGATGGTGCACTGGCCGCGGGCGGGACGCGCACCTACACTGACCCGGGCACACCGCTCCTGCGCGAACGGACATGTCATGGACACACTGATGGCCGCGCGCCTCCAGATGGAGGTGTCGCTCGGCTTCCACATGATCTTCGCCGCCCTGGGCATCGGCATGCCACTGCTGATGCTGATCGCCGAATCCCGCTGGCTGCGCACCGGTCAGACCCATTATCGCGAGCTCGCCCGTACGTGGGGCAAAGCGACGGCACTGACGTTCGCTGTGGGCGCTGTCTCCGGCACTGCCCTGTCGTTCGAGCTTGGCCTGCTGTGGCCGCGGTTCATGGCCGTCGCCGGCGGCGTGATCGGTCCGGCATTCGCACTCGAAGGCTATGCGTTCTTCATCGAAGCCATCTTCCTCGGCCTCTACCTCTACGGGTGGGACCGCCTGTCACCGCGCGCGCACTGGTGGAGCGGCGTGCCCGTCGCGGTGAGCGGATTGATGTCCGGCATACTCGTGGTTGCGGCGAACGCGTGGATGCAGGCGCCGGTCGATTTCACTCTCGCGGCCGACGGTACACTGGCGTCCAGCCATCCACTGGCGGCGTTCCGGAGTCCCGCGTGGCTGCACATGGCCCTGCACTCGTCACTGTCGTGCTATATCGCGACCGGTTTTGCGGTAGCGGGCGTGTATGCGCTGGGAATGCTGCGGGGCCGGCGCGACGCGTATCACCGCTCGGCGCTCGGCATCGCACTCGCCGTCGGCACCATCACCGCCGTGCTGCAGCCGCTCAGCGGCGACTGGTCGGCACGCAGCATGGCGCAGTATCAGCCGGCAAAGATCGCCGCAGCAGAGGCGCATTTCGAGACGTCCTCGCACGTGCCGCTCCTCATCGGCGGGATCCCGACGGCAGACGAAGAAGTGCGCTACGCCCTTCGAATCCCGAGCGGCTTGAGCCTGCTGCTCGGGCACTCTCCGGACCATGTGGTACCGGGGCTCGATCAGGTTCCTGCAGACGAACGGCCGCCCGTACTCCTGACGCACATCGCCTTTCAGATCATGGTGGCGTGCGGCTTCGCGCTGATCGGTGCGGGACTCCTGTTCTGGCTCATGCGGCGGCGCAAGCGCGAGGACGCGGTGTGGCTGCTGCGCGTCCTGCTGCTGGTCGCGCCGCTCGGGTTCCTGGCGCTGGAGGCAGGCTGGATCGTCACCGAGGTTGGCCGCCAGCCGTGGGTGATCCATGGCGTCATGCGAACGGCGGCTGGAGTGACGCCACGCGCGGACGTACCCGTTACGCTGTTCGGCTTCGCCGTGCTCTACCTGCTGCTCGGCAGCGCGCTCGTTGTACTGCTGCGCGGGCTGGCCGTGAGTCGTCGGGCCACGCAGGAGAACGCGCATGTCGCCTGAGATGCTCGTCGCGGCGCTCGGTGTCGTCGCGCTCATCGCGTATGCAGTACTGGGCGGCGCGGACTTCGGCGGCGGCATCTGGGACCTCTTCGCCACGGGGCCGCGCCGCACCGAGCAGCGTGAGGCCATCGCTCATGCCATGGGTCCCGTGTGGGAAGCCAATCACGTGTGGCTGATCTTCGTGATCGTCATCATCTTTTCCGCCTTCCCCCGGGCGTACGAGCAGCTCAGTATCGCGCTCTTCGTGCCGTTCCACCTGGTCCTCCTCGGCATCATCCTGCGCGGTGCCGCATTCGTGTTCCGCGCGTATTCCCCGCAGAGCGCGCGCAACGCGCATGCGGGTGTCGCAGACGGCGCGGCACAGGCCGGTGCGCGCCGCTGGGGTACGGTGTTCGGCATCGCGAGTGTGATCACGCCAGTCCTGCTCGGCATGTGTCTCGGCGGTGTGTCCTCCGGCGCCGCGGTGCCCGCGGACTCCGCTGCGGCCGGTGTGCCCGCCTGGCTTGCGCCCGTGTCACTCCTGATCGGCGCGCTCGCGCTTGCGCTCTGTGCATACCTCGCCGCCGTATTCCTCGCCAACGAAACGAGCGGCCCGCTCCGCGACGACTTCCGGTCGCGCGCACTGCTCGCCGGTACCGCAGTCGTCGTGCTGTCGGCGGCCGCACTTCCCCTCGTGCGTTCGCAGGCGCCGCATCTGTGGGAGGGCCTGATCGGCGGGCCGGCGACACCCGTCGTCCTCATCGGCGTCATCGCGGCCCTGCTGTCCGGCTGGTGGCTGCGCGGTCGTCGCTACCGTCTCGCGCGCATCAGCTCCGTCGTCCAGATCGCATGCCTGCTCGCCGGATGGGCGATCGCGCAGAGTCCCTACATCATCTATCCCGGCCTGACACTCGCCGAGGCCGCGGCGCCGCGCTCGACGCTGCTGTTCATCCTGTGGTCGACGCCCGCGGGAATGGCGCTTCTGCTCCCGTCACTGTGGCTGCTGTTCCGCGTCTTCAAGGGAGAGCACCTGTCCCTCGACGCCGACCGCGAATCCTGACGGTCGGCGTTCCTGCCGTCATTCGAACAGCCCGAGCTGCCCATGGCGATGCGGCCGCCGGAACGCAGCCGTGGACAGCGCGTAGCGATCCGCGGTCTCGTCGTACCCGGCTTTCTTCCGTGCCGCCCTGAACAGCGCGCCGATCTGGTCCGCCATCTCGCCGGTACCGCGCGCGCGTTCGCCCCATGTCGAGTCGTATAGCTTGCCGCCGCGCATGGCGCGTACCCGGTTCAGCACCTTCTCCTTCCGGTCGGGAAAGTGATGAGTCAGCCAGTCCTCGAACAGAGGCGCGACGGCGTGCGGCAGGCGCAGCACCACGTAGCCCGCCCACTTCGCGCCGGCATCGCGCGCCGCCTTCAGGATGTCGCCCATCTCCTCATCCGTGATCGCCGGAATGATCGGCGCGACCATGATGCCGACCGGGATACCGGCTGCTGCCAGTTTCTCGACGGCGAGCAGGCGGCGCTTCGGTATCGATGTCCGCGGTTCCATCACGCGCTGCAGCTTCTCGTCGAGCGTCGTGATCGACAGGTTCACGGACACGGCATCATGAGCCGCGAGCTCGGAAAGAACATCGATGTCACGCGTGACGAGATGGTTCTTCGTGATGATGCCGACAGGATTGCGGAACTCGGCGAGCACTTCCAGGCAGCCGCGCGTAATGCGCAGCTTCCGCTCGATCGGCTGATAGCAGTCCGTCACACCACTGATGACGATGGTCTCCGGTGCATACGACTTCTTCATCAGCTCGTTGCGCAGCAGCTGCGGCGCATCCGGCTTGACCAGGATCTTCGTCTCGAAGTCCACGCCCGCACTGAATCCGATGTACTCGTGGAACGGTCGGGCGAAGCAGTAAATGCAGCCGTGCTCGCAGCCGCGGTACGGATTGATGCTCTTCGAGAATCCGACATCGGGACTGTCGTTGCTGGCCAGGATGGTCCTGGTTGTGTCGCGCAGGAACCGGGTGCGCGGCAGGGGCAGCTCGTCCTCCGCGAGGTCGGCGTCGAGCGTATCCCCGTCCGGAATCACTTCCATCGGCTCGAAGCGGTTGGGCGGATTGAACGTCGCGCCGCGACCGCGAATGCTGTAAAGGCCTGTCACTTGCACCTTCTCTCTTCAGCGCCCGGCGGGGCCGGGCCAGTGGAACGCGGGCAGGAGGCGGATCATGACGGATCGGAAGAACACGAAGGGTGTCGGCGGCGAATCGCCTGCCGACAGGATCGCCAGGGAGCAGCGCATGGCGGGCACAAGCAGCGGCCCGCAGAAAGCGGACGACGCGCCGCGCACGCCGAAGCAGCCCGCGCAGACATCGAATCGACCGGGCAAGGCCCACGAGCACGAGCCGACCGTTCGCGAAGGCTACGAGGCCGCGCAGGATCCCGAACCGCAGGGGGACGGCGATCCGGGCCCGGACCCGATCAGCGAGTCCTGACGAACTCCGCGAGCCCGCGACGCACGTCACGCGGAGTGGTACGCCGGATGATGACCTCCGGCGTATCGTGCCAGGCTGCCGCGTCCACGATCGCGCCTGCAATGTCGCGCAGCAGAGCGTCACTGGCGCGGACGCCTTCTTCGAGATGCAGCGATTTCACCTCGAACGTGCCATCACGCCGATGCGCCTTCGCATCGAGCCTGCCGACCAGCTCGCCGCGACGCAGCACGGGCAGCACGAAATAGCCGTACTGCCGTTTCGCCGCCGGCGTATAGCACTCTATGCGATAGTCGAAGCCGAACATCGTGCGGGCCCGTGCCCTGTCCCAGACTACCGGATCGAATGGTGACAGCAGTGTTGTCAGCGTCGGACGCAGCGCATTGTCGGCGGCGGCGCGGGCGGTGTCCACGTCGTCGCGATGAATGTATGCGGGCTCGCTCCAGCCATCGACCCGCACTTCGACCAGATCGCCGGCTGCCGCCAGCGCGAGCATGTACGCGGGCGCTTCCCGTTTCGACATGCGGTAGTAGTCGGCGACCCAGCGGGCCGTGGCAATGCCCAGGGAGCGCACGGACTTCAGCACGAGCTGCCGGTCCGCTTCCTCACGCGGCGGTAGAGCGTCATCGGACCAGTCCGCGTGGACGCGCTCCCGCAGATCGTACACACGCTGAAAGGCGTGCCGCCGCGCGACCATGAGGTGGCCGGAGGTGAACAGTGCCTCGAGCGCGCGCTTCTCCGGCTTCCACTCCCACCAGCCGGAAGCAGCGCCTGCACGCCGTTCGAAGTCCACGGAGCGCACCGGGCCGTGCTCGCGTATGTGCGCCAGCACGCGTTCGAGCTCGTGACGGTGCTTTTCCACCCATTCCGCGCGGTACTTCCAGCCCATCCGCTCCGGCTCGAGCATGCGGTGCCGGACGAGCGGATAATCCTCGATCGGCAGGAAGCTGGCTTCGTGCGCCCAGTACTCGAACAGCGCACCCTCCGCCAGGAGCTCGTCGAGCCACGCACGGTCGTACGCGCCGAGTCGGCTGAACAGCACCAGGTAGGGGCTGCGCGCGACTACACTGATGGTGTCGATCTGCAGCACACCCATGCGACGGATCGCGCCGAGGACATCGGCCTTGCGCGCCCGACGGCGGGCGCGACGGTCGAGACCCTGCGCGTGCAGGTGAAGTCGTCGCGCCGCCGCGGCCGGCAGATGCAGATCGTCAGACATTCAGTCGAGGTCCGAGGGCAGGCGCGGCGTGGACAGCAGCTCCTTGAACACTTCCCAGCGACGCGCCGGATCATCGACCGTGCCGCCACGGCTCTGAACATACGAGCCGACGAGGTCACGCCCGTAATTGTAATTGATCACGTAGCTGCGGTACGTATCGAAGAAGCGCACGCGCTGCTGCGCACGGGCAGGCTCCATGAGCGCGTAGGTGTTGAGCCAGACGGCCGCGGAATCCGCACTGATCGTCCCGTTCAGGTACGCACGCGCGGCCTCGTTGCCGGCGTAGCTGAGCCGGTCGACCAGGGACCGCACACGGGCATACTCCTCCGCGCGTGACGCGTCGAGACCGGCGAGCGGGAAGAGCACATCACGTTCGAACGTCACTCGCTCCTGGCCGGGGAACGCGACGTCGATGCCGTAGTTCGCGCTGCCTTCGGCGATCAGCGACTGCGGACTGAACAGCGGATAGACGCTGTACTCCGGCCAGCCGCGCTGCCGCACCAGGTTCTCCTCGAGCAGCACGTTGTACACATGATGGCCCGGGTAGCCTTCGTGCGCGCCGAGATCGATCGCGCGATCGATGAAGATGGGAAGGTCCGTGTTGATCTGGATCAGGCTGCTGTTGCCGCCCTGATACCAGTTGTAGCCGCTCCACGACTTGTCGGTCACGTACTCGAGCGTGAAACTCTCGTCGGCCGGCAGCTGCACGTTCGCAGCCGTGCGGCGGCGCGCCTCGGCGATCGCCGCCCTGAACACGGTGTCCAGGCGCTCCGTGGGAATCACGAAGTCCCGCTTGTACGCCTCCAGCCGTGCGGGTATCGGGCCGGTGCCCGGCAGAACACTCTCCAGGCTGTCGAGCAGTGAACGAAAGTGCGTCTCGTCATGAGTGGGCGCCGTCGCGTCATAGAGGGCCTGCGACTCCTCGTCGAACGAGAGGCGCTCGCCCTGCAGCATGCGCACATATGCACTGAGGGCCTCGAGCTGACGCGCGAGATAGCTCTGGCGGAGCTGCACGAGGCCGGATGCATCTCCCAGCTCCACCGCACGCACGTCCGCGATCAGCCGTTGCGCACGGAGCGCGATGGAATCGAGCGGTGCCTGCTCCGCCACCACCTGCTCCCGCCAGGCGGCCGGACCGTAGTACGCATCGACATAGCCGGCGTCATGCTCACCCACGGCGAGGACGAGCTTCACGTACTGCTCGGCGAGCGGTGTCATCGATGAGTCCGCGCGGGCATCGGCAGCTGCGACGTCGACATCATCGACTTCGTCGTCACCGCCGCAGCCGGCGAGCACGAGGGCGAGAGCCGCCGCAATGGAAAACAGGGGGCTGTGGAGCGTCCTGGTACGCACACGATTCTCCTGATGGGGTCACGGTTCAATCTGAGACCCGGAGTGCGAAGCCGCCATGGCGCCAGCGTGTTCGAAGCGCTGGCCTGGCGGCGGGTCCAGGCGGCGACGACGACCTCAATGAAAGTCGCGGGACCGGAAATTCACCTTGTCGCGGCGGCCGGCCTCGCGTGCCGACCGTCCCACCTTCAGCTCACGGAACCTCTGGCCGACGATGTTCATCACCATGTCCGCGCGCTCGAAGCGTCCCTCGACGGCGAGGAACGGCGCGTGCCTGACCACCTCGCGATTCTCCTGATACAGCGGCCGCGGTACGATCACGTTCATGTAGCCGAACTCATCCTCGAGCAGAATGAAGACCGTGCCCTTCGCCGTCGCTGGATGCTGGCGCGCAACCACGAGTCCCGAGACCACGATGCGGCTGCCCGGCGGATGCCGCTCGAGATCCGCGCTCGAGGCGACACCCAGCTCGTTCAGACGTGCACGCATGTGCTCCATCGGGTGACCATCGACGCAGATCCCCGTTGCCAGATAGTCCAGAAATATCCGCTCCTCACCGTCCAGCTCGCGCGGCTCGAACACGAGTGTACGCGCCGGCGCGAGCGGCAGCACATCACCGGCCACCCGGAGCGCCTCCCATGCAGCCCGGCGCCGGCCCGGCTCGAACGCTTCGAATGCACCGGCACGCGCCAGATGAATCGCATCCGCGCGGGAGAGCTCTGCACGTCTCACCACATCCGCAATGCTGGTGAACGATCCCTGCGCATGCGCCGCCTGGAGAGCTTCGCGCGCGCTGTTGCCGAGGCCGCGAATGTGGCGCCAGCCTATTCTGAGGGCGGGAGAGGGAGAGGAGCACGCAGAGCACTCAGAGGACGGAATTTTCACCACGGAGCACACGGGGCACACGGAGAACGGATTATTTTTTTCAACTTCAACAGATTCACCACCCGGTACCTGCTGCTGTTGTTGTTGCTGTTCAAAAAATGAATCCGTCGTCTGTTCTCTGTGTGCTCTGTGTGCTCTGTGGTTAAATTTCCGTTGTTCCCCTTCCCCTTCCCCTTCCCCTTCCGCCTCGATCGTACAATCCCACTCCCCATCTCTCATGCACGGCCCGAGCACTCGAACCCCGTGGCGCCGCGCATCGTGCACGAGGGTGGCGGGCGGGTAGAAGCCCATGGGCCAGGCATTGAGCATGCCGAGGAAGAACTCGGCTGGATAATTCGCCTTCAGGTAAGCGGTCGCGTACGCGATGAGGGCGAAGCTCCAGGCGTGCGATTCGGGGAAGCCGTAGTTGGCGAACGAATAGAGGTCCTGCACCACTTCATCGGCCACCTCGGGCGCGACACCGCGAGCGACGCAGGCATCGTGGAGGCGCCTGAGCGCGGCGTGCAGCTTCGGCAGCTTCCTCCTGTGCCCCATCGCCCGACGCAGCTCGTCGGCCTCGCCGGCAGTGAAGCCGCCGAGCGCCATGCTGATGGCCATCGCCTGCTCCTGGAAGATCGGGACGCCATAGGTGCGACGCAGGATCGGCTCGAGGACGGGATCGGGATAGTGAACGGTCTCGCGGCCACGCCGCCGCTCGGTGTAGGGATGGACGAAGCGCGCCTGGATGGGCCCCGGCCGGATCAGCGCGACCTGCACGACAATGTCGTAGAGCCGTTCCGGCTTCGTCTGCAGGATCGACTGGATCTGGGCGCGGCTCTCGATCTGGAACGTGCCGACCGTGTCACCGCGCGCGATCATGTCGTACGTCTTCGCGTCATCGACCGGCAGCCGGTACATCTCCATCTTCTCACCGGTCCGCTTCGCGATCGCATCGAACGAGAGATGAATGGCGGACAGGCCGCCGAGTCCGAGGAAATCGAACTTCGGGACGCCGGCCTCGTCGAGATCGTCCTTGTCGAACTGGAGGATGGTACGGCCCATGGTTGTGTGCTCGATCGGCATGTAGTCGCCGAGCAGCGCGGACGATAGCACGAAGCCGCCGGGGTGCGTCGAGCGCAGGCGCGGCACATCGTCGAGGACCGAGAGGGCGGACAGCAGAGCGCGCCCCTTCGAGGTGTCCAGGTCGAGGTCGTGCGTCGCGGCAAGGCCGCCCTTCAGCTCTTCGACGGCGGCGGACGGCTCCAGATGGTGCATGCGCTTCGACAGCGCGAACGCCTGCTCCGCCGGATAGCCGAGCGCACGCATCATGTCCTGCAGCGCAGTGGGCGCATGGTAGGCCTGCGTCACGCACGTGATCGCGGAGTGCGCCCTGCCGTAGCTGTCGTACATGTAGTCGAGCACCTCCTCGCGCCGGTGCATCTCGAAGTCCACATCGATGTCCGGCGCCTCCGTGCGCCCGTCCGTGCGCACCTCCGAGAGGAACCGTTCGAACAGCAGGCCGTGACGGATCGGATCGACGGCCGTGATGCCGAGACAGTACGCGACCGCACTGTTCGCCGCGCTGCCGCGTCCCTGACACAGGATGTCGCGGCTGCGCGCAAAGCGTATCGCATCCCACATGACAATGAAGAAGCCCGCGAAGTCGAGGCGCCCGATGACGCCCAGCTCGTGCTCGATCTGCGCACGCTGCCGCTCGTCCAGCTCGCCCCACCGCTCGCGCGCACCCTCGTACACCAGGTGACGCAGCCACGTGATGTCCGTCTCTCCCCGCGGCACGCGGAAGTGGGGCATCGGCGGGCGCAGCCAGCGCAGATCGAACGGTGCACAGTCCAGCGCGATATCGCGCGTCGCCTCGAGTCCCGCCTCCCTGCCCTGCCACAGCTGCGCCATCTCCCGCGGCGACTTGAGCCGCCACTCGCCGTTCGGCAGCAGCAGCCCCCACGACGCCGCAGTGTGCACGCACACATCCGCACGGTTCGCCGTCAGCAGGTCGTGCACCAGACGGCCGGCACTGTCGATATACCGCGGATCATTCGACGCGCACCACTTCGTGCGACTCTTCTCCGCCAGCTCGATCAGCGCTGCAGCAAGTGCCGCTTCATGGCCCCCGACATGATGCAGCTGCACTTCCAGCGCGAGTCGCTCCCCGAACACGTCGCGCCACAGCTCCAGCTGGAACAGCGCCTCACTGCGACGCTCCGTCCGCACCAGCGTCGCAAGCTCGCCCGTGGACGGACCCGTCAGACACCACACGCCGCCCGCGTGATCGATCAGGTCATTGAACGTCAGCGACGCCCGGCCACGCTCCGGCAGCGGCACCGCATACTTCCGCTCCAGGTTCACGCCCCTGTCGTTCTCGCGCCGGCGTCGTACTTCGGGAACGAAACCGGGAGCGGCAGCGTGCTCGTGTGCGGGAGCGGATCCGACGGCGGGAGCGTCCTGCCAGCGCGCGACATCGCCCAGGCGCGATTTCGTCACCAGTGCGGCGATGTTGCGATAACCTTCCGCATCGCGCGCAAGCAGCGCCATCGGATGACCATCGACCTTCAGCTCCACTCCCGCGATCGGCCGGATGCCCGCCTTCTCCGCCGCCAGCGTGAAACGGATCACACCCCCGACATCGGCCGTGTCCGTGAGGCCCAGCGCGGCGTACCCGAGACTGGCCGCGCGCTCGATCAGCGACTCCGGCGTCATCGTGCCGTCACCGAACGAGAACGCCGAGTGCGTGCGTAGTTCTGTGTAATTCAAGACCGGACGAGAGGTTGAGGTGGGGTGGTCAGGGGACAACAGATTTTTTTCACCACGGAGCACACGGAGCACACGGAGGACGGATTCGACGGCGCCTCTCACCCGGGATGCACTTCGTGCCTCTCAGTTACAGGCTGAGGAGCGGGACCGAAGATTTACCGAAAGATGATGCCGAAGAAAAGCCGAAGCAAGGGATCCGGGGGCCACGGCGTGGCCGGGTGGACGGGTGGCGGTGCGGGAGAAGGGGAACGGCTGCACGGCGGGCTGGATTGGCCGCCGTGCAGCGTACCTGTAGAGCGGGCGGATCAGGTTTCGGCGGCGGTTTTGAGCTGGGCCTGTTCCTCGGGGGTGGCGGTCAGGGCCTTGTCATCGCCCAGGTCGAGGGCATTGAACAGGAAGCCCGCGGCGGCACCGCCGAGGAGGTTGGCGACGATGAAGACCCAGAGGAACGCGGGTGCGCTGAGGCCGAGGACGGTGATGCCGACGGCGACGGCCGGATTGAAGGCGCCGCCGGAGATGGCGCCGACGGAATAGGCTCCGACGAGCACGGTGAATCCGATGGCGAGGCCGAAATAGGAGTTGTCTTTGGTGCCGCGGGCGGTGGCGACGTTGAGGACGACGTAGACCAGGGCGAACGTGAACAGGAATTCGGCGACGAAGGCCTGACCGATTGCGGGGTCGGCGGCGGTGACGACGGCATCGGGCTTGAGGTACCCTGTGACGAGGGCGGCGAAGACAGCGCCGAGCACCTGGGCGACCCAGTAGCCGCCGAGCTCGGCGGCGGTAGCGCTGTGGCGGAGGAAGACGCCGAGCGTGACGGCGGGATTGTAGTGGCCGCCGGAGATGTGGCCGCCGGCGTAGATCATCACCATGAGGACGGAGCCGATGGCGAGGGGCGCGAGCGCGCCGGCGCCGGGTTCGAGCACGACCTGTCCGATGGTCAGGACGAGGAAGAACGTTCCGATCGCTTCTACGATCAGCTTGCGTGCCATGGTGCGCTCCGATGCGGGAGTGGTTTCGGGCGGGTGACCGGATACCAGGATACGTAAGCCTGACCGGTATGGCTACGTCATGATGCAGATGGATGGGCGACTGTCCCGGGTGCAGCTTGTATGTGGAGTCCGGCACGTCGCTCCGGCGGAACGGACTCAGCCGCAGGATCGTGCGGCACCCCACGTCGACATCGAGGTCCCCATGTCCCGACACATGCTCCTCCTCACCGGCATCCTGCTCGCGTCATCGGCCTGCGCGGACGGGTACGAGGGCCCGACCGCGCCGGTGCACGAGACTCTGGCCATTCAGGGAGCGCTCGGCCCGACCGTCATGACACGCAACGTGTTCCTCGGGGCGGACCTGAACCCGATCATCCAGGCAGCATCCCCGCTGCTGATACCGGGTATCGCAGCGGAGGTCTGGGCGCGTATTCAGGCGTCGAACTTCCCCGCGCGGGCCGGCGCTCTGGCCGATGAGATCGCGCGCACGTCGCCGCACCTCGTCGGGCTTCAGGAGGCGGTGCTGTATCACATTCAGTCGCCCGGGGACGCAGCCGCGGGCGGCCAGACGCCGGCGACGACCGTGGCATACGACTTCGTACAGCTCCTGGTCGACTCGCTGGAGGCGCGCGGTCTCTCCTACGACGTCGTCGCGGAAGTCACCGGGACCGTGGTCGAGCTGCCGGTCTATACGGGGCTGCCGCCGTTCCCGTTCGATGATGTGCGCTTCACGGACCGCGAGGTGATCCTGGCGCGGTCAGACGTGCCGGTTTCCAATCCACAGGGCGGAGTGTTCGCGGCGCGGCTCAACCTGCCGATCGGGGGTCCGGGCGGTCCGCTTCTCAGTCAGCAGCGGGGCTGGGCCTCGGTCGACGCGACGGTATACGATCACACGTTCCGTTTCATTTCCACGCATCTCGAGGTGCAGGCCGTCGCGCCCATACAGGTGATGCAGGGAGCGGAGCTGGTGGCGATCGCCACCGCGTCGCCACTGCCGGTCGTGATGGTGGGAGACTTCAATTCGGCGGCCGACGGCACGCAGACGCCGACGTACGGCAACATCGTGGCGGCCGGATTCGAGGATGTATGGAACCGTGCGGGCCACCCGGGCTACACGTGCTGTCATGCGGAGGACCTGCTCAACGAGCAGTCCACGCTCGACCAGCGCCTCGATGTGGTGTTCGTGCGCGGGTTCAGGACAGCGCCACAGGGTTCGATCGGGGCGCGCGTGCAGCTCGTCGGTGACAGGTCCGTGGATCGTTTGTCGTCCGGCCTGTGGCCGGCAGATCACGCAGGCGTCGTGGCATCACTGCGCCTGCCGCCGGCTGCGGTCGCGCAGCAGTAGCTGAGTCCGCGCCCCGGCGCGGGTTCTCAGCGGTCGAGGGGTGGAGCGGACAGCAGCACCCGCTCCACCCCTTCGACCATCCGGTCCACGGTGTAGTCGTGCGTGGCGCGACGGCGTGCTTCGGCAGCGCGCGACCGTGTGGCCGGCGAACCGAGCGAACCGAGCACATCGCGCAGCGTGCCGGCGAGCGCCGCGACGTCGTCCGGCGGCACGATCCAGCCCGCTCGTTCATGGCCCGCCTCGTCGCACAGCGCGTCGCGCACGCCCTCCACATCCGTTGCGATGATGGGCAGAGCGGCGCGCATGGCCTCGAGCAGGGCAACGGAGAATCCCTCCATCCTGCTGCTCAGGACGAACGCGTCCGCGGCGGCGAGGATGCCGGACACGTCGTCGCGCTGGCCGACCAGATGGACGCGGCCGGCTAGGCCCTCGTCGCGTGCCAGCTTGCTCAGCGCATCTCTCTCGCCGCCGTCGCCACAGATGACCACGTGCGCGTTCACATCGGCCGCGGCGAGCGCGCGGATCAGGATATCGAAGCCCTTCCGTCTCGCCAGGCCTCCGACCGCCGCCACGAGCGGCGCGCCCTGCGGGATCGCGAGCTCGGCACGGACGGGCGCGAGCTCCGCGCTGCCGGCGGGTATGCCGTTCCAGATGATGTGCACGCGTGCCGCAGCGAGACCGGGCAGCGCACTCAGCAGGTGATCGCGCACTGCCGTCGAGTTGACGTAAATGCGATCGACGAGACTCTGCAGGGCGTGCCGGTAATGGGCGCCGCGCAGGCCGTGCGGAATGTCGTGACGACCGCCGACCCGCATCACCGTGTTCGGCACGCCCGCACTGCGCGCGACGAGCCCGCCGACCCAGAGCCGGCGCCACGACGTGAACAGCAGAGCATCGGGGCGCACATGGCGCAGCCAGCGCCGGAAGCGCAGAGCACTCAGCAAGTCGGCCGTGCCGCGCGGACGCGCATCCGACATCACCGCGCCGGTGTCGGCGAACAGTTCCCACGCCGGCGATCGGGGGCGGGCGGAGATGTATACCGTATGGCCGCGTGCGATGAGGCCGCGCGCGATCAGCTCGATCTGCCGCTCGTTGCCCTGGACGAGCCGGCCGTCGGTCTGTATCGCGATGCGGTGCGGTGCCATGCCGTGGCGTGTCATGCGGTGACCGATAGCGGCACGGGCGGACGGCCGCAATGGCAGGGGCGCGCGGATGCTGCTAATCTGAGCGCATGGACAGCTATCGACCCCGGCTCCGTTCGTGGCTCATCGTGGCAGGTATCGTGGTGGTGGTGGTGCTGGCGTTCCGCGGCGTGCGCGCCATGCGTCACGATCCGCAGGAGGCGCTCCGCGACACGCTGGCGACGCTGCGTACGCACGCGGACTCGTGCCGCTCCGAAGTCGATCAGCGTGCGGCGGACCTGCGGGAATACGATCGGCGGCTCGACTCCATGCGGGCGCGCGTCCGCGAGCTCGAGGCACTCGACCAGCGCGGCGTGCCCGTGGACAGCTTCAGGCTCTACATGTCGGTGTTCAACGCCTACAACGACTCGGTGGCCGCATGGCCGCCGCTCGAGGACTCCGTACGCGCACTGGATGCCCGCTGCCGGGCCGTCGCCGAACAGCACAACGTCTTCGCCGATTCGCTGCGTGACATGGTCTTTCCCACCGCACAGTGAGCGTGCCGCGCGGTTCCCGCACAGTCACCTTCCCTCCCGGCATGCGCGTCACGCGCGGGGCGCACGCGGCATGCTCAGCGTCTGCCAGTCCGCACCCTTCCACTGCCGGGCGAGCAGGATGATCTGACCGACGTGCTGCGATGTGTGGGCCAGGCTCCGCACCAGCGCCTTCGTCGCCGTGTTCGGCTCGCCCCGGATCGTCACGGTACGTTGCAGATCCGACGGGGTCATGGCGCCGAGCGTGGCGTCCAGCACACTCCATCCGCGGTCCCAGACACCCCGCACCGACTCCGCGTCGTCGGACTCGACAATGAACTCGGAATCGCGATCGCGATCCGGCTTCTCGCCGTCCGTCGTGAACGGCTCGGTCCAGCGTGAGCGCAGATTGCCGCCGATATGCTTCATCAGCACGGCGATGCTGTTGTCGTCGTCACCCGCCGTGCGGAACAGGTCCGTTCCGTCCAGCTGAGCGATGGCGCGCTCGGCCAGCGAGTGCTGCAGCGAGAAGGCGTCGCGGATATCCGCGAGAACGGCTGTGGCTGTATCCATGGTGCAGACTCCGGCGGCCGTGAGTGTCGAAATAGACCTGTGCGGCAAGATACGGCACATCGAACTGCAACACCCATTCGCGGAGCACGGCCAGCGCAGCCACCGGCGTGCTGCGACCGTTCCGGAGATCGGTCAGATGACCGAGAAAGTGCGACCGCTCCGCATCGGTCAACCGATCGGAGAGGTGGCCGAACGCGTGCATGAGCGCGTTCACGTGTCCGCGCACAGTCGCCGGCCGCTCGAGCGCGCGCATGATGCCGTCGCGATAGAGGCGGACCGAGTCGCTCCAGGGCCGGCTCGCGATGGTGGCCACGATACCGCCGAGCTCCCGCATCCCGCGCTCGTCGTAGGCGAGCAGCATGTATTTGCAATCCGCGTGCAGCCGCACGAGGCCCGCACGCCTGCGGCCGATCTCGACCTCGCGCAGGCGACGCAGAGTGAACAGGAGCGTCAGGAACCGCTCGCGGTCCGCTGCCCTGCGAGCCGAGGCGGGCGGCCGGGGCCCTGAACGACCATCGCTTTGGGTGACCGATGGCGCGGCGGGTGTCATGGCAGGCCGCGGCCGAACCAGCGACGCTCCAGCGAGCGCAGCACTACGCGAGCCGCATTGCGGCCCGACGCACCCATGATGCCGCCGCCGGGATGCGTGCTGGCACCGCTCAGGTACAGCCCCTTCAGGTGTGTGCGGTAGCCGCTCATGCCGGCGAACGGACGCAGCGCGAACATCTGCGCCACGTTCATTTCCAAGTGCATGACGTTGCCGTGGTGCAGGCCCAGCTCGCGCTCGAGCCAGAGCGGGTGCTGGAAGAGGCTGCCGACCACCTTCGCGCGCGTGCCGGGTGCATACCGCTCGAACGTATCGAGGATGCGGTCGGCGACTTCATCACCGATGTCATCCCAGGTCCCGGCCGCGAGCTGATACGGGAAGTACTGCGCCCAGAGCCAGAGCACCTCACCACCCGGCGGCGCCAGCGAGTCATCGACCGCGGAGAACGTCATCGCGACAATGGGCGGATCCGTCGCCGGCCGGCCGCGCAGGTAATCCGCGTACGCGGCATCGATCTGGGCGCGGCTGCGGCAGAGCAGCTGCAGGCCAGTGCGTGCCTCGTCACCGGGGTGTGCGGCGTAGCGGACCGGCGAGTCGAGCGCGAGCCGGAGCACCGCGCCGAAGCCGTTGCCGGTGCGCATGCCCGCCGCGGCCGCCGGTCTGTGCTCGGGCGGAAGCAGCCGCCCGAACGTGTCCTGTGCATGGCACGCCGCGATCACCGCGCGCGCCGTGATCATCCCGCCGCGCGCACGCACTCCGGTCGCACGAGCGTCACGCACCTCGATGCCGTCCACGGGTGTGTCCGTCCGGACCACGCCGCCGTGCGCCTCGATGTGGCGCCGCAGCGCCACGGTCAGCATGCCGGATCCGCCGCGCGGTCGCGCGACACCGCCCTCGTGGTAGAGCGGCTGCCAGAGGAGGAAGGGTGCGCCCATCGGCTCGAACGGCGGCGGACCGGACTGCGCAGCCATCCACACGAGCGGCGCCAGCAGCTTCTCCTCGGTGAAATACTGCGCGGCAAGATCGCCGTACGGCTGCATGATCTCGCCGAGCGCTCGCTGCCAGTCGCTGCGCATGGCGCGATTCAGTCCGAACCGGCGACCGAGCTGGAGCGGGCCGGGCGAGTCGAGGAACGAATCCCGGACCATGCGCGCGAACGGCGCCCAGCGGCGGCAGAACTCGAGATACGCCGTACCCTGCGACGGGAACTGCGTCTCGATTTCATGAGCGGTGCGCTCGAGATCGCGATGGATGAACAGCGCATCGCCATCCTCGGAAGGAGCGAAGAACAGCGGATCGAGATCGATGTAGTCGAGGCCGTACTCCGACAGCCCGAGCTCCTCTGCGATCGGCGTCAGCCTGATCAGGATGTGGGCGCTGCCGCCGAGGTCGAATCGGTAGCCCGGCACCACCTCTTCCGTGGCTACCGCACCGCCGACCCGCTTCTGCTTCTCCAGCACACACACCCGCTGCCCGGCCTGCGCCAGGTAGGCGGCGCATACGAGCCCGTTGTGGCCCGCGCCGATCACGATCGCGTCGAAGTCACTCATGCGTGCTGCAGCGCCGCAGTACGGCGCGCGAGCGACGGCTGCAGGAACAGCTGCACACCCTGCACGACGAGCAGGTTCGTGACCAGGAAGAACGCCGCCTCCTCGAGCGGCAGGCCGGCGATGTGGACACCCGTGGTGTATCGCGGTGATATGCTCCAGATGCCGGCGCCGATCGCAACGCGATCGGCAATCCACAGGTAGACTGTCGGCACGGCCACAGCTGCTGCAAAACGGCCGGGCGCCGCCGTCACACCCCGCGCGATGAACGGCCACTGCGCCGCGAGAACCGGGGCGGCCCAGGCGAGGATCAGTCCGAGGTACAGCCCTCGTTCCACCGTCAGTGCGAAGACGCCGATGCCGGCGATCAGCAGATAGATGGAAGCGCCCAGCATGCGGACGCTCCCGAGCCGCGCCAGGAGGTCCGGCGCGCGCGCGGTGAGGTCCGGTGCGTGCTCGAATGATGCGTCGGCGGGCGGACGCCGCACGAGCACGTAATACGTCCACGCGCCCGTCAGCAGCGGCTGCAGCACGAAGAACAGATACTCCTCCACCGGCACCCACCCGATCGTGCCGAGAACACGATCAGCGCCGTACCACCACACGCCACGATAGACCAGGTAATTGTCCCACGGCGTCGTATACAGGAGCGCGACCACGGCCATGACTGGGAGCACCCAGCGCGCTCGCGGCCCGAGCACCGTGCGCGCATCACGCACTGCATACAGCAGCGCCAGGAGCGGCGGCACGATGAAGACCAGGTGGAACTGCAGGTACGTCACACTCAGGCAGCGCCGCGTGCGCGCTCGCGCAGCGGGATGGGGCTCCGGACTGCTGGATCGGGCACCACGCGGTCGAGCACGCGCGCGGACTGCAGCACGCCGGGCACGCCGCCGCCCGGGTGGGTGCCCGCACCCACGAAGTACAGGCCGTTCACATCCTCCGACACGTTGTGGTAGCGGAAGTACGCGGACTGCGTGAGCACCGGCTCCGGTCCGAACGCGGAGCCGTCCACGGATCGAAGGTCATGCTCGAATTCGTGCGGCGTCAGCACTCGCCGCGTCACGACACTGGAGGTGAGATTCGGCAGAAGGCGCTGCTCGAGCGCGCGCATGATGCGCTCCTCATACTCGCCCGCGCGGGCGGACCAGTCGATGCCACTGCGGTTGTTCGGCACCGGGGACAGCACGTAGAACGCCTCATGTCCCGCCGGCGCCAGCGACGCATCGGAACGCGTGGGCGCGTGCAGGTAGAGCGAGAAGTCGTCGGCGAGCACGCGGCGCTGGAAGACGTCGCGCAACAGCCCGCGATAGCGCGGACCGAGCACGATGGTGTGATGCTTGAGGTCCGGATACTGCCGCGACGTGCCGAAGTACGACACGAACAGCCCCATGGACTGGCGGACGCGCCGGAGCCGCCGCTCGCTGTGCCGGCGCCGGTCGCCCGCGCCGATCATGCTCCGGTAGACCCACGACGGATCGGCATTGCTCACCACGACGTCCGCGTCGATCTGCTCGCCGGATTCCAGCTCGACGCCCGTCGCCTTCCCGCCGTGCACCATGATGCGGGCGACGGGCGCGTTCATTCGCACGTCCACACCGATGTCGCCCAGCAGCCGGACCAGGCCGTGCACGATCGACGTCGTTCCACCGCGTGCGAAGTGCACACCCCACTTCCGCTCGAGCCAGTGGATCAGCAGGTAGATCGATGTCGTACG
Organism: Longimicrobiales bacterium; assembly: GCA_035461085.1. GTDB lineage: Bacteria > Gemmatimonadota > Gemmatimonadetes > Longimicrobiales > RSA9 > SH-MAG3. Next base: position 3,740 of record DATHVW010000199.1, on the reverse strand, counting down.
GAACGGATCGCCGCCTACCAGCAGCGGCTCGAAGCTGAACGCCTGCCGCAGGCGCTCGTCACGGATGTGCGATGACACGACCGCATGGACACTGCGATGGCTGCCCAGACGAAGCATCGCGGGCAGAACCCGCAGCATGTCGGACGCGTGCGTGAACGGGCGATCCGCAAGCTGCTCGTAACCGACCTCGAAAATGCGCCGCGCGTGCCGGACCAGCCGGCGATAGCCGTCCACGTCACGCGCATCGAACTTCTCGATCTCGGCATACAGCCGCTCGTCATCGCCGTAGTAGTCGAACGAGCTGCCATCGTGGAACAGGATCCGGTAGAACGGATCGACCGGCATCAGCTCGAAATAGTCACGCGCATCACGACCGGCACTCGCGAACAGCTCCTCCAGCAGGTACGGCGCCGTGATCACGGTCGGGCCCGCGTCGAACGTGAACCCGTCCTGCCGGAACACACGCGCCCGGCCGCCCGGCTGATCCAGTGCCTCGAGCAGCGTGACATCGTAGCCGCGCACGCGCAGCCGCACTGCCGCCGCCAGGCCGCCGAACCCGCTGCCGACCACCACCGCACGGGAGCTCATGTGCCGACTCCCGCACGGCGCCCGCCCGTACGCAGCATGCCGCGCAGCTCGTTCAGATCGGTGATCACGCGCGCGCCCGACCGCTCGAGCTGCGCTCGACCGGCCTCCGCCGCGCGGCCCCCTGCCAGCAGCGCAATCCCCGCCGGCAGTGTCTCGCTCAGCTCATTCATGTCGTTCGCCGCCGATGCCAGCACATCGTCATTCACCACGCTCACTGCAACTGCCGAAGCATCGAGACGGCGCGCCGCTCGCGCGATCTCCGACGCCGGCAGTGAGCCCCCCAGGTATCCGATGCGCCATCCCTCGTCCAGCGCGACCGCGCTCACGATCATCGCACCCAGGTCGTGCTGCTCTCCGGCCGGCGTCGTCGCGACCATCACCCGCCCGCCGGCCGGCTGCGCATACGCATCGAGCATCCACCAGAGCACCCGCCGCGCCGCCTCCGTCACGATGTGCTCCTGCGCAGGCCCCACCTGCCCCGCATGCCACCGATCCCCCACCTCGTGCAGCAACGGTATCAGCACGTCCTCCAGGAACTCCGGTGGCCGCAGCGTTACCACCGCCCTCATCAACACCGCGTATACCGCCTCCCCGTTCATGCGCTCGCCTGCCGCCAGGCACGCCTCCCGGATCTCCCTCGCATCCTCTCTCACACCGTCAGGCCGAACGTCCGCTCGTGCCTCACGTCCCACGTCCGTGAGCGCATCGGCTGCCGCCAGCTCCCTCAGCTCTGCGCGCTTCAACCCGGCGATCTGCGATATGCTGCGCCCGGCTTCCGTCAATACGTGCAGCAGACGAAGCCGCTCCACGTCCGCGTCGCTGTACAGACGCTGGCCGCCCGTCGTCCGCACCGGCTCCACCACGCCGTACCGGCGCTCCCACGCGCGCAGCACGTGCAGGGACAGGCCCGTCCTGCGGGCCACGACCCCGATCGGGTGCAGCACACCCGCTTCCTCCACCTGGCGATCGCGTTCATTCATGGGGTGAACAGTACGTCCTCCGCCGGTCTCTGTCAATGCTGTGTCTAGCTTCGAAGCTTGACATTGGTTGTACGTGGCGGTAGAATGGCTGGACACGGGTTCGACGGAGGTGGCTTTGCGAGCGGGTTCATTGCACGACGGGGAGCATCGGCAAGACAGCCGGTGGGTCGCACGGCTCGAGAAATTCGGACTGGCGGGGCTGTTCGGCTTTACGGGCATGGCCGTCGCCGGGTACGCGGTGTACGGCATCGACCCATCGCGGCTCGCGGGGCTGCCGGAGTGGGCGGTCCTTTTCTATGCGGCGTCGTTCGGGTTCTTTGCGCTGGGGCACGTGTGGCTGGCGACGGCCGTGCTCGTGCTGGTGCTGACGGTGCGAACGGGGGCGAGGTGGGTGGCGCCGTTCGCGGCGGTGTACGCGCTGAGTCTGGGGAGTGAGCTGGCGGGTACGACGTGGGGGGTCCCGTTCGGCGCGTATTCCTACAGCGAGCTGCTGGCGCCGATGTGGCTCGATCGAGTGCCGGTGGTGATCCCGCTGAGCTGGTTCTTCATGGCGCTGCCGTCGTACGCGCTGGCTGCGGTGGTGGTGAGACGTCCGCACGTGCGGATCGCGCTGGCGTCGCTGATTCTGCTGGCGTGGGATCTGGCGCTGGATCCGGCGATGAGTCACGCGACGCGTTACTGGGTGTGGGCCGATAGCGGGCCGTTCTACGGCATGCCGTGGCTGAATCTGTTCGGCTGGTATGTGACGGGGCTCGTGCTGATGGGGGTGTTCACGGCGTTCGGCGTCGAGCGCTGGACGGATCGCGTGTCACGCCGCTGGTGGGTCGGCTTCTATGCGGCGAACCTGGTCCTGCCGGTCGGGATGTGTGTGGCGGCGGGGCTGTGGGGCGCAGTCATGGCGACGGGCGCCGTGCTCGCAGCGCTCGCCGGACTCGCCGCGGTCCTCCTCCAGGCGGAGCGCGCACCGGCCGTGAGGCTCGCATGAGGCCGCGCGATGTGTTGGCGAACAGGCGGGATGAAGCGGCCCGTGCGCTGGGTCTGCTGTACGGACATCTGCAGGAGCGCGGCTTTGGCGCACCGGCGTGTGCGGAAGGACAGCTGATCCGGCCGCTGCTGAGCATGGCCGGGGCGGAAGCGCTCGGTCGGAAGCGGGACGGCGTTTTCTGGGCGGCGACCGCGGCCGTGCAGCTGGCGCATGAGGCATCACTGCTGCACGACGACGTCATCGATGAATCCGCGGTGCGACGCGGTGCACCCACGCTGGCCGCGCGCGGAGTGGCGCACGCGCTCGTGGAAGGCGACCACCTGCTCACCACATCGTACCGCCTCGCGGCGACCACGGATTCCGCGCCGTTCGTGGCGGCGTTCGCGCACGCCGTGGAACGTACGGTCGCGGGAGAGAAGCAGCAGGGCCGGACGTGCGGCCTGACGCTCGACGAGTGGACCTACCGCGGCATCATCGCGGGGAAATCCGGCGAGCTGCTCGGCTGTGCGCTGGCGGCGGCCGCGTACGTCGATGGTGCTGCCGCAGCATCTTCCCTGTATGTGCTGGGCCGCCGTACCGGCGAGCTGTATCAGATGCTCGACGATCTGCTCGATTACTGTCCCGATGTGGACACCGGGAAGCCGGCGCTGGGCGACTACGGCCAGCGGCGCTGGACGTGGCCGCTGCTGGAACTGGCGGTGGACGGGTTCGGCGAGGATGCGGAGCTGATCGCGGATCGTTTCGCGCGGGTAGACGAACGCGGCACATCACCGTTGCGGCGCTGCCTCGCGCGATTCGAGCGTGAGGTCGATGGCGTGCGCGCGGCGATCGCCGTCCATATGCCGCAGGATGAGATCCTGACGCGTCTCGTGCAGGACTGGCTCGCGCGCGCGGTTGCGGCCGTCGACGAAGTGGAGGCCGTGCGCGCTCGCAGGCGCGGCATGGCCGAGCTGAAGCGCAGGGTGCCTTCCGGCCCGTCATTGCAGAGCTTCTTCGCTGCCAACAGCAGCAGTTTCTCGTTTGCCGCGCGTGCGTTCCCGCGTGCGTTCCGGGACAGCGTGGCGGGCGTGTACGCATTCTGCCGCGTCACGGATGACATTGCCGATGGTGCAGAAGCGCCGGCGGACGGGACGACGCGTGCGGGACTGCTGGACCTGTGGCGTGACCTTGCACGCGAAGCGCATGCG
>DATHVW010000198.1:0-3916 GCA_035461085.1 Longimicrobiales bacterium | reverse complement strand
GGTCGCAGGAGTCTCCCGATCATCGACGCGACGTCCGCCGGGCACAATCTCGCACGCATCGCTGCACGCCACGATCTGACACTGTTCGCGCACTACAGTACCGATTACGCCGGACATCAGCGTGACATGCAGGCAGCGGTGGAAGCGCTCGAAATGCTGGATGCATTTCTCGCGGGCGTAATCGAGGGCGCGGACGATGACCTGCTGATCGTCATCGCCAGTGATCACGGCAACATCGAGGATGTCAGGACCGGCCACACCCGTAATCCCGCCCTGGGGATGGTGGTCGGCAACGGTCATGCGGAGCTGGCCGCGCGGCTCCGCTCACTGACCGATGTGACGCCAGCGATCCTCGCCGCGCTGTCGGACTGATCTGCGTCAGGAGCGGTGAGCGGCACCCGGCGCTGATTACATCCGCTGCGAGTCGGAACTCTCGTTGCCAGTCGCGCCGTCAGATCTCGCGTCGCGCGAGCGCGACTCCCGCCAGGATGAGCACCAGCAGAGCATAGATCGCGATGTAGAGCATTGCTTCCGGCGGGGCGGGCTGGCCTGCGGCGAATGCCGTTTCCACGCGCAGCAGAGCGCCCTGTGGCGGCAGCAGCACGGACACCGTCTCGCGGACGAAGGGTGCCGCGCTCTGGAAGAAGTCCATCCGTCGCAGGGCGTACCACACCGTTGCGAGCAGCCCGAGGAACAGTGCAATCCACGCATCGCCGCGCGTGATGACGCTGAGCAGGGCAGTAAGCGAGCCGTATATGAGGACCTGCGCGCCGATCAGCGCAAACACGCCGGAGCCGCTCCACTCGTTCAGGATCAGCAGGTCGAATCCGGGAATGAGCAGGGCGCTCATGCAGAACGCGATCGCGCAGAACATGATCATGCGCGCGGCGTAGAGCATGATGAGCGACTGCGGCCGCACGGCATGGAGCCGTGCGTAGCCGCGATCGCGATCGTCGCTGAAGATGCCGCTCATCAGGACCAGCGTCGCGATCATGGGGAACCGGCCGATGAGCCAGCCGAGCAGCAGCAGCGCGGACACCAGTGTCGTGCCGCCGAGCTCGAAGATCTGCTCGAGCTCGACGTGGCCGTGAGCGCTGCCGGTGAAGACGCGTGCCGTCGCGCCTGCCGCGAGGAACACGATACCGAACGCTGCGAGCCCGATGATACGGCGCGAGCGCGAGCGCAGCGACAGCATGAGAAACGACGTGAGCGCGTTCATGCGTCACCATCCAGTGCCGTGCGGACCCGTTCCTCCAGGTCCGGCCGGACCGGCTCGACCGCGGCGATGACAGCGCCCAGCGCGATGAGGCCGCCCAGTCGCTGACTCAGCTCCGCTGCACCCGTCACCCGCACCAGATACGCACGCTCATCGATCTGCTCCGCGCCGGGAAACGCTTCCGTCACCGCCGCCGAGGGAACGTCCAGACGCAGTCGGTACTCCGCGGCCACGTCGGGGCCGCGCACGTCGAGCATGTCGCGGACTGCGCCGCTCTCGAGCACGAGCGCACGGTCGGCAATGCGCTCGATCTCCGACAGGTCATGGCTCGCGATCACCACAGTGCGGTCCTCCGCGCGGAGTCCGGCAACGATGTCGCGCAGACGTACGCGCCATACCGGATCGAGTCCCTCGGTGGGCTCGTCCAGGACGATGAGCGAGCGACTGGCGAGCAGCGCCTGAGCCAGACCAACGCGCTGGAGCAGGCCGCGCGACAGCTCACCCGTGCGCTTGCCGAGATGCGGCGCGAGACCGAGCATCTCGATGATGCGATCCGCTTCCGCCGCGGGCACGCGCTCCAGCCGTGCGAACATCCGCAGCGCTTCACCCGCCCGCCACCGGGCGGGAAGGCTGAAGCGCTCCGGCAGGTAGCCGGCGCCGAACTCTCTCAGGTAATCGCGAGGCGTCTCGTCCGCGATGGTGACAGCGCCTTCGGTCGGGCGGATGAACCCGAGCAGCAGCGACAGCAGTGTGCTCTTGCCCGCGCCGTTCGGCCCCACCACCGCCCAGACCGTGCCCGGCGAAAGCGTGAGAGTCAGCGCGCGCAGCGCCTCGGGGGCCGCGCCCCGGCGCCCGTATCGTTTCGTGACGTCCTTGAGCTCGATCATCTCACCCGCTTTCGGCACATTCCGTGCGCCCCGCCAGCCCCATGACTTCTCGCGATCCGTCCGGCGGCGAGCGTCGTCAATCGCCTCGCGGCGTGTCCAGCGCACCGCGCAATGCGCTGTATACTATCCTCCGCTTCATTGCGCGCCCTGTCCGCGGCTTCTGGGGCGCTCTCGCCGCGTTCCTCACCGCCGGCCTCGCCCTGTCCGTCGCCGCTGCAGCCGTATTCGGGCTGCTCGCCGGGATCGTGCACGGCGGCGCCACACAGACGGTGGACGAGCGCGTGCTGCAGTGGTTCGCCACGCACCGCTCGCCACTGCTCGACGAGGTGATGTTCGACATCACGACTCTCGGCGATGGTGTGGTTCTCATCATGATCGCCGCGATCGCGTCGGTCTTCCTCTGGATCACGAAGCATCACTGGTCGGTCTACATCCTGATCGTCGGGATGATCGGCGGGAAGATACTCAACACCGTGCTGAAGACCGCGTTCGACAGGACACGGCCGAGCGTGGTGGAGTGGTTCTACGAGGTGACGTCGCCGTCGTTCCCATCGGGCCACGCCATGGGGGCATTCATCGGGTACGGGACGGTGGCGTATCTGGTCGGGCGGCTGAGCCCGACGCGGCGGCTGCGGCACGTGACGTGGTTCTTCGCGAGCGTCACCATCGTCCTGATCGGCGTCAGTCGCATGTATCTCGGTGTGCATTATCCGTCCGACGTGATCGCCGGCTTCCTGGCAGGCCTGGCATGGCTCGCATTCGTCGCCAGCACCGTGACTGCAGTCAGGTTCTTCGCTCCGCGCCGGCCGGAAACGGCGATCGAGGAGCGCGACCTCGCGGCGGGCGGCGCAGGCGACGAGCAGGCCGCAACCGAGCAATCCCCCGGATAAAGCCCCATCCGGACATTCCATCGCCCTGGCGACAGCTGCATCGTGGGCCATGATCACTTCAGCGCCATCCCGCGCGGCGGGCCCGCTCGGCCAGATGCTGATTGCCAGCGGAGCGATAACGGGGGACAACCTGGACGCGGCGCTGGCCGAGCAGGCACGTACCGGGGAGCGACTGGGTGCGGTGCTGGTGCGGCGCGGCGCGGACGGTGAGCACGTGGCGCGGATCCTGGCCCGGCAGCTGCGCCTGCCGCACGCCAGCGCGCCGCTGCAGTCGGACCCGGCGGCGATCGCGCTCGTGGAGCGCGCCCTCGCGACGCGGCTCCGGATCGTGCCGCTGTCGCTGACGGACCGTGTGCTGCGCGTCGCGATGGCCGATCCGCTCGACCTCGCGGCGGTCGAGGACCTGCGGTTCCGCACGGGCCGCCGCATCGAACCGTGTGTCGCGACGCCCGCCGCGGTGGAAGCCGCGCTCGTGGCGGCGTACTCCGCACACGCCGTGACGGACGTGCTGACGAAGCTGCCCGGCGCACGCGACGATGAGCCCGCGCGCGATGTCCCGCCCGAGATGGTGGACTCGCTGCGTCGCGCATCCGAGGCGCCGCCCGTCATCGCACTGGTCGATCTGATGCTCGCGCAGGCGGTGCAGCAGCGTGCGAGCGACGTGCACATCGAGCCGGCCGGTACGACGATGCGCGTGCGCGCACGCGTGGATGGCGTGCTGCGCGACATCATGGTGCTGCCGCCGCACAGCAGAGGCGCGGTCGTCTCGCGCATCAAGGTGATGGCGGGACTGGACATCTCCGTGAAGCGGCGGCCGCAGGATGGCCGCAGTGCGGCGCACATCCAGGGTCGCGAGATCGCGCTGCGCGTCTCCACGCTGCCGACCCACGCCGGCGAGAAGGTCGTGCTGCGACTGCTCGACT
>DATHVW010000197.1:0-16134 GCA_035461085.1 Longimicrobiales bacterium | reverse complement strand
CGAAGCCGATGACGTCATCGTTGCGATGCGCGAGCAGCAGGATCGGGTCGCCGACCTTCACCGTGCCGCGCTCGATACGACCGATCGCCAGGCGACCGAGATAGGGCGAGTGGTCGATCGTCGAGACGAGCATCTGGAACGGTGCGTCCGCGTCGCTCGGCGGCGCCGGCACCGTCTCGAGAATCGCCTCGAACAGCGGCGTCAGGTTCTCCCGTGGATCGCCCAGGTTCTTGATCGCGTATCCCTCACGCGCGGCGGCATACAGGAACGGCGCATCCAGCTGCGCCTCGTCCGCCTCCAGTTCCATGAACAGCTCCAGCACCTCGTCATGCACCCGCTCCGGATCCGCGCCATCGCGATCGATCTTGTTGATCACCACGATCGGCTGCAGCCCGAGCGACAGCGCCTTGCGGGTCACGAAGCGCGTCTGCGGCATCGGACCGTCGAACGCGTCCACCAGAATCAGCACGCCGTTCACCATCCGCAGGATACGCTCGACCTCGCCGCCGAAGTCCGCGTGACCGGGGGTGTCCACCACGTTGATCTTGTGCTCGCGCCAGTGGATCGAGGTGTTCTTCGACAGGATCGTGATGCCCCGCTCCCGTTCCAGCGGGTTGGAGTCCATCACGCGGTCCTCGACGACCTGGTTGTCGCGGAAGGCGCCTGCCTGGCGGAGCATCTTGTCCACCAGCGTCGTCTTGCCATGGTCGACGTGAGCTATGATTGCAACGTTTCTGATCATCGTGGCTCGGAGTAGGGGTTCGGGTACAGCCTTTTAATATAGCCACGGGCGAGGGGTTCGGGGGAGGGGTTGGAAACGGCGGTGTCAGGTTGTCATGGGCGTGGGCAGGGGCAGAGGCAGCCGGCCTTTGTCGTGATCCCTCGTGTGCCCGGGTTTGATCCGGGGGAGGGTCGCTGGCGCGGAGGTCGGGATCACGGGCACTCTCTGCCCCTCATGCCTTCCTCCGCGGAGCGTACCTGCCCCGGAAGAAAACCGGGACGAGGAACGTTCGCGAAGAACGTTGGCTGCCCGTGCCCGTGCACGTACACGTGTGCGTGCGCCTTCCACATTCACGTGCCCGTGCCCGTGCCCGTAGCCCCTTATCCCTCCGTTGACGTCCCCTTCCTCCCGAGCGCCACGATCGCCCGGTGATCGACCTGTACCGTCACGTGACTGATCCCGAATTCCCTGTGCATCAGATCATGCACCGCCCCGACGGTCTCCTGATGTCTCCCGGGATCCGCGATGACGGTATGCCCGCTCATGGCCAGGTACCCGCTGGTGAGGGTCCATACGTGCAGGTCGTGAACCTCCTCGACGCCGGGAATGCGGCGTATGGCGGCCTCGACGGCGCTCATGTCGATGTGGCGGGGCACGGCTTCGAGCAGGACGTCCACGGACTCGCGCACGAGGCGCCAGGCGCCGCCCAGGATCATCAGGGCGACGATGACGGAGATGATGGGATCGGCGGGCATCCAGCCGGTGCCGAGAATGATCAGGGCCGCCGCAATGGCGCCGACGGAGCCGAGCAGATCGCCGAGCACGTGGAGGTAGGCCCCGCGCAGGTTCAGGTTGTGGCTGGATGAGGAATGGAGCAGGAACGCGGCGATGATGTTGACGAGCAGGCCGGCGGCGGCCACGCCGAGCATGAGCAGCCCCTCCACCTCCTGCGGCTCGCTGAATCGCGCCCAGGCCTGCCACAGGATGACGAGGGAGATGACGATGAGAGTCGCGCCATTGACGAGGGCGGCGAGGATCTCGATGCGCATGTAGCCGTAGGTCTTGGCGGGTGTCGCCGGACGGCGCGAGAACCACAGGGCGAACGCGGAGAGGCCGAGGGCAGCGACATCGCTCAGCATGTGACCGGCGTCGGCCATGAGAGCGAGCGAGTTGGAGATCCAGCCACCCACGAACTCGACCACCATGAACACGGCGGTGATCGAGAGCACGAGCATCAGGCGCCGGCGGCCGAGCTCGCGGAAATCGTGTGAATGGTCGTGGTCGTGCGAGTGATCGTGCGAATGACCATGATCGTGCGAGTGATCATCGTCATGCGCATGGTCGTGCGCATTGTCGGCGTGAGCATGCGCATTGTCGGCGTGAGCATGCGCATCCGGGCGGTGTCGACCGCGATCCATATCGAGCGGCGACTTGTTGCCGGTGTCAGGCATCTCAGCGGCTGCCGGGCTGAGGCGGAACGAAGCGCGCCGCGCGATCGATGCGCCACGTCCACGCACTGTCGATGTCGAATGTGCGCGGAGGCAATGTGAGCTGGGTGCCGGTGGGCGTACGTGCCACGAGGATGAGCGGCTCGCCGGCGGGCACGGGCGCCATTTCGGCGCTGGCACCCGCATCCACGTGGCCGATGCCGACCTGGCCGCCGGTGCGGCCCGCAATGCGGTAGGAAACCGCGAGGCGGTACGTGGTCTCATTGGCGACGTGCACGGTGGCCAGTGCCGCGCGTGCACGTTCGGGATCAGGATCGGGCGCCCGCGGCGGGCCTGCGCGCTGCGCACAGCCGGCGAACAGGATGGCGGTCACGATCGCAGTGCGGCAGCAAAGCGCACGGATCCGCCGCGCCGTGGCCGGGCGGCGGACGCGCGCGCGGCCTCCTGGCGCCGGACGCGGCTGTACGGCGCCATTCGCGGTGATCTCAGGCGCGGTCATGGGATAGCAGGTGCAGGAACTGCGCGACTTCTTCCGGCGAGCGCAGGCAGGCCTGCGCGCTGGATTCGTGCTGTGGCGGATCGCCGACAATGATGGAGCAGTCCGTATCGCCCAGCTCGCGGAACGCATCTTCGTCCGTGCGGTCGTCGCCGATGAAGACGGCGGGGCCGCGACCGAAGCGCTCTTCGAGCGTGTCGCGCAGGAAGCGGAACGCGCGCCCCTTGTGCCAGTCCACGTCGGGGCGGATCTCCACCACCTTCTTTCCGTCGGTGAGGCGTATGCCGGTGTGTTCGCGCGCACACGTGCGAACCACATCCCGCACACGTGCAGCGTCCGCTTCGTCCTCTACCATGCGGAAGTGGACGGAGAGCGTGAGCTGCTTGTCCTCCACGATGACGCCTTCGATCGCATCGAGCGCTCGTTCCAGCTCACCGGCGAGCTGCTCCAGTGTGTCACGTGCGGCCGCGGCTTCGCCGTGCATGCGATGCACACCCGGTCCGTCGATCTCCAGTCCGTGATTGCCGGCGTAATAGACGCGATCGAGCCCCGTTCGGCTGCGCAGGTCGTCGAGCGAGCGACCACTGACCAGCGCGATGTGTGTGTCCCTGCGCGCGGAGAGCGCGTCGAGCGGCGCGCGCACCGCGGGCAGCAGTGCGGCATGCTCGGGGCGCGGGACGATGGGCGCGAGCGTGCCATCGAAGTCGAGTCCGAGCAGCAGCGATCCCGCCGCCGCTCGTGCCGAGCGCAGCACATCGATGCGGTCCATCGCGTTTGGCGCCATGTTCCTCCTGAACGGGTGATCCGTTCGCAGAGTAGCCCGCCGCGCGGGGCATGGCAAACTCGGTTGCAGCGGTTCCGGCCGTCCGCTAAACTTCCACGGTGTGCAGGCCTGCCTTCCAACCGCAACAGGTTCCGGCATAATGAAATCCGCGCGTCTCGTCCTGCTCGCGGCGGCCGCCGCGTGGGCACTGCCCTCGTGCAACCGGACCAGCCCGGCGCTCGGCACGGCCACCAGCATCATCGTGCTGGCCACCGACTCGGTGTGGAACACCATCGGCGACAGCGTGATGACGGCCCTGGAGCCGCGCATTTACACAGTGCGCAGCGAGCGGACGTTCGAGGTCACTCAGATCTCGCCGGCCGATCCGGACTGGCAGGAGCTGCGCGAGTTCCGCCAGGTCGTCGCCATTGGCGCGGCGGGTGACGCCTGGGTCCGACCCATCTTCGAACGTGCCGGGCTCCAGCCGGACGTGTCGCAACCGGAGGTCGTCACGACGCGCGATGTGTGGGCGCGCAACCAGCAAGCGACGGCGATCGCCGTGCCGGCCACCGATGACGGCGCTGCCGCACTGCCACACCTGGAGCGCGTCGGCGCCGTCATAGACAGCCTGTTCCGCATCTACGTCGTACAGCGCATGTACACGAGCGGACCGGACTCCGCCCTCAGCCGTGCGCTGCACGACACGCACGGCTTCGCGCTGCTCCTGCCGAGCGTCTACGCACCGCTCGAGCGCACGGGGAACGTTCTGCTGTTCCAGAACAACACGACGGTCGGCGGCGACCTGGCGCGCTCCGTTCTCGTCGCGTGGCAGGACGGAACCGTCACACCCACCGCGGAAGCAGCCCTCGCCTGGCGCGACAGCATTTCCGTGCAGCAGTACAATCCGCAGCAGAGCACGCGCCGCGATTCCATCACCACGTCCCCTGTCAGCCTGGAGTCGGGCGAGGGCGTCGAGATTCAGGGCGCGTGGGAGGGAACCGATCCCGCGTGGCCGATGGGCGGCCTGTTCATCACGCGCATGCTCACGTGTCCGCAGCAGAACCGCACGTATCTGCTCGACACCTGGCTGTACGCGCCCGGACCGCGCCGCTCCAAATACGAGTACATGATCCAGTTGCAGACCATCATGGGCACGTTCGAGTGCGCGTGATCCTTCACTGACTGAGCAGTAGACCAGTGTCCTTCGTTCATCTTCATACTCACAGCGAGTTCTCGCTGCTGGACGGTGCGAACCGTCTGACCGATCTGATCCGTCGCACGCAGGAGCTGGAGATGCCTGCGCTGGCGCTGACGGATCACGGCTGCATGTATGGCGCGTGGCAGTTTCATGAGGCCGCGCGCAAGGCGGGAGTGAAGCCGATCCTCGGGATGGAGGCATACGTCGCGCCGGGCGATCGTCGCGTCAAGGCTGCCGGCCGCGCGGGTGACGGCCGGCCCGAGGACAAGTACTACCATCTGGTGCTGCTGGCGCGGGACCAGGAGGGGTATCGCAATCTCGTGCGGCTCACATCGATCGGCTATCTGGAGGGCTTCTACCATCGCCCGCGGATCGACCGGGAGGTGCTGGCGGAATACTCGAAGGGTCTGATCGTGACGTCCGCGTGCATGGCGGGCGAGGTGGCGCGGCACCTGGCGGCCGACCGGTGGGATGAGGCGCGTGAGGCGGCCGCGTGGTACGCGAACGTGTTCGATGGCCGTTACTACCTCGAGGTGCAGGCGCATGACACGCCCGGCCAGCGCGATCTGAACGACCGCGTTTTCAGGCTGGCGGGAGAGGTCGGACTGCCGGTGGTGGCGACGAACGATGCGCACTTCCTGCGCGCGCACGACCACGACACGCACGATGTGCTGCTCTGCATCGGGCTCGGCAAGGACCGCACGGACGAGAACCGCATGAAGTACGATGCGGGCCTCTACTTCAAGACACCCGACGAGATCGGCGAGCGGTTCCCGGACAGGCGGGATGTGATCGAGAACACGCTCGCGATCGCCGACAGCGTGGACGTCAGGTTTACGAAGCAGTACCACGTGCCGCAGTTCCCGATGCCGGCGGACGTGAGCACGGAAGCGGAGCTGCTGCGCCGCCTGACGTATGAGAAGGCGCGCGAGCGGTTCGGCGATCCGCTGCCCGCAGGCTGGGCGGAGCGCATCGAATACGAGCTCGGTGTCATCTCGAACGAGCGGGCGGATTACGCCGGCTACTTCCTGATCACGCAGGACTTCATCAACTGGGCGAAGGACCACGACATCCCGGTCGGCCCGGGCCGCGGCTCGGCAGCGGGCTCGCTCGTCGCCTACATCACGGGCATTACGGATGTCGATCCGCTCGAGTTCGATCTGCTCTTCGAGCGATTCCTGAATCCCGACCGTGTGTCGATGCCCGACATCGACATCGACTTCTGCTACGAGCGGCGCGGCGAGGTCATCGAGTACGTGCGCGCGAAGTACGGCAAGGACTCGGTGGGCCAGATCATCACGTTCGGCACGATGAAGTCGCGCGCGGTCATCCGTGACGTCGGCCGCGTGCTCGGCTTCGAGCCGTCGGAGACGGATCGTCTGGCGAAGCTGATCCCGAACGCGCCGAACAACTCGCTGACGGTGGCGGAGGCTGCCGAGAAGGTGAGCGAGCTGCGCGCGCTGATCGAATCGGACGAACGCGTGGGGCAGCTGATCGAGTACGCGAAGGGGCTCGAGGGACTGTCGCGGCACGCGAGCGTGCACGCCGCGGGCGTCGTGATCGCGCCCGGCCCGCTGCACGAGTACGTGCCGGTGTGCACGCAGTCCACACGCGGCAGCGGCAGCAATGACGATGAGACCGTGATCGTCACGCAGTGGGACATGAACGCGCTCGAGCAAGCGGGCATGCTGAAGATGGACTTCCTCGGCCTGAAGACGCTGACGGTCATCTTCGACGCGGTGCAGGCGATCAGGCAGCGGCACGGAGCGCTGAAGCATCCGAAGACGGGCGTCGATTACGCGCGCATGGAGGACGTTCCGCTCGACGACCCCGATGTGTACGACATGCTCGCGCGCGGCGGGACCACGGGCGTGTTCCAGTTCGAATCATCGCTCGCGACGGACAAGCTGCGGGCCATGCGCTGCGACCGGTTCGAAGACCTGGTCGCGACGAACGCGCTGATCCGGCCCGGTCCGCTCGACAGCGGCATGACCGACGTCTACATCCGCCGCAAGATCGGCCGCGAGCCGGTCCGCTATCCGCATCCGCTGCTCGAGGAAGTGCTCTCGTCCACCTACGGCGTGATCACGTATCAGGAGCAGGTGATGCGCATGGCGCAGGTGCTGGCGGGATTCACGCTGGCCGAAGCGGACGTGCTGCGGAAGGCTGTCGGCAAGAAGGACATGGAGCTGATCCAGAAGGAAGTGGGTCGCTTCGTGGAGCGCGCGGTCGCCAGCGGCGTGGACCAGCGTGTGGCCGACGACATCGCGGACCAGGTGACGACGTTCGGGCGATACGGCTTCAACCGCTCGCATTCCGTCGCATACGCACTGCTGAGCTATCAGACGGCGTGGCTGAAGCGGCACTACCCCGCCGAGTTCATGGCCGCGCTGCTGTCGTCGGTCGTGGACAAGACGGACGACGTGGTGGGCTACATAGCGGAATGCCGCGAGCTGGGCCGGTATGTGCCCGACCGCCCGCACGGTGTGACCGTGCTGCCGCCGGACGTGAACGAGTCCGGCTGGAAATTCACGCCGGTGGCGGGCGACGCCATCCGGTTCGGTCTGGGCGCGCTGCGCGGGCTGGGCGCCGGCGCGGTCGCGTCGATCCTGAACAACCGCACGGCAGGCGGGCCGTACCGGTCGCTGTTCGATCTGGCGGACCGGGTGGACCTGAAGCTGGCGGGCAGGCGCTCGCTCGAGGCGATGGTCCTCGCGGGCGCGTGTGACCAGTTCACCGACCCGCCGGCGCACCGGGCCCAGCTGCTGGAAGGCCTGGACGTGGTGGTGCGCGAGGCACAGCTGCGCCACGAGGAGCGCGCGAGCGGCCAGGTCTCGCTGTTCGACATGGGCGGCCCCGCTGCCGATGTGACTGAACGGCCGGAGCCGCAGATGCCCGACGTCCCGCGCTGGACGGAGACGGAGCGGCTCACGCGCGAGAAGGAGATCCTGGGCTTCTTCATCAGCGGGCACCCGCTCGAGAAGTACCGCGACGAAGTGCGCGTCTTCGAGCAGGTCAACACATCGACGCTGAAGCAGTTCCGCGACCAGAAGGTGGAGCTGGCGTGCGTCGTGACCGGAGTGAGCCGGCAGATCTCGAAGAAGAACGGATCGGAATGGGGCAGGCTGACGGTCGAGGATTTCTATGGCACCGCGTCGGTACTGGCGTTCGGGGACGTGTGGGAGCAGTATCATGACCTGCTGCTCCAGGACGCCCCCGTGCTGCTGCGGGGCTCGGTCTCCGGCCGCGATCGCGACGAGGACGACCCGCCGATTTTCCTCGACAGCGTGGTGCCGCTCGCGCAGCTCCGCACGGGCGGAGCGCTGGCGATCGAGGTGCTGCTGTCGCACGGTGCGGAATCCGAAGTGGTGGGCCGGGCCACGGAGCTGCTGCGCGCGAGTCCCGGCTCATCGCCGATCTACGTGACGCTGTCACATGGCGGCCGGCCGGCGGGCGGCGGTGGCACGAATGGCGCCGGCGTCGATGCCGCATCCGGCACCGAGGAGACGGAGACGAGCACGGGCGGCAACGGCTCGGCGGAGATGGTACGGCTGCGGTCCCGCAGCATCACCGTGATGCCGAGCGAGACGCTGCTCAACGATCTGCGCGACCTGTTCGGCAGCGATCGTATTCGACTGGTCCGCTCCTGAGGAGGAGAGGTTGAGCCTGCAACGAGAGGACGCCGGGGATCTGGCCCGGCTGGAAGAGCAGATCCGCCAGCTGCGCGACGTGGCCGCGCAGCACGGTCTCGATGTCGAAGCCGAGGTGCGGCTGCTGGAGGACAAGGCTGCCCGCCTGCGCGAGGAGTCATATCGCAATCTGACGGCCGTGGAGCGCGTGCAGCTGGCGCGTCATCCGAAGCGGCCGTTCACGCTGGACTACATCGACCGCGCGTTCTCCGATTTCATGGAGCTGCACGGCGACCGCAGCTTCCGCGATGACGAGGCGATCGTGTGCGGGTGGGCGCGGCTGGACGGTCAATCCGTCATGGTCATGGGCCATCAGAAGGGCCGTGACATGAAGGAGAACCTGCGCCGCAACTTCGGCATGCCACACCCGGAGGGTTACCGCAAGGCACTGCGCCTGATGAAGCAGGCCGAGAAGTTCGGCCAGCCGATCATCACGCTCATTGACACGCCCGGCGCCTATCCGGGGCTCGGTGCGGAGGAGCGAGGGCAGGCGGAGGCGATCGCGACGAACCTGCGCGAGATGGCGCGCCTGCGCGTCCCCGTCATTGCGGTGGTGATCGGTGAGGGCGGCAGTGGCGGCGCGCTGGCGCTCGGCGTCGCCGACCGCGTGCTGATGCTCGAGAACTCGGTCTACAGCGTCATATCGCCCGAAGGCTGCGCCGCGATCCTGTGGAAGACGGCCGGCGCGAAGGACCAGGCGGCGGAAGCGCTCAAGCTGACCGCCAACGACCTGGCAGCGCTGAACGTGATCGACGACATCGTGCCGGAGCCGATGGGCGGCGCCCATACCGACTGGGATGCCACGGCCGGCGCGCTCCGCGTCGCACTTCTGCGCCACCTGGCCGAGCTTAACGACATCCCGGCGGATGAGCGCCGCCAGCAGCGCTGGCGCAAGTTCGAAGCGATGGGCGAGTGGGTGGAAGCATGAACGCGGTCCCGCTCCCGATCCCGAATGTGAAATAGACCATGGCATCAGTCGTAGAAGTCACGTTCAAGGGTAACCGGCGCGAGTATTACGCCTCGGAGCTGCCCGTCATCGATCTGTCGGATTACGTCATCGTCGAAGCGGACCGCGGCGAGGATCTCGGTCGCGTGACGGCGGCGGGGGCGGTGGCGGAGCGGAAGTGCTCGGGCTGCTCGACCGGATGTGCGGCGCCCGTGCCGGAGCGGCGCATCACGCGCACGGCGCAGCCCGAGGAAGTGGACCGCGCGGTGTCGCTGCGCGCCGACGAGCCGCGTGTGCGACGGATCGCGCGCGAGAAGGTGGCGCAGTACAACCTGAAGATGAAGGTCAGCGAGGCGGAGTGGCAGTTCGACCGCAACAAGCTGACGATCTACTTCACGGCGGAGCGGCGAGTCGATTTCCGTGAGCTGGTACGCGACCTGGCGCGCACGTTCCGCACGCGCATCGAGCTGAAGCAGATCGGCGTGCGTGACGAGGCGGCCCTGCTGGGCGGTGTCGGCCGGTGCGGCCGGGAGCTGTGCTGCTCCAGCTGGCTGCGCGAGCTCAAGCCGGTCAGCCTCCAGCTCGCAAAGGACCAGCGGCTGTCGCTCAACCCGGCCCAGATCTCAGGCTGCTGCGGCCGTCTCATGTGCTGCCTGACGTACGAGCACGAATCCTACGTGCAGGCCCGCAAGCGGTTCCCGCGTGAGGGGAAGACGCTCGTGACGACGGTCGGTCGCGAGAAGGTCGTCGGCACCGACATCTGGCGCGACCGCGTGTTCCTCAAGGACGAGGACGGCAACCGCCGCGCGGTCGCACTCGACGAGCTCAAGAAGGAAGTCGCGGACGCGGGGGCGCGCGAGTGAGCGAGCCCGAGCGCTTCTACATCACCACCGCGATCGACTACGCCAATGGCGCCCCCCACATGGGCCACGCCATCGAGAAGATCGGCGCGGACGCCATGGCGCGCTATCGCCGGCTCCGCGGCGACGATGTCCACTTCCTCATGGGCATGGATGAGCACGGCCTGAAGGTGCTCCAGAGCGCCGATGCCGCCGGCACGTCCCCCCAGGCCTGGGTGGACGACATCGCCGCTCAGTTCACGCACGCCTGGGAGCGGCTCGGCATCAGCTACGACGACTTCGTCCGTACCACCCAGGCGCGGCACCGGCCCGCGGTCGAGGAGATGATCCGGCGCATCTCGGAGTCCGGCGACCTCTATGTCGGCCGCTACGAGGGGTACTACTGCGTCGGCTGTGAGGCGTTCAAGCGCGATGACGAGCTCGTGAAGGAGGAGGGCGCCGCGCCGCGCTGCCCCATCCACCCCACGCGCGAGGTGACCTGGACCGAGGAGGAGAACTGGTTCTTCCGCCTCTCCGACTACCAGGACCGGCTGCTCAAGCTGCTGGAGCAGCGCCCCGACTTCATTCAGCCGGACGCGCGCCTGAACGAGATCCGGAAGGTGATCGAGGGCGGTCTCGAGGACATCTCGGTCTCCCGCTCGCGCCTGCCCTGGGGCATCCCCTGGCCGGGCGACGAGAATCACACAGTCTACGTCTGGCTGGACGCGCTCACGAACTACCTGTCGGCGATCGGATTCCCGGACGAACGATACCGCGAGCGCTGGCCCGCCGCCTTCCACGTGATCGGCAAGGACATCACGCGCTTCCACTGCATCTACTGGCCCGCCTTCCTCATGAGCGCCGGCATCGAGCTGCCCGGTGCCGTCTGGGCGCACGGCTTCGTCACCATCGGCGGCGGCAAGATGTCGAAGTCCGAGGGCGTGCGCGTCGATCTGGCCGAGGCCATCGACCGCCACGGGCCCGACGCACTGCGATATTTCCTCCTCCGCGAGATCCCGTGGAACGGAGACGGCGAATTTTCGTATGAACGGTTCGACGAGCGGTATGCGTCGGAGCTGGCGGACAATTTCGGCAACCTCGCCAGCCGGTCGATCGCGATGATCGAGCGCTACCGCGGCGGCGTGGTGCCGGCGGGCGGCAGGACGTCCCTCGATGAGGACATTGCCGGCGCCATCGTGCGCTATCGCGCCGCCATGGACGCGCAGCTGCTGCACCACGGCCTCGCCGCGGCACTCGCGCTGTCGTCCGCGGCCAATCAGTTCGTCGATGCACGCGCACCCTGGTCGCAGTCGAAGGACCCGGCCCTGGCCGGAGAGCTGGACATCACCCTTGCCGCGCTCGCGCGCTGCGTCGGTGCGCTGGCGACGCTGCTGCAGCCGTTCATGCCCGCGAAGATGGCGGACGTGGCGACCCGGCTGGGACTGGAAGGCGTAGTACCGCTCGATGAGGTCGTGACCCTCGACATAACCGGTCACACAGTGCATCGTGGTGAAATTCTTTTCCCGAAGGTGCGCTGATCGTGCGCGGTGGCCGCACGACAGAACGCGCGTGGAGAGATCGTACTTGACGGCCCAATCGCTTGTCATGGTTGCAGTTACATACAATGCCGGACGCGTGCGCCCGGTGCTGGCCTGTATTCTGCCCGTCACCCTTCTGCCCAGGCGTACTTCCGGGCTATGACAAATGTGACAGATACGGGAACGTGCAGCGCAGCACCCCGCAGCGAGGAAGCTGAGATGGCATCGCGTCAGTGGACGGTCGTGGTCGTGTCGGACGATGATACCAAGGTGCGGCAGTTCCGGCTGTCGCGTGAGGCGTTCCGCGTCCTGATCGCGCTCGCGCTGTTCCTGATTGCCGGGCTGAGCTCGCTCGCGACCGCGTTCCTGATCGGCGCCGGCGCCGGCGTTGCGGATGCGAGGCTGGTCGCCAAGAACGAGATCCTGGAGCGCGAGCTCGAGGGCATGACGGTGCTGCTGGACACGCTCGAGAACTCGATCGAGCATCTGACGAGCAAGGACGAGTACTACCGCCTCCTGGCCGGCCTGGAGCCGCTCGACTCCGACGTGCACATGGCGGGTATCGGCGGTCCGGACGGCGACAGCCTCGAGGCCAGCGACCTGTACCTGATCGACGCGCGCGCCGGCCGGCGCGCATTCAGCGCGTCCATGCAGCTCAATGCCCTGATCCGGCGGGCCAGCGTCCTCGCGTTCAGCTGGACGGAAGCCGAAGACACGTTGAGCGG
Organism: Longimicrobiales bacterium; assembly: GCA_035461085.1. Taxonomy (GTDB): domain Bacteria; phylum Gemmatimonadota; class Gemmatimonadetes; order Longimicrobiales; family RSA9; genus SH-MAG3. Next base: position 3,771 of record DATHVW010000197.1, on the reverse strand, counting down.
CAAGCACGCCCGTCTCGGCGCAACGCCGTCGATATTCCCGACCAGGGGCTACATCTCCAGCAACTTCTCGACGTCACGCTGGCACCCGATCCTCGACCGCCCGCGCCCGCACACCGGTCTGGACATCGTTGCCGCCACCGGTACTCCGGTCGTCGCTTCGGCCAACGGGCGCGTCGCCTCCGCCGGCCACCGCGGCGACTACGGCCTGCTCATCGAGATCGACCATGGACACGGCGTCAAGACGCGCTACGCCCATCTCTCGGCCACGAAGGTGAAGGTCGGGCAGACCGTGCAGCGCGGCCAGACCATCGGCGCCGTCGGCACGACCGGCCTCTCCGTGGGACCGCACCTGCATTACGAAGTGCTCGTAAACGGCCGGCATTCCAATCCGCGCCGGTTCATCCTCGATGCGGACGCCATCCCGGATTGAGGCGTCCGCCACATCCCGCCGGTGGGGAGCACTCCGCATCGCCAGCGTGTTCGTCCGGATCCTCGAGTCCCGCCCTCGAAGCGTCGCCATCCTTGATCTAATCCCGGCGACGCCATACTTTGCCGCATTCAAACCCCACAGGTACCGGAGAACATCCTGATGAAGCGACTGGTGTTGATGGCCGCCGTGGCCGGCACGGCGACTCTGACGGCGTGCGGCGGCAGCGAGGTAGTGGTATCGGTGTACACCCAGCAGGAAGGCCAGCCGGCCCCTGTGTCGGGTCTCGAGGTGCGCGCGCTGCCCTACGACCGCGACGCGATCTTCGACTCGCTGCGTGCAGCGTACGGCACACCTGAGCCGGAAGTCCCGGCTGCGCTGACAGCGGTGCGCGATTCGATCGCCGCGGCGAATCAGCGGTGGTCGGAGATGAACGCACGCTGGGCGGAAGGCCGCGACAGCCTGCGTACGCTGCTGGACGAGATGAACGCGATCCCGCGCATGAACCCGCGCTACCTCCCGATGTTCAACCGGTACAACGCGCTGGAGCGTGAGGTGAACGCGGCGAAGCAGGCGTCGGACCAGGCATTCGCGCGGTTCGAGGCGCTGAACGCCCGTTACGCGACGCAAGCCGAGGAGCTCAATCAGGCGCGCCAGCAGTGGAGCGACGTCGCATACGCCGACATCGACCGCATCATTGACGCGCGGCTGCGCGAGCAGCGGCTGCAGGAGGCGGTGGACACGACGGACGCGAACGGCGTTGCACGATTCCGCGGCCTGCGCTCGGGCGCCTGGTGGATCCACGCACGCTACGACCTGCCGTTCGACGAGCTGTACTGGAACGTTCCGATTCAGGCCGAAGGCGAAATGCAGATCGAGCTGACTCGGGAGAACGCACAGGTGCGGCCGAAGCTGTAACGCCGCTCACCGGAGCTGATCGACATGAAGGTACAGGACCAGGCGGCGCTGACGCTCGACATTTCGGGCGACGGTGTCGCCTGGCTCGTTTTCGACAGGCCTGATTCGAAGGTCAACATCCTCACGTCGGGGACGATGTCGCGGCTGAACGATCTGCTGGGCGCGATCGAGACGGCCGCGCGTGCGGGCAGCGTCCGCGCGGTCGTGGTACGCAGCGGCAAGGACGGCAGCTTCATTGCCGGTGCGGACGTGGAGGAGATCGCCTCGATCAGGGATGCGGCCGACGGCGCGGCAGGTGCCGCGCAGGGCCAGGCCGTGTTCCGCCGCCTGGACCTGCTGCCGGTGCCGACGGTAGCCGCGATCGATGGCACCTGTCTCGGCGGCGGCACCGAGCTGGTGCTCGCGTGCGATGTCGCGATCGCGAGCGACCGGCCGGAGACGCGGATCGGACTGCCCGAAGTGAAGCTCGGCATCATTCCGGGCTTCGGCGGCACGACGCGGCTGCCCCGGCTGGTGGGGCTGCGCGAGGCGCTCGCCATGATCCTGACGGGATCCTCGATATCGGCGCGCAAGGCGCAGCGCATCGGGCTCATCGCCGAGCGCATGCACCAGGGCGTGCTGTACGACCGGGCCCGCGACCTCGCGCTGGAGCTCGCGACGAAGCGTCCGCCCCCGCGCCGCAAGCGTTCGCTCGTCGCGAAGCTCGTCGATGACACCGCGGCCGGCCGGCGCGTCATCCTCGCCCAGGCGCGCAAGCAGGTCATGAAGGAAACGGGCGGTCACTACCCCGCCCCGCTGCGCGCGCTCGACGTGATTGCCGAGACGGCGAAGCTGCCGCTCGACCCCGCACAGAAGATCGAGGCGAAGGCGCTCGGCGACCTGATCGTCACCGATGTATCGAAGAATCTGCTCCATGTCTTCCACCTCATGGAAGGCGCGAAGAAGGCGGGACCCGCCGGCATCAAGCCGCGCAGTGTATCGCGCGTGGCGGTGCTGGGCGCGGGCGTGATGGGCGGCGGCATCGCGCAGCTGCTCGCGTACCGAAGCCTCGATGTGCGACTCAAGGACATCCGCAACGATGCGCTCGGCCTCGGCCTGCGGCATGCGCGCGAGATGTTCGACCGCCTGGTCAAGCGCGGCCGCGTCGAGAAGCGCGATGCACGCCGCTACATGGACGCGATCGCGCCCACGCTCGACTATACCGGCTTCGGCACGGCCGACCTGGTCATCGAGGCGGTCGTCGAACGGATGGACGTGAAGCAGCAGGTCCTGCGCGAGACGGAGACGCACGTACGCGACGACTGCGTGCTCACATCCAACACGTCGTCGCTGTCCATTACGGCCATGCAGGGAGCGCTCGAGCGGCCGGACCGCTTTGCGGGCATGCACTTCTTCAACCCCGTGCATCGCATGCCGCTGGTCGAGGTGATCCGCGGCGACCGGACATCGGACGAAACGATCGCGACCGTCGTCGGCCTCACACGCCGCCTCGACAAGACGCCGGTCATCGTCAACGACGGCCCGGGCTTCCTCGTCAACCGCATCCTCGCCCCTTACCTGAACGAGGCGGCCTGGCTGCTGGCGGAAGGCGGCTCGATCGAGCAGATCGACCGCACGCTGAAGCGCTTCGGCATGCCGATGGGTCCGCTGCGGCTGCTCGACGAGGTCGGCCTCGATGTCGCCCGCCATGCGGGTGCGGTCATGAGCGATGCGTTCGGCGAGCGGCTCGCGCTGCCGCCGACCATGACGGCGCTCGAGAAGACGGAGCTGCTCGGTCGCAAGGGCGGGCGCGGCTTCTATGTCTACGAGAACGGCCGCGAGAAGGCCGTGAACGAGGAGATCTACAACAGCCTGGGGGCCACACTGCCCGCCGAGAGACGGGAGCTCGTCGAGCAGGACATCCTCGACCGCACGCTGCTCATGATGGTGAATGAGGCGGCCCGTGTCCTCGAGGATCGCATCGTCGCCGTCCCCGGCGACGTGGACCTGGGCATGATCACTGGTACGGGGTTCCCGCCGTTCCGCGGAGGCCTGCTGCGCTGGGCCGATGCCATCGGCATGCCGCAGATCCTGGCGCGCCTCGAACAGCTGGAAGCGCAGCACGGTCCGCGCTTTGCGCCTGCCTCGCTCATCCGCGAGCGAGCTGCCGCCGGCCGCGGCTTCTATTGAGCCTCGTCGAGATCCACTACACACGTCCGCCCGGCCGTACCACCGTGTTCCGTCAGGCGCTCGTGGAGCGCACCGAGGAGTGCATCGTCACGCTGCTCGCACACACGGACGTTCGAGCGCCGATGCGCGTGCGTGACACCGTCGTGCTCGAGCCCGATGCGCCCGTGGTCTGGTTCACGTTTCCGGGCCTGTGGCACGACATCGGACGGTTCCACACGCGAGACGGCCGCTTCACGGGTTTCTACGCCAACGTGCTC
>DATHVW010000196.1:0-13362 GCA_035461085.1 Longimicrobiales bacterium | reverse complement strand
ACCAGGCCGTCCGTGCCGCCGTACTCGTCCACCACCACGGCCAGGTGGATGCGCCGCGTCTGGAAATCGCGCAGCAGCTTCGACAGCGGCACGGACCCCGGCACCACCAGCGGCTCGCGCGCGAGCGTGCGCAGCTGCACGTCCCGCTGCCCCGACACCAGCGCCTGGTAGACGTCGCGCAGGTACAGCACGCCGGTGATGTCGTCCACCGTCTCGCCGAACACCGGGACGCGCGAGTACCGCACTGTGCCCAGCTCCGGCGCGATGTCGACCAGCGTGCGCGAGTCCTGCCACGCGAAGATGTCCACGCGCGGCGTCATGATCTCCCACGTCTTGGTGTCGTCCAGCCGGAATGCTCGCTCGATCAGCTCGCGTTCGTGCTCCTCGATGTCGCCTTCCGTGTGGCCCAGCGACGCCAGCTGGCGGATCTCCGTCTCCGTGATCGTCGACACCGTGTCGCGCCGCTCCGGCCGCATGCCCGACATGCGCGCGACCAGCAGCAGCAGCGGGCTCAGCACCCGCGTCAGCAGCAGCAGCAGCGGCGCGATCGCCAGCGCCATCGGCAGGCCGTGGTTCGCCGCGATCCCCATCGGCAGCAACTCGCCGAAGTAGAGCAGCAGCAGCGCGGCCACGCCGATCGCAGCCGCCAGCCCCATCACGTCCCACTGCAGGAACGCGATGTAGGCGGCCAGCGCGCCCGAGCTGACGTCGCTCAGCGCATCCGCCAGGCGCAGCAGGACCAGCGTCCGCTCCGGGCGCGAACGCAACTGCACGAGCGCCGCCGCACCCCGGACGTTCTGGTCCGACAGCGCGCGCACGCGTGATTCACTCGGGAAGAAGATGGCGAGCTCCGCCGCCGTGAACAGCGCGGACAGGAGGATCGCCAGGCCCAGACCGATGGCCAGGATCAGCATTGCCGATCCTGCCGTCGTAATGGAGGTTCTGTCGCCCGGCTTTGGCTTACGTCCATTTCCTGCTCTGTTGAATCAGCTCTTCGACGAGGTCGGCGGATGTGCGACCGTCCGCCTCCGCCTGGAAGCTCGATACGACACGGTGACGCAGCACCCACGGCGCCACCGCACGCACGTCCTCCAGGTCCGGCATGCCCCGTCCCGACAGCGCGGCCCGCGCCTTCGCGCCCAGCACAAGATACTGCGATGCCCGCGGTCCCGCGCCCCAACCCACATATCGCTTCGTCACGTCCGGCGCCAGCTCGTCCTCCGGACGCGTCGCACGCACCAGCCGCACCGCATACGAGACCAGCGACGGCGCCGCCGGCACCCGCCGCACCAGGCGCTGCAGCGACACCAGCTCCTCACCGCCCAGCACTGGTCGCACGATCGGCTCGGACGCGCCCGTCGTCTGCATCGCCACCTGCTCCTCCTCCGCCCGCGTCGGGTACCCGATCCGCAACTCCAGCATGAAACGGTCGAGCTGCGCCTCCGGCAGCGGGTACGTGCCCTCCTGCTCGATCGGGTTCTGCGTCGCCAGCACGAAGAACGGGCGGTCCAGCTTCATCGTCTCGCCCGCTGCCGTCACCGCCCGCTCCTGCATCGCCTGCAGCAGCGCCGCCTGCGTCTTCGGCGGCGTACGGTTGATCTCGTCCGCCAGCACCACGTTCGCGAAGATCGGCCCCTTCACGAACCGGAACAGGCGACGGCCCGTCGAACGATCCTCCTCCAGTACCTCCGTGCCCGTGATGTCCGACGGCATCAGGTCCGGCGTGAACTGGATCCGGCTGAACTTCAGGTCCAGTGCATCCGCCAGCGTCGAGATCAGCAGCGTCTTCGCCAATCCCGGAACCCCCACCAGCAGCGCATGGCCATCCGCAAGCAGCGCGATCAGCAGGCCCTCCACGATCGCCTTCTGGCCGACCACCCGTCGCCCGATCTCCTCCTCCAGTGACGCCCGCGCCTCCGTCAGGCGCTCCAGCAGGACTTCGTCCTCGTCTCCAGCCGCGCGGGCCGCTCTCGCTTCCATCCGTTGCCTTGCTCCGGTATTTCGAGTAGCTACCGATCAGCCGCCGGGACGGAATACCGTCCGCAGCTCGACCGGATAGTTCAGTGAGGTCAGCCAGCCCGTCGCCACATACTCCGCATCGCCCGCCGTGCCGTGCCACGTCTCCGTATATTGCCGCGACTCGCCGGGACCCAACGTGTCCGTGCTCATCATCTGCATGAAGCTCCGGTCGGCAGACCACCGCCACACGCTCCGACCGCCCGGCTCCGATACCTCGAAATCGTACCGCTGCCCGCTGCTGAACTCCAGCGCAATGGGGCCACTCGTCACATTCATGATGTGAAGGGTCAGCCGCACGGAATCACCCTGCACCCGCACGTTCAGCGTAGACCCCAGCTGCTCCGGTGACCCTGCTCCGGCCGGCACCTCCACACTCTGCCTCCCGCCGCAGCCGCTCCACACCGCCGCCACCACCAACAGGACCCCGAGCCGTTCCCGCATCATCGTCGCTCCTCGGTAGTATCCGGTTCTTTCACACGCGCGCGGGAAGCGGGTGCAAGATAGAGACCCGGCCCGCAGGGCGCCACGCCGATTCTCCCGGCGATTCCAGCACCCGTGCGAGGTGTCGACTGGCCGCGGTGCGGCCGTCCAGGGCCCCGGGACGGTCGGCTTGCGAAAAATTTCACAAGCATTACCTTTCCTCGGCTATCGGCCTTCCGGACGGAGTGTGCGGAGTGCAGCAGCGGAAGTCAGGGCCGGACCCGACGTCGGTTTCGCAGTACCTGAGTGTCGGATTGACGAGCGCGCTGAGCACCGCGCTGTTCGCGTATCTGGGACTCGCGGCGGACCGGCGGTTCGATACGGAGCCGCTGCTGACGCTGCTCGGGGCGCTGGTCGGGGCGGGTGCCGGCTTCTACCACATGTACCACCACCTGGTGGTGGTGCCGCGGGACAGGAAGCGGGACGGTTCCGGTTGAAGGCATGGTTGGCATACGCCGCGACGGGCCTGGTGGTGACGCTCGCGGGCGTGCTCGTGGCGCTGCTGCTGGTGGACGCGGCGGCGGCGCCGGCAGTCTGGTTCGCGGCCGGACTGGCCTACGCACTGCAACTCGCCAGCTTCGCGGTGCTGGTGGCGGTGCGAGGGCGCAATGAGCTGTTCCTGGCCGGTTGGGCGGCCGGGCTGGTGGCACGATTCGCCGCAATCGGTGGTGTGGCGTTCTGGCTGGCGCGCGACGAGGTGTTCCCGCGCGAGGCCGCGTTGCTGAGTCTGGTTGCGTTCGTCTTCCTGCTGCTCCTGCTGGAGCCGCTGTTTTTGCGACGGGGAATACAGGCGAGATGATACCGAGTGTACTGCCGTTGATGCGCGCCGCCGCGGAAGAGGGTGGCGAGTTCGATATTCCGTCCATGATCATGCATCACCTGGCGGACTCCCACGAGTGGGAGACTCCGTTCGGTGTCGTGCATCTGCCGCAGTTCGACCCCGTGCACATCGGGCCGCTCGTCGTCGACTTCTCCATCACGAAGCACGTGCTGTTCATGATGATTGCGGCCGTGCTGGTCGCCATCACCATGATCATGGCGGGCCGCAGCGCAGCGCGGGCGCGCTCCGGCGGTGCGACGACGGGCCCGAAGGGTGCCGCCAACGTGGTCGAGGCGATCATCCTGTTCATCCGCGACGAGATCGCACTCAAGAACATCGGGCACGGCGGCGAGAAGTACGTGCCGTACATCGTGTCGGTGTTCTTCTTCATCCTGTTCTGCAACCTGCTCGGCCTGGTGCCGTGGGGCGCGTCGCCGACCGGCAACGTGGCCGTCACGATGGCGCTCGCGCTGTGCACGTTCTTCATCACGGAAGTGGCCGGCATGAAGGCCCTGGGCTTCAAGGGCTACATGGGCACGATCTTCTATGCGCCGCATGGCATGAGCCTCGGCATGAAGATCCCGATGTACATCATCATGACGCCGGTCGAGTTCCTGGGTAAGCTGACCAAGCCGTTCGCGCTGACCATCCGCCTGTACGCCAACATGACGGCGGGTCACGCCGTCGTGCTGGCGCTCACGGGCCTCGCCGTGACGGCGACGATGGCGAGCGCCTACTGGGTGATTCCGGCTCCGATCCTGATGGCCGTCGCGATCATGGTGCTCGAGATCTTCGTGGCACTGCTCCAGGCCTACATCTTCGCGATGCTGTCGTCGGTGTTCATCGGGCTGATCCGGCACGCGCACTAGATGCATTGCGAGCGCGTCCGCATGTGACGCGCGTTCCGCGGCGGGGCTCCGCCGCCGCGGTCCTAACGATCCGGGACGGGTGTCCCGGTGATTGGATCCGCGGGCCGCGCGAGCGGCCGGGTAGCGGTGACGCAGGGCAGGGCGGACGAGGACGCACTGCACGGCGATGGGGCGGACAACGACACCTCGCTTGAACGGACGGATTTGACAATGGCACTTCTGGGCATGCTGCAGCAGGTCGCAATGGACGCAGAGACCGCCGCCGCTTCGGCGCGTGGCCTCAGCAACCTCGGCAAGGCGCTCGGCGCCGGGCTGACCGTGGTGGGCGCCGGCATCGGCATCGGCCTCATCGGCTCCAAGATGACCGAGAGCATGGCGCGGCAGCCGGAGATCGCCGGCAACATCCAGACGGCGGCGATCATTCTCGCGGCACTGATCGAGGGCGCGGCCATGTTCGCGCTCGTCATCGCGCTGCTGATCTCGTAGTACTGACACTCTGTGGGGCCGGGCGGCTGTCGCCCGGCCACTCAGCTTGATACTCCGACGAGAACGTCGACATGAATCTGATATTTCTGGCGCTCCAGGCTGCCGAGCACGCCCCCGAGGCCGCGCACCAGCCGAGCATCTTCGGCATGAACCCGGGCGTGTCGTTCTATACGTTCGTGATCTTCCTGGTGCTGTCGGTGGTGCTCGCGAAGTACGCGTTCCCGCCCATCCTCGGCTATGCCGCGGCGCGCGAGCAGCGCATCCAGGATGCACTCGACGAGTCGAAGCGCCAGCGCGAGGAGGCCGCGCAGCTGCTCGAGCAGCAGCGCGCCGAGCTGGCCGCCGCGCGCGCCGAGGTGCAGACCATCATCGCGGGCGGCAAGCTGGCCGGCGAGCGCGTGCGCGAGGACATGCTGGCGCGCGCGAAGGCGGACCAGGATGAGATGGTCACGCGCGCGAAGCAGGAGATCGAGCGCGAGCGCCAGCTGGCCGTCGAGTCGCTGCGCCGCGAGGCCGTCGACCTGGCCCTCGCCGCCGCCGCGAAGCTGGTCGGCCACCGCGTCGATGCGGCCGAGGACCGCAAGCTCGTGACCGACTACCTGAGCAGCGTGGGCACCGGCCCAGCGGGCATGGCCTGACGTGCGCGACACCACCGTATCCCGCAGCTACGCCGAGGCGCTGTTCGACCTCGCCGAGAAGCACGGGGCGCACGACGACTTCGCCGCGGGGCTCAACATGCTCACGCAGATCCTCGACAGCGACGCCACTGTCGCCGGCTTCCTGCATACGCCGAAGATCGAGGTCCGGCGCAAGCAGGAGGTGCTGCGTGGCGCGCTCGAGGGCCAGGTCGCACCGCTGTTCCTCAACTTCGTCATGCTCGTCCTGCAGAAGCGCCGCCAGCGGCTGCTGCGCGACATCGCGCGCGCCTACGGCGACCTGCTCGACGAGAAGATGAATCGCGTGCACGCGCAGGTTACGCTCGCGCACGAGCCCGATGAGGCGACCGAGACGCGCATCGCGTCCGAGCTCTCCCGCATCCTGGGCAAGACCGTCGTGCCGCACATCCACGTGAACCCTGACATTCTCGGGGGTATCGTAGTGCGCTACGGCGACCGGATCATGGACGCCTCGCTGCGTCGTCGTCTCGTCGGGCTGCGTCACAGCCTGATGGACGCCGTACTGGCAGGGCAGGGTTGACGCGCGGCAACGCGCTTACAGTGGCTTAGAGTTCTCTCTTTCGCGAGAAACGAAAATATGTCGAGTACGGGAACGCAGCTCCGCGCCAGCGAGATCAAGAATGTGCTGCTCCGCGAGATCGAGCAGTACGGCGACGAGCTGAAGGTCGAGGAGGTCGGTGAAGTCCTCGAGGTGAAGGACGGCGTCGCGCGCATTTACGGCCTGACCAGCGCGATGGCGAGCGAGATGCTCGAGATCACGTCGTCGGAGACCGGTGACGCGATCACGGCGCTCGCGCTGAACCTGGAAGAGGACAACATCGGCGCCGTGGTCATGGGTGACTGGACGACGCTGCACGAGGGCGACGCGGTGCGCCGCACGGGCCGCGTGCTCGACATCCCGGTCGGCCAGGCGTATCTCGGCCGCGTGGTGGACGCGCTCGGCAACCCGATCGACGGCCGCGGCGAGATTGCCGCCGAGGCGCGCCGCTTCATCGACCTCGTCGCGCCGGGCATCGTGCAGCGCCAGCCGGTCAGCCAGCCGATGATGACGGGCATCAAGGCGATCGACTCGATGATCCCGATCGGCCGCGGACAGCGCGAGCTGATCATCGGTGACCGCGGCACCGGCAAGACCGCCGTCGCACTCGACGCGATCATCAACCAGAAGGACACCGGCGTCCTGTGCGTATACTGTGCAGTCGGCCAGCGCGCATCGAAGGTCGCGAGCGTCGTCGAGACGCTGCGCGAGCACGGCGCCCTCGACTACACCATCGTCGTCGCCGCCAACGCGTCGGACCCGGCGCCCATGCAGTACATCGCGCCCTACGCCGCAACCGCGCTGGCCGAGCACTTCATGTGGCAGGGCAAGCACACCCTGGTGATCTACGACGACCTCTCGAAGCAGGCCACCGCGTACCGCCAGATCTCGCTGGTGCTGCGCCGCCCGCCGGGCCGTGAGGCGTACCCGGGCGACGTGTTCTACCTGCACTCGCGCCTGCTCGAGCGCGCGGCCAAGCTGTCCGACGCCAATGGCGGCGGCTCGCTCACCGCACTGCCCATCATCGAGACGCAGGCCGGTGACGTGTCCGCATACATCCCGACCAACGTGATCTCGATCACGGATGGCCCGATCTTCCTCGAGGCCGACCTGTTCTACAGCGGGCAGCGTCCCGCCGTGAACGTCGGTATCTCGGTGTCGCGCGTCGGTGGCGCGGCACAGACCAAGGGCATGCGTGGCGTCGCCGGCCGGCTTCGTCTCGACCTGGCGCAGTATCGCGAGCTGGAGGCCTTCGCGCAGTTCGGCTCCGAGCTCGATGCCACGACGCAGAAGCAGCTGGCACGCGGTGAGCGCATCGTCGAGGTGCTGAAGCAGCCGCAGTACGCGCCCATGCCGGTGGAGCAGCAGGTCATGATCCTGTACGCCGTGACCAACGGCCTGCTCGACGACGTGCCCACCAATCGCATCCGTGCCTTCGAGCTCGGATTCCACGACTACATGCGCGCGCAGCATCCCGACCTCGGTGAGACGATCCGGGGCGGCGCCAAGGTCGAGAAGGACATCGCCGAGAAGTTGACTGCGGCCGTGGAGTCGTTCAAGCAGGTGTTCGCGGCCGATGCAACGGCAACGCGCACGGCCGCCGCGCCGGCAAGGGCGCCGGAGCTGCCGGGCGACAACCCGAACACGTCGGCATCCACGCCCGGCAACCCGCTGGTCTAGCGTACCATGTCGAAGACCCGCGAGCTGAAGCGCCGCATCAAGTCGATCGGCAAGACGCGCCAGATCACGCGGACGATGGAGATGGTTTCCACGTCCAAGCTGAAGCGCGCCTCCGATCGCGTCGCCGCGGCGCGACCGTACGCGCAGCGCCTCGGCGAGGTGATCGGCCGGCTCATCGATCCCGAGCTGCGCGAGCGCTACCCGCTCCTGCGCCAGCCGGCTGCCGTGCGCAGGGCCGCCATCATCCTCATCACGTCGAACCGCGGCCTGGCCGGCGCGTTCAACGTGAACCTGATCAAGGAGGCGCGCGGCCTGATGCGGCGCCTCCAGGAGCAGGGCGTCGAGGTGGAACTGCACGTGGCGGGCAAGAAGGCCGCGAGCTTCTTCCGCTTCCAGCGCGTACCCATGGCGACGGAGCGCTCCGACATCTCGGACCGCCCGACCATCGACGACGCGTCCGGCATCATGGACCCGCTCCGCGAGCGCTTCGAGACCGGCGACCTCGACGAGGTCTACGTCGTCTACGCGCAGTTCCGCTCCGCGCTGTCCACGCCGCCGGCAACACAGCGCATCCTGCCCGTGTCGCCGGAATCGTCCGGCGACGAGGCTGCGTCCACGCGGCAGCAGAGCTACATCCTGTCGCCGTCCGCGGACGAGATCCTGGACAGGCTGCTGCCGCTGTACGTGCGCAACAGCGTGTATCGCGCGATGGTCGAGACCGCCGCGGCCGAGCACGGCGCGCGCCGCACGGCGATGAAGAACGCCACGGACAACGCGGGCGACATGCTGGATACGCTGACGCGTACGTACAACCGCGCCCGCCAGGCGCAGATCACGCAGGAGATCGCCGAGATCGTCGGCGGCGCTGCTGCACTCGAGTAGTCGAAGACAGAGCGACACCTTTTCGGAGATAGAAGATGGCTCAGGCCGGTAATGTCATGGGGCGCGTGGTGCAGGTCATCGGTCCCGTCCTGGACGTGGAATTCGATTCCGAGCACATGCCGGAGATCTACAACGCGCTCGAGATCAGGCGCGCTGCCACCGAGGGCAACTCCGCGGTGGACCTCGTTGCCGAGGTGCAGCAGCACATCGGCCGCGGGCAGGTCCGCGCGGTCGCCATGTCGAGCACCGACGGCGTCATGCGCGGCATGGAAGTGCGCGACACCGGCTCGGCCATCACGGTGCCGGTCGGCGCCGCGGCGCTCGGCCGCATCCTGAACGTGCTCGGCCAGCCCGTCGACGAGGCGGGCGACATCCCGGCCGACACGCTGCGCTGGCCCATCCACCGCGATGCGCCGAAGTTCACGCAGCTCGAGCCCAAGACCGAGATCTTCGAGACGGGCATCAAGGTCATCGACCTGATCGCGCCGTACGTGAAGGGCGGCAAGACCGGCCTGTTCGGCGGCGCCGGCGTCGGCAAGACCGTCATCATCATGGAGCTCATCAACAACATCGCAATGGAGCACGGCGGCAAGTCCGTGTTCTGCGGCGTGGGTGAGCGCACGCGCGAGGGCAACGACCTCTTCCTCGAGATGAGCGAGTCGGGCGTGCTGCCCAACGTGGCCCTCGTGTACGGCCAGATGAACGAGCCGCCGGGCGCGCGCCAGCGCGTCGGCCTCACCGGCCTCACTGTCGCAGAGTACTTCCGTGACGTCGAGAAGCAGGACGTGCTGCTCTTCATCGACAACATCTTCCGCTTCACGCAGGCGGGCTCGGAAGTGTCGGCACTGCTCGGCCGCATGCCGTCGGCCGTGGGTTACCAGCCCACGCTCGGCACCGAGATGGGCGGCCTCCAGGAGCGCATCACCTCGACGCGCGACGGCTCCATCACATCGGTGCAGGCCATCTACGTCCCCGCCGACGACCTCACGGACCCGGCGCCGGCCACCGCGTTCGCGCACCTCGACTCCACCACGGTGCTCACGCGCGCCCTCACCGAGATCGGCATCTACCCGGCCGTCGACCCGCTCGACTCGTCGTCGCGCATCATGGACCCGCAGTTCGTCGGCGAGCGCCACTACAAGGTGGCCTCCGAGGTGCAGCGCATCCTGCAGCGCTACAAGGAGCTCCAGGACATCATCGCCATTCTCGGCATGGACGAGCTCTCCGAGGATGACAAGGTCCTCGTCGGGCGCGCGCGCCGCATCCAGCGCTTCCTGTCGCAGCCGTTCCACGTCGCCGAGACGTTCACCGGCATCAAGGGCCGCTACGTCAAGCTGTCCGAGACCATCGAGTCCTTCGAGCGCGTCGCCGCCGGTGAGTTCGACCACTTCCCGGAGCAGGCCTTCTACATGAAGGGCGGCATCGAGGACGTCATCGCAGCGGCGAAGGAGATGGAGAGCTGACCATGAAAGTGGCAGTCATCAGCCCGGAGCGTACCGTCTACGAGGGAGACGCCGAGATGGTCGTCGCACCCGCGTGGGACGGCGAGGTGGGCGTGTTGCGCGGCCACGCACCCATGCTCGTCCTCCTCGGCACCGGCGACCTGCGCATCACGAAGGGCGGTGCCGTGCAGCGGTTCCACGTCTCCGGCGGCTTCATGCAGGTGGCCGACGACGTCGTCACCGTCCTGAGCGAGTCTGCCTCCGCCGCCTGAGTTCGCGGCTTCGCTGACGATCACGCCGGCTCCGCACACTGCGGGGCCGGCGTTTTTCATGACGCGGCCGGGCCTTCTTCTTGCACGCCGCGAGCATCCGGATCGACAACCATCCGGTACCGCCGAGGGGTTCCCATGCGCCTGTTCGTGCTCGCCGTCCTGGCCTTTTCCGCCGTGCCCGCGCAGGCCCAGATGTGGGATGCGCCGACCTTCTTCTCGCCGCGCCCGGGCGAGGACCTCGGCATTTATGTGATCGACGGTGAGGGCGCCGGCGACCTCGGCTTTGCCGGGATCTGGCGCCAGGCGGGGAACCTGAACCTCGGGGTTCGCGCCGGCTTCATGGGCAGCGACCACATCTCCGTGGGCGCGGAGTTCTACGGCCCGCTCGCTATCGGCGGCGCCTCGCGGCTGCAACTCGCATGGAACCTCGGCCTCGGCGCCACCTTCAACGACGCGACCGCGCTGCGCATTCCGCTCGGTGTCAGCGTCGGTGCCGTGCTCGGCTCCGGCTCCATGTCGATCATGCCGTACGTGCACCCGCGGGTGGCGTTCGACCTCGTCGCATACGAGATTGCCGGACAGGAGGAGACGGAAACGGAGTTCAACGTGCCGGTGGACGTCGGCGCGGACATCATCGTCAGTCCGTCACTCGTCGTGCGGGTGGGCGCCACCTTCAACGACAGCCGCAACGCAATTGGAGCGGGACTCGCCTGGAGAATGGGGCGGAAGCTCGTGGTACGGTGAGCGAAGCACTTGAGAATAGACCTGCACATCCACAGCACCGCGTCCGACGGTAGCCTGCCGCCCACCGCAGTCGTCGACGCGGCGCGACTCGGCGGCCTGCACATCATCGCACTGGCAGACCATGACACCATCGGTGCCGTGGATGCCGCGCGCGCCGCCGGCGCCGGCTCCGTGCACGTGATTCCGGCCATCGAGATTTCGACCACGCGCAGTGGCACCGAGTTGCACATGCTCGGCTACTACGTCGACACGAAGTACCCTGCCCTCGTGGCGTACGGCGAGCGCGCATCCGGGGCCCGCGAGGTGCGGATGCGTGACATGGTGCAGCGGCTCAACACCGCGGGTATCCACGTCGCCTACGACGATGTCCTCGCCGCGGCCGGCCCGCGCCCCGAGAGCATCGGTCGGCCGCACCTGGCCCGTGCACTGGTCAAGCGAGGGTACGCGCACTCTGTCTCGGAGGCGTTCGACAGGCTCATCGGCGATCATGCTGCGGCGTTCGTGCCCACGCGATTGATGAGCCCGCCGGAGGCCATCGACCTGATCCATGCCGCCGGCGGCGTTGCGGTCTGGGCACACCCGCGGCTGGACCTGCTCGAGCCGGACCTGCCGCAGATGATCGAGTGGGGACTGGACGGGGTCGAATGCTATCGCCCGCGCGTCATGCACGCCGATGCCGAGCGCATCGCGAGCGTCGCCGCGCGCAGCGGCCTCTTCGTAACAGGCGGGTCCGACTGGCACGGCGAGTGGCAGGGGCGCCTCGGCGACTTCGCCGTAGAGCGCGACGACATCACCGAGTTCCTCGAGATCGGCGGCATCTAGGGTCGAGGCAGTGATCCCGCTCGATGTGCAGCGGGGTTCGGTTCCGCCACCCTGATCGACGGCCCGCCACGTGCACGGGCAGTTCAACCATGGCCAGGACTCAAGCCGGAAAAAGCCCACGCTCTCGCACGACCGCCCGCGCCGGGCGCGTGCGTGACGCGCGCCGTACACGCGGTCGCGCGCGGCTGCGCCGCACACGCACGGCGGGCGCTGCACGCGCGGGCGCGGAGCGTCGCCTGAAACGGTTCCGGCGCGGCTCTGCCCTCGCCGTCGCGATCACCGGCTTCCTCCTCATCCTCTCGGGTGCTCCGCAGGAAGGCGCGGGACAGGTGGCGGACACCGTCGCCAGTGCCGACTCCGCCGCGCCGGACGCCGCCCGCAGCGTCGAGGAGGCGACGGGTACGATGCGGCAGCTCGTGCTCGAGTTCACCGGCATGCTGCCGAAGATCCTCATCGCCATCGCCCTGCTCATCGCAGCCGCCGTACTGGTGCGCGTGCTGCGCTCACTGCTGCGCCGCGTCGTCGGCGAGTGGGAGCGGGCGGACGCGGTGACGGCCATGACCGGGATCGTCATCTGGCTCGTCGCAATCGGTGTCGCGCTGAGCGTCATCGCCGGGGACGTGCGCGCACTCCTCGGTTCCCTCGGCCTGCTCGGCCTCGCCCTGTCATGGGCGCTCCAGGCACCGATCGAGAGCTTCGCGGGATGGCTGCTCAACTCCCTCAAGGGCTACTACCGCGTCGGTGACCGCATCGCGGTGGGCGAGGCCTTCGGGGACGTGTATCGCATCGACCTGTTGACCACGACGGTGTGGGAAGCGGGCGGCCCGGACAAGCCCGTCACCGGCGCACAGCCCACCGGTGCACTCATCACCTTCCCGAACTCGGAGGTGCTTCGCACCAGCGTGGTGAACTATACGCGCGGCTTTCCCTATGGCTGGGATGAGGTGGTGGTCGGCATCACGAACGAGAGCGACGCGGGATACGCCATGCGCACGCTCGCCGACGTCGCACGTCGCGTCGTGGGGCCGATCATGGCCAGCCCCATCGTCACATACCGCGCACTGCTGGAGAAGGAGGGGCTCGCATACGACATCGCCGATGAGCCGCAGGTCTACCTGTCCACGCGTGATGCCTGGACCGACGTGACCATCCGCTACCTCGTGCCCGCGCGCGAGCGCCGCAAGTGGGCGAGTGCACTCAACCTTGCCGTGAGCGAGGAGTTCGCGAACCCCGCCCACGCAGGCCGGATGGTCGCGTCGTACCCCGTTGTGCGCATCGAACAGGAGCGCTGAGCCGTCGCGCTCGAGCAGCGCTTCCGCCGGTGTTGCCGCCGTCTCCCCGTCTCAGACCGCCTGCAGCACCGCGCCCTTCAGGTAGCTCGATTCCGGGATCTGCACGATCTCCGGGTGGTCAGGTGCCTGGCCGCGCCACTCGATCCACCGCACCGGCCTGCCCGCATCCGCCGCGGCGCTCTCCAGCATCTCGCGGAAGAGCAGGGGGCTCAGGTGGTGGCTGCAACTGAACGTGCACAGCACGCCTCCCGGGGCGAGCAGCCGCAGTGCGCGCAGGTTCAGCTCCTTGTAGCCGCGCAGCGCCGCCTCCACTGCGTCCTTCCGCTTCGCAAATGCAGG
>DATHVW010000195.1:0-51938 GCA_035461085.1 Longimicrobiales bacterium | reverse complement strand
CCGGGCGTTCGGCGCGCCGTAACGCGCCAGGGCGGCCCCGGCCGCGGCGACCGGGTGGGCGCCGAACTGGTCGGATGGGCCAATCTGCAGAGTGGGTTCCGCGTCCGGTGGTGGTTACCGGTACTGCATCTCCCCCAGCGTCAATTCCACCGACAAACGGCTGCCGTCCGCCCGCAGACCCGTCACTCGCACAGTCCGACCCGGCTTCGTGTTGCGCAGCACGCGACGCAGGTCGCCCTCATCCTCGATTTCCACGTCACCGATCTGCGTGATGATGTCGCCCTGGCGCAGACCGGCACGGTCAGCCGGCGCGCCCCGTTCCACGTCCACGACGAGGATCCCTTCCTCTGCGGGCAGCCTGAACTGCCGCACCAGCTCGGGATAGAGGCCGACATGCCGGATGCCGAGGTACGGCCGTGTCACCACTCCGGTGGAGACGAGCTGGTCCGCGACGTCGCGGCCCAGATTGATCGGTATCGCGAAGCCGATGCCGACGATCGGACGGCCGTTCGGCGTCGCATTCAGCACCGCCGTGTTGATGCCGATCACCTCGCCGCGCGAATTGAGGAGCGGACCGCCCGAGTTGCCCGGATTGATCGCCGCATCGGTCTGGATCAGCTCGTCCAGACGTGCGCTGATCGAGCGGTTCAGCGCGGACACCACACCGGTCGTCACTGATCGTTCGAACCCGACAGGGTTGCCGATCGCGATCGCCGCCTGGCCGACCTGCAGCTGATCGGAGTCGCCGAGCGGCGCGGCCGGCAGGTCGCGCGCTTCGACGCGCACCACCGCCAGGTCAATGTCGGGTGCGCGCCCGAGTACCTCGCCCTGGTACTCATCACCGTTCGCCATGCGTACGATGACCGCACGCATGTTCCCGACGACATGTGCGTTCGTCAGGATCACGCCATCCTCGCGGATTACGACGCCGGAGCCGGAGCCCGCGCGCGACTGGATGCTGACCACCGCCGGCGAAACACGGCGCGTGATCTCGATGACGGTCTCTTCCGGCGTGAGCGGCGCGTTGTCGAGCGCCGATCCGTCCGCCCAGGCGGGCGCAGCGGTGCCGAGCGGCTGCGATGTTCCCAGCATCGCCTGGCCGGCGCCAATGCCCACACCGAGTGTGCCCGCGAGTGCAAGCGCAGTCAGAATCTTCTTCATTCCTCGTCCCTCCTCCAGGCGGGACATCGTGTCCCGCCGAACCGTGTAACCCATCATCAATACTCCGATGGTGGGCGAAACGGTTCCATGATCCTGTGCTGGTTCCCGTCGCCGAATTTCAGTGCCCGCCCGCTAATCGGCGCGCAGGGCCTCCGACGGGTCCGTCCGCGCCGCACGGTGAGCAGGGACGAGGCTCGCCAGCACGGCGACGAGCAGCAGGACCGCGCTGACCAACAGCAGAATCCGCACGTCGCCCGGCTCGACCTCGAACAGCAGGGACTCGAGTGTCCGCGTGGTGACGAGGGCCCCCGCGACGCCGACGACAACGCCCAGTCCGGCCAGCGTCAGGGACTGTCCCATGATCATGCCGACGACCTGGCCGACACGCGCACCGAGCGCCATCCGGACACCGATCTCGGAGCGTCGCCGACCCGTCAGATACGCGATCACGCCGTACAGCCCGACTGCGCTGAGGAACAGCGCCATCACGGCCGCGATACCGAGCAGCAGCATCATGAATGACGTGCGCGCCATCTGCTCGGACCCGTTGATGATCTCTTCCATCGTGCGCACGCCGGCGAGCGGCACGTCGGGATCCATGCCGCGCACGATGTCGCGCAACACGGGCTCGAGCGCAGTCGCATCCATCCCGGCGACTTTCACGGTGTACGTGATGTCCGGGAACGGATGATCAGTGACGTACGCGCCGGCCATCGCCGTGGTCGGATAGTAGATCGCCTCGATGGGCGGTGAGGCGAGGCCATCGCTGCGCACATCATCGGCAACACCGACGATACGGTACCAGGGCGGGCCATCCTGATACGAGATGACGCCCCTGCCGATCGGGTCCTCATCCGGCCACAGCCGATCGGCCAGGGCGCGGCTGATCACCGCCGCGCCGGTGCGCGAATCGACGTCGGTCCAGGTGAGCGACCGCCCGCGGATGATGCCGATGCCCATGGCCTCGAAGTAGCCGGGCAGCACGTGTGCTGTCGGAAGGCACGCGTCATCGACCTGGACGGCCGCGTTCTCGGCCCGGGTGTACGAACAGTTCAGGCCCACCGTCGAGAGTGGCACACGGGTGGTGCCTCCCACGCGCGTCACTCCCGGAATCGCGGCGATCCGGTCCGTCAGCTCCCGCTGGAATCGTGTGATCGATGCATCGTCGTATCGCGACCGCGGCGTGTACGCGTTGAACGTGAGCACGTTCTCGGGATCGATGCCGGAGCGGACGTTGTGCAGGTTGACGAGGCTCTGGAGCACCAGTGCGCCGGCGGCGAGCAGCACGAGCGCCATGCCGACCTGTCCGACCACGAGACCGCTGCGCACGAGCTGCCGCTCACGCGACGGCGTCGAGCCACGGCCGCCCTCGCGCAGCTCGCGGAAATCACCGCCCGTGCGCAGCAGCGGCATGAGCCCGAACAGAATGCCGGTGACCACGGCCAGCGACACGGCGAAGGCGAGCGAGCGCCAGCCGACGCCGATCTCATCGAGACGGGGCACGCTCGGAGGGGCCATCGTCACGAGGATCTGGACACCGGCATAGGCCAGCGCCGCGCCGAGCACGCTCGCGCCGATCGCCAGCAGCAGGCTCTCCGTCAGATAGTGCACGGCCAGGTGCGCACGCTCGGCACCGAGCGCGCTCCGCAGCGACTGCTCGCGCCGCCGCGCCTCCGCGCGCACGAGCAGCAGGTTGCCCACGTTCGCGCACGCGATCAGCAGCACCAGACCGACGGCGCCGAACAGCATCCACAACACGCGATCGATGCTGCCCAGGACGCGGTCGCGTACCAGCGAGACGGATGCGCGGAATCCGGACCCCTCCATGAAGCCGCCGCCGTACGCACCCGGAAACTCGACGGGCAGCCGTTCCGTGAGGCGCTGGATGTCGGCGGTCGCGGCCTCGACGGTCGTGCCGGGCCGCATGCGACCGTACGCGCCCACGTAGTGCCAGTTCACCGGCTCGAGCGAGCGATCGAGCGCGAGCGCCGTCCAGATCCGCGTCTCATGACCCGGCAGCTGCAGCCCCGGCTCGAGCACCCCGGCGATCGTATAGGACTCAGCGCTCAGAGTGACGGTGCGGCCGACTACAGCGGGATCGCTCCCGAAACGGCTGCTCCACAGCTCGTAGCTGAGCATTGCCATCGGGGGTGCGCCCGGTGCGTCGTCCTCATCACTGATCAGGCGCCCGTGCAGCGGTCGCGCGCCCAGCAGGCGCAGGAGCGATGCACTGACACGCGCGCCATCGATACGCTCCGCGTCGCCGACACCGGACAGCGTGTACGTCGTCGTCGCATACGCGCCCAGTTCTTCCAGTGAGCGATTGTTGTCGAGATAGAAGAAATAGCTCGCTACCGAGCTCCCCCAGTCGCCTTCGCTCACCTTCGGTGCACTGTGCGCGACCTCGATCAGCCTGTCCGGCTCCGGGTACGGCAGCGGGCGCAGCACGATCGAATCGATCAGCGTGAAGATCGCCGTCGTCGCACCTATGCCGAGACCGAGCGTGATGATCGCGACGGCAGTGAACACCGGTGCACGCTTCAGCGATCGCAATGCCTGCCGGGCTTCGCGCCGTACTGCGTCCGATATCTCCATACGACGCTGCTCCCTTCGAATTCCCCGTTCGATTTGAACTGTCTCATCGCGGAACGCCCCCACATCGCCAAACCGGCGGCGCGCCTCCTCCCGCGCATCCTGCGCCGACAGGCCGCCAGCCTCGAGGTCCGCCGCGCGCAGCTCCATGTGCAGCAGGAGCTCCTCGTCCACCTCGTCCTCGATCCGCTCCGGTCGCAACAGCGACCGCAGCTCCCGGTATCGGTCCGGTATCCAGCTCATGAGCCCTCAGCCAGGTTGCGCGGCCAGCACCCTGCCGACGACGGCCGCAAACTGCTCCCATGACGTCGCCTCCGCCCGCAGCTGGCGCCGTCCGTCCGTCGTCAGCGTGTAGTACTTCGCGCGACGGTTGTTCTCCGACACTCCCCACTCCGCCTTCACCAGCCCGCGCCGCGCCAGCCGGTGCAGCGCCGGATAGAGCGACCCCTCCTCTATCCGCAGCGCGTCGCCTGACCGCTCCTCCAGCCAGCGCGTGACCTCATAGCCGTGCATCGAGCCCCAGCTCAACGCCTTGAGCACCAGCATGTCGAGCGTTCCCTGCAGCAGATCGACCTTCATCGGACCTCCTTACCTTGACGTTCTATGGGAAGATGAATCGCGCTTCCATAGAACGTCAAGGGGAATGTTCGACTCACAGTACGGCCGTGGTGGCCGGGCGGTTTCGGCGCGGCTGGACGGCCTCCGGAACGGCGGCGGGTGCAGCAGGCGAGCGGTGGTCTTCCGGGGCCTGGGCAGTCTTCAGACGGCGCGTGCGTACACCTCGAACCACGGGGCGCGGGGGGCGGGCAGGGAGCGCAGGACGGCCTTCACGGCGTGCTCCTCGGTGCGTGCCCAGGGGCGGGTCCAGCGGTCGCCGACCGGAACGAGCGCATCGCCGAACGTGTGCTCGACGCGGAATCCGGACTCGTGGAGGAGGGACCGGAGCGAGTCGGGGGCGAAGCCGTGGCGATACGGAAATGCGAGCAGGTTGCTGTGGGCGAGCAGAGTGCGGGCGAGGCGGCGGGTCGGTGAGTGGAGGCGGGCGCGCCAGCGGGCGTAGAAGGCGCCGTTGGGCACGCGTATCGCGAGCCAGCCGCCGCGGGCCATGCGCAGTCGTGCGGCGGCGGCGGCGGCGCGGGGATCGGGCAGCTGGTCGAAGCAGTTCCAGAACGCGACGACATCGTACGACTCATCGGGGTCGCAGTCCTCGATGGTGCCCTCGCGAATGGTGAAGCCGCGCTCGCGCGCGAATGCGCTGGCGGCGGGATTCACGTCTACACCCCTGAATGACCAGCCCTCGTCTTCGGCCGCGGCGAGGAATGCGCCGACATAGCTGCCGACCTCGAGGCCGGAGCCGGTTCGGTCGGTGACGCGTGTCAGGCGCCTGGCCTGGGTGCGGTAGCTTTCCGCCTGATTGCGGAAGAGCGCCTCGAGCGTCGCGTGGTCCGTCTCCTCCTCGCTGTAGATGTCCTCGAGCTCATCGGGACGTTCACGCGGGTTGCGGTGGATGAGGCCGCAGGCGTCGCAGCGCACGATCCGGAGCGGCGGATCCTGGGAGAACGCGATGCGGTCGTGCAGCCGCTGTGTGGGCGTGTCGCCTCGCAGCCGTCGGGTGTGGAACTCCCACAGCTGCTCGACCTCGTCGCGGATGGCATCGGCATCGGCGATGACCGTGTGCGCGGCGCTGTTGCAGGCGGGGCAGGGACCTGTCTCGTATCGGGTCATGTCGTTTATCCGGCACCTGTCGTGCCGCGGCTGCGTGGAGGGTCGACGCCACGCGTCCTGCCGTGGTACGTTGGCGCGCTGATTCCCGATCCGGCAGGAGGAACGAAGATGGCCCGAACCGAATCCACGATGCTCGAGCTGGGCACGAGCGCCCCGCATTTCTCGCTTCCCGAAGTGGACGGCGGAACGGTCTCGATCGACGACTTCGCCGGCGCACCGCTGCTCGTCATGTTCATCTGCAATCACTGTCCGTTCGTGAAGCACGTGCGCGAGGAGCTCGCACGCATCGGCCGGGACTACGGCGCGCGCGGCGTTGCGATCGTCGCCATCAGCTCGAACGATGCGGCAGCGTATCCTGCGGATGCGCCGGACCGCATGCGTGAGGAGAAGCACGACGCGGCGTATCCGTTCCCCTACCTGTTCGATGAGTCGCAGGAAGTGGCGCACGCGTACATGGCAGCGTGCACGCCGGATTTCTTCCTGTTCGACGCCGGTCGCCGGCTGGTGTACCGCGGACAGCTGGACGACAGCCGGCCGTCGAATGATGTGCCGGTGACGGGCGCCGACCTGCGTGGAGCGCTGGACGCGGTGCTCGACGGGAGGCCGGTGGCGGCGCGGCAGAAGCCGAGTCTCGGCTGCAACATCAAGTGGAAGCCGGGTAACGAGCCCGCCTGGTGGGGGTGAGCCGCGACGTGCGGCGCGTGAGGGCGAACTTCGGCCGCCGGAGGACGTATAACCGGCTGAGGTGGTCCTCGAACGAAGCATGCATATGCGAAACAGACTGATGGCAGCCGGTGTGCTGTCGGGCGTTCTCGTGCTCGGCGGCTGTACGGACATCCTGGGCGAGCGGGTGATTCACGGACGCGGCCCGGTGATGATCGAGTCGCGACCCGTGGGCCATTTCACCGGCGTGTCGAACAGCACAGCGGCTGAAGTGGAGATCATCCACGGCTTCACGGACCGCGTGTTCGTGCACGCCGAGGACAATCTCATGCCCTACATTCACACCCGTGTGCAGAACGGGATGCTGCGGATCTACACGGATGATGTGACGCTGCGCCCGCGGTATCCGATCGTTGTCGAGGTCGATGTGGTGACGTTGCGCAGGATGGAGTCGTCCGGGAGCGGGTTCATGCGGGCGCAGCTCATCGATGCGACGCGGATGGAGGTGAACGCGAGCGGCGCGGGCGACATCGACCTGCCCGGGCTGATGGCGGACTCGCTGATCATCTTCAGCTCGGGATCGGGCGACGTGACGGCGGAGGGCCAGGTCCAGCGACTGCGTCTGAACATGAGCGCGGCCGGGCGCGTGGACACGCGGGACCTGGTCGCATTCGCCGCGGACGTGACCATCAGTGGCAGCGGCAGTGCGACGATCAGAGTGCGCGACCACCTCCGTGCACGGCTTTCGGGCAGCGGCTGGCTGCGCTATTTCGGGTCGCCGCAGGTCGATGAGGATGCCACGGGTACCGGTCGCGTCGAGCGGCAGGGGATCTAGGCTTGCCGGGCATGACTCCGCGCTTCTTCATCGGCACGCAGGGGTGGAACTACGACTTCTGGAGCGGCCGGTTCTATCCGCGGGGTACGAAGTCGATCGATCGGCTCGAGCTGTACAGCCGCGTATTCGATACCGTGGAGATCGACTCGACGTTCTACGCCATGCCTCCCGCCGGCCGGTTCCGTTCGTGGTACGAGCGGACGCCGGCCGGATTCATTTTTACAGCGAAGCTGCCGCGCGACATCACGCATGAGGCGCGGCTGGTCGGCGTGGACGACGCGCTCATCGAGTTCTGCGACCGTGCGTCCGAGCTGGAGGAGAAGCTGGGACCTCTGCTGATCCAGCTGCCGCCGGACATGACGAGTCGCGAGCGGCCGGCCGTCGATGCGTTCGTGCGGTCGCTGCCGCGCGAGCTGGAATTTGCGATCGAGTTCCGCGATGCGTCCTGGTTCGATGCGCAGACGTTCGATCTGCTGCATGACCTGGACGTGACGATGGCGGTGAGTGTCGGCCCCTGGCTCACGACGGCCGCGGCGCTCGAGGTGGCGGCGCGGGCGCCGGGCCGGTTCCAGTACATGCGGTGGCTGGGGTCGCCGCGCCACCAGGAGCTGGACGGCACGCTGATCGCGGAGCGCGACGAAGACCTCGGACAGTGGGCAGCGCGGATCCTGGAGCTGCTGCCCGACCGGCCCACGGTGTATGCCTACTTCAACAACGATTACCAGGGCCACAGCCCGGAAAGCGCGCGCCGGCTCCAGACCCTGGTGGGCGTGGAGCCGGCGGACGTCGAGCGGCTCCAGGAGCAACCCGACCTGTTCGGCTGAGAGCGGCCGGCTATCCGCCTCCGGAGTCCGTCCGCCGGCGTCAGTGCAGCCGCTCCTTCCTACAGCACTGCGTCGAGATGCAGATCCAGGCGCCAGGCGCGCGGCTCGCGCAGGCCGTGCGCGAGGTCGAGGCGCAGCAGGCCGTCCAGCAGTGAAGTCCCGACGCCGACCGCCCAGCGCTGGTTGGCGCTCCGGATGGCCTCCCGGTCGCCGGCCCAGCCCCAGTCACTGAACAGCGCGAGCGCGCCGAACGAGAACGTGCGGGCCAGCTCGAGACGGCCGCGCGCCATGGATGTGCCGGCGACGGTGCCCGGCTCGTAGCCGCGCAGTGTCTGTGCTCCACCGAGATAGAACAGCCGCTGCGGCGTCACATCGCCGGTGCTGGATCCGGCCGCGGCCTCGGCGCCGATCCGGATGCGTCGCGTGAGAGAGGCCGCACCGCGCAGCGTGAGGCTGGCGCGCGCGAGGTTGTAGTCGCCGGTCTCGCCCTGGAGCAGCATCTCCATCCCGAACTGCGGGCGCATGGGGTCCGTGCCCCACCATGGCCGCAGACGCAGCATGCCGCCGTACTGCATGGCCTCGGCAGCGACGATGTTCGAACGGAAGACGCTGTCCGTCCACAGCCGCGGGAGCGCGATGTGCGTGTTCCGCTCGACGTCGTTCTGGTACTCGGCGTACCCGGTCGCTTCCCACGTGCGCCTGCGCTCGGGCGGCGGCGCCCAGGTGAGTGCGGCGCCGCTGGCGCGGAAATAATGACCGGCGTCGCGGCCGAACATCAGCGCGGAGAGCGAGTTGCCCATGCCCAGCGCCGCGCGGTCCGGATCCACCGTCGTCAGTTCGTGATAGCCGCGCAGCTCGAGCGTGCGTCGCAGCGTCTCGCGGCGCAGCGACAGCTCCGCGTTCGGGTGCAGGTCGCCCAGGCCGAAGCGAACGGTCGTCTCCACCTCGAAATCAGGCAGCGCGGCGGCGAAGCGGGCGCCGATCGACAGCGCCTCGACGCGATTGTAGCGCAGCATCTCGCCCTCGCCGAAGCCCCAGCCGAAGTGCGTCGTCACATCGCGCCGCACGGGTCCGCCGAGCGACGCCAGGCGATCGGCGAGATTATCGAGCTCCTCCTGCGTGGCGAAGCCCGGCGCATCGGACCAGATCGGCGGCGGCAGGTCGTCGCTGCGCAGCAGCTGCATGCTGTCCGTCGGCATCAACAACAGAATGTCACTGCCGTGGTGCTTGCGTTCAATCGTGCGGATGTCCTGGGCGATGCCCCATTCGGCGGCCACCCTGTGCGCGGCCGCGCTCTCCACGCGCCGTGCTTCGCGGATGAGCACGCTGTCATCCGGCGCTGCCGCCCGCGCAGCTACCACCTCCGGCGCATCGAGCTCGACGTCGATCATCTCGTAGCTCAGGTCGGTCGAGGCGGGGAACTTCAGCACGCCGGCCCGGCCGATGCCTTCGAATCGCATCGTGCGCGGCAGCCAGTGCTCCATCTCCCACAGGGAGTACTCCACCGTCATCAGCGTGATGTCGAACTCGAACGGCTTCAGGAAGCCCGGCACTTTTCCGATATCGTCGCGGTCGTCCTCATCGATGGCGTTCATGTCGCGCAGGATGTCCACCGTGCGCGCGAGGCGGAACGCAGCCTGGGCCAGTGCGCCGCTCTCCTCATCGATCCACAGCGTGCCGCGGACGGTGTGCGGGTCGTCACGGCGCGGCGTGACGCGCAGCTCGATCGCACGGATGGTACGCCCGCCCTGGAGCGTAACGGTCAGCGTGTCACCACTCGCGAAACGGTAGTGACGTTCCGCCGCATCACCGAGGGGATGCTCGATCCAGAAGTCGTCATCATCGGATACGTCGGCGGTGTCGCGGTCCGACATGCCGAAGTACATCCGGTCCTCGCCGGGATCGAACAGCTCATCGATGCCGATGCCGCTGCTGCCGCTCGGGGCTTCCACGCCGCCGGGATGCTGCGTGCGCGCGGCGAGCATCTGCACGACGGTCTCGGCGTCGCGGCTCCAGCGAACGCGTGCAGCCGTCTCCTGCCGGAAGAGCGTGCGGTCCTTGAGCGGCATGCGCATGGCCGCTGCGACGCGACTGCGTACCACCGCAGTGTAGCTGCGGATGGCGTGGTCCGTACGATTGCGTGCAGCGCGCGCACGACCGAAGATCTCGGCCGCGCCGGGATCGGCGAATGCAGCGGCGGAATCGGCGGCCGTCGGCGGCGCAGTGGACCGCTGGGCTCGAGCATCGCCCGGGATCAGGGTGCCCGCTGTGATGAGGGCGATTGTCAGGCCGGATATACGCAGGCGTCGCATGAGATCGAATCCGTGAACAGGAAAATGACACAGGCCAATACGCCCGCCCGGGCAGCAGGGTTTCGCTGCCGCACCCGCCGCGGTACAATGGCGCGCATGCGACTGCCAGCCCTGATCATCCTGCTGCTCGCGGCGTGCGCCGACAGCCCCTGCGGCAGCGCGCCGCCGCCGTCCGACCTGCCCGCCGACCACGTCCTGCTGCGACCGGACGCGCCGGAGCTGAACGAAGCGGCTCCGGACTCGTTCGACGTCGAAATGGAGACGTCGGCCGGGACGCTGCGCGTGCGGGTCTACCGCGACTGGGCACCGCTCGGCGCCGCGCGCTTCTACAACCTCACGCGCCACGGCTTCTATGACGGTACCCGCTTCTTCCGGGTGCTCCCGGGCTTCGTCGCGCAGTTCGGGATGAACGGTACACCCGCGATCGACAGCACATGGCTCCGCCAGAGACTGGAAGACGACCCGCCACGCGTACCGACCGGAGCAGGCACCCTGACGTACGCCATGGCGGGGCCGGGCACGCGAACGACACAATTGTTCTTCAGCTATCGCGCGAACGAGATGCTCGACGCTCAGGGATTCGCCCCGATCGGTCGCGTCGTGGATGGCATGCAGGTACTTTTCCGCCTGAACGGCGAGTACGGCGAGATCGCTCCCGAGGGTACCGGCCCGTCATTCGGCTGCATCGCTTCCCACGGAAATCATTACCTCACAAGACGTTACCCGGACCTGGATTTCATCCGGACCGCTCGCGTCATCCTGCCCTGAAACCGATCCGCCACCCGCTCCGTAAGGCAGTTCGGACGCCAATGTAACTCTTTCTGCACTGTCCGCGTCCAATGTGGTGAGACGCCGGGAACGACCGGCGAGATTACATAGAAAGGAATGCGGCGGAGGTGAGCATGATCAGGCGAGACGTATTGAATCGGGACAACAGACCCGTCAAGTGGTCACTCGTTGCGGCGGCATTCGCGCTGTCCCTCGGACTGTACGCGGAACACGCGCTGAACGTCGAGATCGAGCAGGAGACGACCGCCGTTGTCCAGAAGGCAGCCCCGGCACCCGTACAGGGCGTTACCGCGGGCTGAGCCGCGCGGGCCCCGCATCAGGCGGAGGCCCGCGCTGTCGTGAGCGAAAATCGACCGCGAGCCGATCGGCGCGGCTCGATCAGCAGACCCCCCTCCAGCGATGGACCATACCCTCCGCGAGAGCTGCGGCTTCAGGCAGCGGGCGGATCGATCAGCACCACCTGAACATCCATGACGTTCGTGCCGGTCGCGCCCGTGCGAATCAGGGCACCGGCGGCGCCGAGCAGGGAATAGCTGTCGTTGTCGCGGAGCGCTTCGACGGCGTCGAACCCCGCGGCCTTCGCAGTGTCAATAGTGGATGCGTCGGCGACAGCTCCCGCGGCATCCGTGGGTCCATCGACACCGTCCGTCCCGATCGATCCCACCGTCACGCGCGCGCCGCCTGCCAGCTCGATGGCCGCGGCCAGAACCAGCTCCTGGTTCCTGCCGCCCTTTCCCGTTCCGCTGACAACGACCGTCGTCTCCCCGCCTGTGAGGACACATGCCGGCCGATCCGCAGCGCGCAGGCCGCGTGCAGTCGCGAGTGCCTCGCGTGCAATGCGGCGACCGGCTTCGCGCGCGATTCCGGTGACGGGCACGTCCGTGACGCGGACATCGTATCCGAGTTGAGCGGCCACACGGGCTGCACCATCGCGAGCCGCGCGATTGTCGAGAACGATCTGCGTGCTGACGTGACTGAATGATGCCGGAGTGTCGTCACGCGCAGCGTGCAGTGCGGATCGCACGGATCGCGGCACCGTGGCGGTGAGATCGTACTTCTCCAGGACGCGCAGCGCGTCGCGCGGAGTCGTGCTGCACGGACTGAGGGGTCCGGACGCTATGATGTCGAGAGAGTTGCCGACCACGTCGGAAACGATGAGGCCGATGGCGCGTGCGGGTGCGATCATGCGCGCCATGCCGCCACCTTTCAGCCTGTCGATATGGGCACGAACGGTATTCAGCTCGCGGATGTCGGCACCGGCGAGCATCAGCGACCGGACCACTTCGGCGTACTCCTCGATCGTCACGCCTGCTGCGGGCGCAACGCAGAGCGATGATGCCCCGCCGGACAGAAGCACGATGATCACATCGCCGTCGGCTGTACTGCGCAGCAGGTCTTCCACCTGCGCCCCCGCATGTACGCTGTCATCGTCCGGAACCGGATGAGCGGCGTGCAGCACACGCAGTCCCCGTCCGGCCGTCGCCACGCCGGTCTCCACAGATGTGCGGGGCACGACGAGGAGCGCGGAGTCGGGTGCACGCGGGAGCGCCGTGAGCGCGGCCGTCGCCATAGCTTCCGCCGCCTTGCCAATGGCGAGCACATGGATGTGGCGAGCGCGGTGCAGGTCGGTGACGGAACGTATGGCCCCGGAGACAGCCGGCGCAGGATCGGCGGCCGCGATGGCAGCGCGCAGGATGGCGGTCGAGTGCGCGGCGCGGGTGGCGCTGCGATCGTCGCGGGTCACACTGCGAACCCGGCGATCCGATCCCGGTAGGCCGACGAGTCGTAGACCGCGTGATTAACGGGGTGCGGCGCCTGCTGGAGCGTGAGGTGTGCGACGGCGTTCGTGGCGGCCATGGTGGCCATGCGGTTCCGGGTGCCGTGCGTCGCGCTGCCGATGTGCGGGACGAAGACCGCATTGCGGCAGCGGGCCAGGCCCTCGGCCATGGCCGGCTCGCGCTCGTAGACGTCGAGTGCTGCGCCGCCGATCCAGCCTTCTTCGAGCGCGCGCACGAGCGCATGCTCGTCGATCATCTCGCCGCGTGCGACATTGATCAGGCAGGCGCTCGGCTTCATGAGTCGGAGCTCGCGCTCGCCTATCAGGTGGACGGTCTCCGCGGTGAGCAGGGCGTGCAGTGACACGAAGTCGCTCTGCTGAAGCAGGTCGTCGAACTCGGACCACTCGGCGTCGTGCGATGCAGTGATGGCATCGCGCATGTAGGGATCGAAGGCGAGGACACGCATGTCGAAGCCGCGCGCGCGCCGTGCGACGGCCTGGCCGATCCTGCCGAAGCCGATGATGCCGAGCGTGCGCTGGTCGCCGTCCGCGCCGCGACCGACATCCTCGCCCAGGAAGAGCTCCGGGCCCCAGATCTGGTACTCGCCGCCCACCATGTAGTTGTGCGCTTCCGGAATGCGGCGCGCGATCGCGAGCAGCAGCGCCCACGTGAGATCGGCCGTCGTTTCCGTCAGGACGCCCGGCGTGTTCGTGATCGGGATGCCGAGTCGCGTAGCGGCGTCGATGTCGATGTTGTTGAATCCGACCGCGAAGTTCGCGACGCCGCGCAGTCGCGTCGCACGCTCCAGCAGCGGCGCATCGATCCGCTCGGTCAGCAGCGATACCAGTACGTCGGCATCGACGACCGCTTCGAGAAGTGCGGCAGGGTCGACGGATGCGCGCGGGTCCTGCTGGACGATATGCACGGCCGCGCCGGAATCCCTGAGAATTCTCAGCCCCGGATCGGGGATGCGGCGTGTCACGACGATCTTCAGGCTCATCAGGATCTCGCGGGGAGAGCGGTCCGGCCGGAGAAGATCGGGGACGCGGGCGTGTCGCGAAAGTGGCCGGGTCAGGGTACGAGCTGCGCAGGCGGGTGACATGGGGGAAGGCGAACGTCCCGTCGCGTCATTCGCTCTGTCGCAGGGTCCGGTTATAATGTGACGAGATTCACGTCGCACCACGGAGCCTCTATCCCCGGTCAATCCCTCTCCAGCTCGATACCGCGTGTGGTCGCCGACCTGGCGGCCGCGGCGGCGGCACATCCCTGGGAGCGCAAGCTGCTCGTGTGCCGGCGCATGGGCGTCGGTCGCGAGCTACTGCGTACGCTCGCCGCGCGCGGCATCTCGTGGATCGGCTTCGAGGTGACCACGCCGCGCCAGCTCGCGCAGGGCCTGCTGGAAACGGAGCTCGCGGCTGAAGGACTTACGGTAACGGACACGTTCGATGAGCTGAGCATCCTGGATGCCGCCATCGACTCGGTGCTGGACGGCGCGGGCGGGCGACTGGCGGAGCTGGCGGAAGGCGTGGGACTGCGCCAGGCGGTCGGCCGCTCGGTGCAGGCTCTGCGCATGGCCGGCTTCGATCCCCGTGCACTCGAGCGCGCGCGGTTCCGCGACGAGGACAAGCGTGCACAGATCGCGCGCATCCTCGACGAGTACGAGCGCCGTCTGCGCGCGGGCGGCCGGATCGACACCGCACGGATCTTCGCGCGGGCCAGCGCGAAGCTGGCGGTCGGCGCTGCCGCGTTCGACGGCCCCATCTATCTGCTTCCCGGTCAGAGCCTGCGCGGTCTCGATGGCGAGTTTCTGCGCGCGCTGATGGAACGCGGCGCGCGCGTGCTCGATGAGGATCCCGTGTTCGGCCTGCGGCCGCCCGCCGCGTGGCTGATCCCGGACGCGGCGACGGCGGACGATGCACTGCGTGCGGGCGCCACGCCGCTATCCTGGCTGCACGATGTGGCGGCGTGGGGCCGTGCAGCGCGCGGCGGCGCCGGCAGTGATGAGGCGGGCGACGTGGTGCTGGACGTGTTCGCCGCCACGTCCGTATCGACGGAGCTGCGCGAGGTGCTGCGCCGCATCATGGCGGCGGGTCTGAAGTGGGACGAGGTCGAGATCGTGGCGACCGACCCGATGGCCTACGGCGTGGCGCTCGACGCGATGGCGCAGCGGCTCGGCGTTCCCGTCAGCTATGCGGCCGGCCTGCCCTCCGCGCGAACGCGTCCGGGCCGCGCGGTCGCGAAGTATCTCGAATGGGTCGAGCAGGGGTTCCCGGCCGACGTGCTGCGGCAGATGATCGAGCGCGGCGACATCGGTTCCACGGATCCGGAGGTCACGGGAGTCGCACTGGCGCGGCGGCTCCGCACGCTCCGGATCGGCCGCGGACGCGAGCGATACGAGAGCGCGCTCGCGCGCCGCGAACGGATCATGGAGTCGCCGCAGTCCACAGAGGACGAGCGCACGCCACAGGAGTTCACGGAGGACCGCGCGCGCGAGAAGCGTGAGATTGCGGCGCTGTCGGCGATCATCCGGCCGCTGCTGGCCGCCACGCCCGAGGTACCGGACCGCATCAGCGCCGGCCATGTCGCGGTCGCGCCGGCCGACCTCGCGCGCGGGCTGCTCGCGCTGCTGGATCTCGTGCCCGGCGGCACCACCGTGGACCGCACCTCGCGGGACCGGCTGAGGCGTCGGCTGGAGCGGATCGAACGGACCGTCACGCGGCGCACGTCGCTGGCGGCGGCGACCGCGGTGCTGACCAGCCGGCTCGAGGACCGCGTGCCCGCGCCGGAGGCGGAGGGCGGATCACCGTGGACATCGACGGGCGGACACCTGCATCTGAGCGATCTGGAGCACGGCGGCTTTGCCGGTCGGCGCGCCACGTTCATTGTCGGCCTGGATGCATCGCGGTTCCCGGGCGGTGGCGGCGGCGATGCACTGCTGGTCGATGACGATCGGCGGCGTCTCACCGCGGGCCAGCAGACGCCCGCGCTGCCGACCGCGGCGGAGCGCATCGATGAACGGCGGCATGCGTTCGCGGCGCTCGTCGCGCGGCTGCGCGGACGGGTGACGTTCAGCTACGCGACGTGGGACGCGGTGGAGGGCCGCGGCGTGGCGCCCGCGTCCGAGCTCCTGCAGGCGTACCGGCTGCTGTCGGGTGATGCGGCCGCGGACTACGAGGCGCTTCACACGGCGGCGGCGCCGGCGGCATCGGCCGTACCGCGCGGAAGCGCATTGCTCGACAGCGATGATGTCTGGCTGAACGCGCTCGCGCACAACGGCGCACTGCGCCGCGGCGTGGTTACCGTGTGCGGCACGTACCCGCATCTGATGGCGGGCGTCGAGGCGTGGGTGGCGCGGCGGCGCAGTGATGTCGCGACCGCCCATCACGGCGCGATCGCGCCGCGGCCGTCACTCGATCCTCGCAACAATCCGCTGCGCGTGGTATCGCCGACCCAGCTCCAGACGCTCGGCGCGTGCCCGCACCGCTACCTGCTGCGTTACGTGCTCCGCGTGAAGAAGCCGGACGATCCGCAGCTGTCGCCGGAGAAGTGGCTGCCGCCGATGGAGAAGGGCGCGCTGCTGCACGCGGTGTACGAGCGCGCTCTGAGTGCAGTGCTCCACGACGGCATCGAAATCACCGCGGCGGCGTTCGACGACCTCGTGATGATGATACTCGACGAGGAGATCGACGCGATGCGCGCGCAGCTGCCGCCGCCGGGCGGCGCCGTGTTCGCGGCGGAGCGCGACATGCTGCGCGAGGATGCGCGCGCGTTCATCGCCATGGTGCGCGAGGACGGTCCGCGTTTCATCGCGCTCGAGCGCAAGTTCGGGCGGGATGCCGTCGATCCGGTGCCGATCACGCTGCCCGACGGCAGCAGCCTGTATCTCGGCGGTGCGATCGACCGCATTGACATGACGGAGGATGGCCGGCTGGTCGTCATCGACTACAAGACGGGCAGCACCCTGCGCTACGGCGGGAAGTCCGGCGTCTACGATGGCGGCCGCAGGCTGCAGCACGTGCTCTACGCGGAGGCGGCAAAGCGCCTGTTCGATGCGGAGGTCGCGAGTGCGGAGTATCACTTCCCGTCGCGGCGCAGCGAGAACCATCGCGCGCGCTACGCTCAGGCGGATCTGCGTGACGGCCTCGGCCTGGTGACCGATCTGCTCGAGCTGGTCGCGCACGGCTGGTTCATCCCGACCAACCAGTCGGACGACTGCCGGTTCTGCGATTTTGCGGCCGCGTGCCGCGTGAGCGTCGATGCATACGGCAAGGTGGACTCACCGCTCGCGGACTGGTCGCGCGAAGCCGCAGGTGAGTCGGCCGACCTGCTGCGCAGGATCAGGCGATGACCGACCAGCTGAGTCTCTTCGAGGCCGCCGCCGCGGTCACGCCGACCGGTGCCGTCACCGGTGCGACCGCGCCGCCGCCGGGCGCAGTGGAGGCGGTGCTGCCGGACGCGGACGCACGCGAGCGCATCCGTACGGACCTCACGACGAACCTGCTGGTGGAAGCGGGCGCGGGCGCGGGCAAGACGACGGAGATGGTGCAGCGCATGGTGGCGCTCGTGCGCACGGGAACGGCGCAGGTGCATCAGCTGGCGGCAGTCACGTTCACGCGAAAGGCCGCGGCGGAGCTGCGCGAGCGGTTCCAGACGGCGCTCGAGCGCGAGCTGCGCGCAGCACTCGATGCGGGTGACGCTGATACGGCGGAACGGATCGATGCCGCGCTGCGTGAGATCGACCGCGCGTTCCTCGGGACCATCCATGCGTTCTGCGCGCGACTGCTGCGCGAGCGGCCGCTCGATGCGGGACTGGATCCCGCATTCCGCGAGACACTCGGTGCCGAGGAGATCAGGCTGCGCCGTGAGTTCTGGAATCTGCACCTGGAGCGGCTCGCTGCGGAGGGCGATGCGGCGCTCGCCGAGCTGAACGATGTCGGGCTGGCGCCGCAGCAACTCGCCAGTCTCTTCGATGAGCTGGTCGGTCAGCCCGACGTCGAGTATCCGACATTGCCTGCGGAGCGTCCGAACGCGAGCGCCATCCGGCGTCGTATCGAGGAGCTAATGGACCGCGCGGTGTCGTACATGCCGGCCGAGGAACCGCGTGATGGCTGGGACCGCCTCCAGACGACGCTGCGCATGCTGCGGTTCCATCGCTTCGTGCTCGGCTGGAAACGGGACGCCAGGTTCCTCGACATCCTGGCCGGGCTCCGGCCGTCGTCGTTCGGTGCGACGAAGAAGCGCTGGCCGAACGGTGACGCCGCAAAGGAGCTGGAGCGCGAGCTTGCCGCACTGTTCGACGATGGCGGTGCTGTGAACGCGCTCCTGCGGCAGTGGTGGGCGTTCCGCTACCCGGTCGCGCTGTCGTTCGCGCGCCGCGCCGCCGAGGCGTACGAGGTGGAGCGCGTGCGCGCGGGTACACTGAATTTCCAGGACCTGCTGATGTTCGCCGCGCGGCTGCTGCGCGACAGTCCGCCGGCGCGGCGCGAGCTGAGCGACCGCTACCGTTTTCTGCTCGTGGACGAGTTCCAGGACACAGACCCCATCCAGGCCGAGGTGCTGTTCCTCCTGGCCAGCGACGAGGAGCTGGACATCTTCGAGCACACGCCGGACGTCGACACGCCCGGGGACTGGCGTCCGCCGTTCGCGTCATGGCGCCATCTCACACCGCGACCGGGCGCGCTGTTCGTGGTGGGCGATCCGAAGCAGAGCATCTACCGTTTCCGCCGCGCGGACATGATGCTGTACCAGCAGGTCCGTCGTCGCTTCGAGCAGTGGGGTGAATCATCAGGGCACGGCGGCGTGGTGGAGCTGACGGCGAACTTCCGGTCACGCAAGCCGATCGAAGAATTCGTCAACGCGATCTTCGAGCAGCGCTTCCCGCAGGAGAGCACTGACGTGCAGGCGCGCTATGCGCCGATGCGCGTGCGGCCGCGCGAGACGGCGTCACGCGAGGGCGTGTTCTGGTACGAGCTGGATGATCCGGTGAACAGCCGCGTGCCGCAGCTGGCGCGGCAGGATTCCGAGCGCGTCGCCACGTACATCGCGGACCGGGTCCGCGCCGGCGAGCGACGACCGGGCGATTTCCTGCTGCTCACGCCGAACACGAAGTGGCTGGCGAAGTATGCGTCGGCGCTGGAGCAGCGGAACATACCGGTGCAGGTGACGGGCGCGGGGGTCGGCGGACCGGACAGCGTCGAGCTGCAGGAGCTGAGGCTGCTATTGCGCGCGCTCGCCGATCCGGGCGATCCCACGCTCGTGATTGCGGTGCTCGTGGGACTGTTCTTCGGACTGGACTACGAGCAGCTCGTGCAGCACGCGGCCCGCTGGGCGCCCGAGGGGGAGCCGCGCGTGCGCGTGCCGTTTGCGTTCACGGCGGACTGGGCGGATGCGGAGACCGCGGTCGAGCACGCGCTGGCGCGATTGAATCGCTACTGGCAGCTGACGCGGCGGCAGCCGGCCGACATCGCGATCGGCGATATCGTCCAGGACCTGGGTGTGCTGCCGTTCGCCGCCGCGGGTGATCTGGGTGAGACGCGTGCGGGCGCGCTGCTGTTCGCGCTCGACGCCGTACGTGCGGCGTCGCTCGCGGGCGACGCATCGCTGGCGGGGGCGCTCGCCGCGCTGGATGCGGCGCTCGATGAGGATGAGAGCGAAGCGCCGCTCGAGCCGGGCCGCAGCGATGTCGTGCGCGTGATGAACCTGCACAAGGCGAAAGGACTGGAAGCGGCGGTAGTCATACTCGCCATGCCGTTCGGCGACTGGTCGCCGCCGCCGACCTCGCGCGTGGTCCGCGACGAGTCCGGCCGGGCGCTCGGCTACGCGACAGTGACGGAGCGGCAGAGCCGGAACCAGGAACTGACGCTCGCCCAGCCTGCGGACTGGGATGCCCATGCGGCGGAGGAGGCGCGCTTTGCCCGCGCGGAGGATGAACGGCTGCTGTACGTGGCCGCGACGCGCGCTGCGCAGGAGCTGATCATCGGCAGTGCCTCGAACCCGAACAGTCCCTCGCCGTGGCGCTCCTTCTACGAGTGGCTCCGGCACAACGCGCTGCAGATCACGCTGCCCCAGCCCGGGCGCGTCGCTCGCGAGCAGCTCACTGCCACACCGGAGGCGATGCACGAAGCGATCGGTGCCGTTACGGCACGGCGTCGGGCGCACGCGCAGCCCACGTACCGCGTCGCGGCCGTCACCGATCGCAAACGGGAAGTGGTGCACGATGCGATCGTTGCCGGGCCGCCGGAAACCGGGGACGCTGCCGCTGCCGCAGCGCGCGGCACCGAGTGGGGCACCGCGGTGCACGACGCGCTGCTCGCGGCCGGTCGCGGGCTCACGGGCGATGACCTGCGCGCCGCAGTGCGTAACGTCCTGATCGGCTGCGATCGCACGGTCGGCGTCGATGGCGAGCCGGTGGAGCTCGAAGAGCTGCTGGGCATCGTCGAGGCCGTCCGTGGGTCGGATGTGTGGCGCAGGGCGCAGGCCGCGGAGCAGACTCTCGTCGAGGTGCCGTTCGCAGTCCGTTTCACGGCACACGAGTATGCAGCCGCGATCGGAACACTCGGCCTCCGGGACGGCGATGCCTCCACCACCGCCACGCTCGAAGACGGCAACGCCTCCACCGCGAGCGGCGCGGGCGTGTACGAGATCGTCGATGGCCGCATCGACCTCATCTTCCGTGAGGCGGACGGCTGGGTGGTGGTGGACTACAAGAGCGATGCGGCGGGCGCGGGGATCCCGGCCGATCTGATGCGGCGCTACCGGGGTCAGCTGGCGCTCTACGCCTCTGCCTGGGAACGACTTACGGGTGAGCGGGTCAAAGAGAAGGCTCTTTTCTTCACGGCCACGGGTATACAGGTCTGAAGTCCCCCACAGCGTTTTCCCGAAGGCGTCCATGCGATCGATCCGGCCGGTCGGCCTGCTGACTGCACTCCTGGTGCTCGCCTCATGCAGTGATCCATCGAGCCCGCGCACGCCCACGAGCATCACGGTCGTCTCGGGTGGCGGGCAGTCCGGCGTGGTGACACAGTCGCTGTCCCAGCCGGTCGTCGTCGAGGTGAAGGACGTGGACGGCAAGCCGGTTCGCGGGGTGGTCGTCACCTGGAACGTGACCGCTGGCGACGGCTCGGTGAGTGAGGCGGAGACCGGCACGAACAGTTCCGGTCGCGCGCAGGTGCAGTGGATACTCGGAGCGTCGGCCGGGCAGCAGCGTCTGCGTGCGGGCGTGACCGGCGTGGCTCCGGCGACGATCACCGCGGTCGCCCAGAGCGACGTCCCTGCGTCGGCGCGGATCGTCGCCGGCAACGCTCAGACCGGACTCGAGCAGCAGCCGCTGAGTGACGCGATCGTGGTCGAGGTGCGGGACGCGCACGGCAATGGCGTGCCGGGGACGACCGTGACGTTCACGCCGGGAACGGGCGTGGTGACGCCGCAGGCACTCTCCACGGATGGTTCCGGCATTGCCGCCGCCATCTGGACACTGGGCGCGGCCGGCGCACAGAGCGTGAGCGTTGCTGTGGCAGGACTGAGCGGTCCGCCGCTCGACGTGACCGCCACCGCACTGGCTCCCGGTGCGTTGATCGAATTGCAGAACGACGTCGAGGTGACGGGCATCGGCGCCAACCAGGGTCAGAGCCTCTATTACCGGATCACGCTGCCGGCAAATGTCACGCGCCTGACGCTGTCAACGAGCGGCGGCCCCGGCGATGCCGACCTGTACGTGCGGCACGGGAAGCTGCCGACCACGAGCGCGAGCGCCTGCCAGTCCACCGCCCCGGCCACGACGGAGAGCTGCACGGTGCGGCAGCCGGCCGCCGGCGACTGGTACGTGCTGCTCGACGCCTTCTCGACGTATTCCGGTCTCGTCCTGCGCGGCACCTGGGTCTCCGGCGGCAGCATGGCCGTGACCGTCACGGGGCTGCCCCAGGGAACCGAGGGCAGTGTTCTGGTGACGGGGCCGAGCGGATATGAGCGGCGCCTGACCTCCACGCAGACGTTACCGGCACTCGTGTCGGGGACGTACACGGTGGCGGCAGGTTTCGTGAGCCGCGACGCCTCCGTGTACGTGTCAACGCCGGAGAGCCAGCAGGTGCAGGTCGTGGAGGGCGCCCAGTCGAGCGTGAGCGTGGCGTACGCCGCCAGCTCCGGGCCGCTCAACCTCGATATCGCCGGCGCCTACGTCACACAGTCCGTGCAGCGCACGGACGGCTCCATTCCACTGGTCGCGGGACGTAACGGACTGCTGCGCGTGTTCGCGCGCGGGAATGCAGTCAGCACGGAACGGCCGACCGTGCGAGCACGGTTCTACCACAGTGGCAACCTGGCCCACACGCTCACCATTCCCGCGCCGTCGGCCACGCTTCCGGTGAGCCACGATGAGGCCGTGCTGACATCCACCTGGAACGTCGTCATCCCCGGATCGCTGCTTCAGCCGGGAACGTCAGTGCTCGTGGACATCGATCCGGACGACATGGTGGCCGAAGCAGACGAGTCCGATAACACGTTCCCCGAATCCGGAGCGGCGCTCGCGCTGGATGTGCGTCCGGCGACGACGCTGCGGGCGCGACTGGTTCCCGTGGTGCAGCAGGGCAACGGCCTGCAGGGCGATGTGACGATCGCGAATCGCGATACGTATGTGAGTGACGCGCAGGCCCGGTATCCTCTGCCCGGGATCGACGTGGATGTGCGCGCTCCGTATACGTTCACGGGTGCGCTGGCGAGTGCGTATGATACCGCCTGGGGCCGGCTGCTCGGCGAGATCAACGCACTGCGGGTCGCGGAGGCGCCCGGGCGCTACTACTACGGTGTCATCAAGCCTGCATTCACTTCAGGGGGCACGGGTCTCGGCTATCTCGGCCTGCCGGCAGCCATCGGTGTGGACTGGCCGAACTGGCGTTCGGTGGCGGTCGCGCACGAGTGGGGTCACAACTTCGGCCGCCGCCACGTCGATTGCGGCGGACCCTCGGGTGTCGATCCGGACTATCCGTATGTCGGGGGCCGGCTCGGACACCACGGCTGGGACATGCGGACGAACGAGATACGATCGCTCGAGTCGCACTACGACCTGATGTCGTACTGCCAGCCGACCTGGACCAGCGACTACACGTACGAAGCGGTCATGGCGTTCCGCGAGCGGGAGGCCGGCGCAGGGAGCGTGGCGCAGCCATCGCTGCTGGTGTGGGGCCGTATCTCGGCTGACGGCGCGGTGCTGGAGCCGGCGTTCGAAGTCGTCGCAGCGCCGGTGATGCCGCGCGGCGCCGGCCGCTACCGGCTGACCGGCACCGACAAGGCCGGCGCTACGGTGCTGGACATGTCGTTCGACGCCTACGAGGTCGATCACCTGCCGGGCGAGCGGCTCTTCGCCTGGGCGATCCCCCTCAGCGCCATGGGTGGGAATGCGCCGGCCGAGATCCGTCTGCGTGGACGCGGAATCGCGGAGGTGCGCATGGGGCCGGATGCCGCAGCGGGAGCCGCTGGGCTCAGGGACGTGCGCGTGGCGCGGGAGGGCGCGGATGACGTTCGGGTGCAATGGAACGCGACGCATGCACCCGTGCTCCTGGTTCGCGATGGACGCACGGGCGAGATCCTCTCATTCGCACGCGGCGGCGACACGCGCGTACGCACGTCGGCCGCCGAGATCGAGATCAACATGTCGGACGGCGTGAAGAGCACGATGCGCAGAATCGCGGTGCCGCGATGATCCTTCCGGACACGATCCTGGCAGTGCGGGAGTCTTCCACCCGCGCGCGGATTGCGGCAGCCCGGTCTTCCACCCGTGCGCCGATTGCGGCACCCCGGGAGTCTTCCACCCGTGCGCCGATCGCGGCACTCGCGCTGGTCGCGGTTGCAGCGACGGTCGCCGCGTGCAGCCCGGCGCAGAACGGCACAGCCGACGGCGCGAATCAGCCGGCTGCGGTCGTGAGCGCCGATTCCCGCATCACCATGCAGCGCTTGCCATGCTTCGGCACCTGTCCCGTCTACACCGTGGACATCACGGCAGACGGCACGGTCAGGTTCACCGGCGAGAATTTCGTCGATTCCACCGGCGCGCGCACGGCGGCCATCGCGCCGGATTCAGCCGCTGCGCTCATGCGGGAGATGATTGCGCGCGGCTT
Source organism: Longimicrobiales bacterium (assembly GCA_035461085.1). Classification (GTDB taxonomy): domain Bacteria; phylum Gemmatimonadota; class Gemmatimonadetes; order Longimicrobiales; family RSA9; genus SH-MAG3. Next base: position 28,151 of record DATHVW010000195.1, on the reverse strand, counting down.
CCACGATTTCGCGGACCGTTACACACATGAGGCGAAGGAGTGCGGATCGTATCACACGGATGCGCCGCGCGTGATCCTGACGCTGAATGCAGGCGGACGGGTGAAGACGGTGGAGCATGACTACGGCTGCAGCGATGCGCCCGACGAGCTGCGTGCGCTTCAGGATCGGGTGGACAGCGTGGCGGGTGTACGACGTTGGGTCGGCGGTCAGTAAGTTCGTTCCCGCGCACCGAACACGAACACGAACACACTCCGCTCCCGAATTTCGCGGCCGGCTTCCGGAATGAAGCCGGCCGCGGTGCAATTCAGTTGTTCGTGATCGGCCCGGTCACGAGGTCGAGGCCGAGGTTACGGCCCTTCTCCGTGGCGGGGACGCCCTCCTCGAGCCATACCGGCGGCGCTGCGTCCAGCAGGTAGTGATCGAAGAACTGCTGCATGCGGATCGTCCAGTCCTTGCGGTTCACTTCCTTCCGCAGGCCGTGCGCCTCGCCGTTGTAATTCAGCATCCAGACAGGCTTGCCCAGGCGGCGCAACGCGACGAAATACTCGATGCCCTGTTCCCACGGCACCGCGCCATCCTCGTCGTTGTGCATCATGAGCAGCGGCGTGTTCACCTTGTCGGCCCAGAAGATCGGCGAGTTCTCGATGTAGCGCATCGGCGTGTCCCAGAGCGTGCCGCCGAGGCGGCTCTGCGTCTTCTCGTACTGGAACATGCGGCTCATGCCCGACTCCCAACGAATGCCGCCGTACGCGCTCACCATGTTCGCGACCGGCGCACCCGCCTCCGCGGCGCGGAAGATGTCGGTCTTGGTGACGAGGTACGCGATCTGGTAGCCGCCCCACGAGTGGCCCTGCACACCGACCCGCTGCTCATCGACGAAGCCGCGTTCGAGCAGGCTGAGCACGCCCGGAACGACCGCCTTGAACGCGCTCTCGCCGGGATATCCGATCCGGTACGGGATGTCGGGCGTGAAGACGAGATAGCCGCGGCTGACGTAGAAGCTGATGTTGATGCTCGAGCTGCCGGGTGCCGGGACGACGTGACCGTGCAGGTTGTCGGACAGTCTCTCGTAGAAGTAGACCATCATCGGGTACTTCTGCGACGGATCGAAGCCGTCGGGCTTGTAGAGCACTCCCTGGAGCGTCTCGCCGTCGGCCGAGCGCCAGTCCACCAGCTCCGCGGTGCCCCAGCGGTACTCGGCCTGCTGCGGATTCGCATCGCTCAACCGGCGTGCGTCCGCGAACGTGAGGTCGGAGACCCAGAGGTCGGGGAACTCGCGGAAGTCGCTGCGCGTGAAGATCACCGTGTTCGCATCGCGCGCCTTGCGCGGGCTGCCGAACCGCTTGTCGGCCATCATGATCCGGGAAGGCGGCTGCGTGCCGTTCACGCGATCGCGGTAGAAGCCGTCCTGCTTGTTCCAGAGGTTGAACGCCGAGAGGAGCATCTCGCTCGAGGGATCGACCGCACGCTCCTCGGTATCCAGCCGGACGTAGCGCAGGCGCAGGTTGTCGCGCCGGCCGACGCCCTCGGTGATGTTGCGCGGCTCCGCGCGACCGGCCGGGTCCACGGCCCAGATGTCGTGGCTGTCATAGATGAGGAATCGCGAATCGTCCGTCGTCCAGCCGGCGCTGCCGTACGCGCGCGGGAGCGACGGCGAATCGTGCTGCTCATTGTGGACCGCGTGCGGAATGCGCTCCGAGATGTTCACGATGCTGCGCGAGCGGACATCCATCGCGAACCACGCCTGCTGCTCGCCGTCGAACCACGTGAGGTAGCGGCCTTCGGGTGAGAGCGACGCGTTGCCGCGGTTGTACTCGAGGATCTGCGTCGCATCGCCGGTACGGACATCCACGAGGTAGACGTCGCTGCCGCCTTCGCCCCACGAGATCTCCTGGCGGTAGGGCAGGTTGGATGTGCCGACGGCAAGGTCGCCATCGCCGCGCAGTGCCACGCTCACACTGGGCAGGTCGGGCCGTTCCAGTTGAACGATGCGACCGTCACGCAGGTGGAGCACCGCCTCGTACGTGCGGGTGCGCTCCTGCGCCGCCTGGCGCAGCTGCATCGGCTGGATCAGCGGATCCTTCCAGTTCCAGATGTCCACCATGACCTTTTCCTCGCCGTCCTCCTCATCCTTGGGCTCCGGCTCCGGCCGATCCGCCGTCGGGAAGAAGATGCGGCGTCCGTCGGGCGAGAAGCGGACGGCTCCGTTGTCGGGGATCCATGCGCCCTCGGGAATGCCCGCGGATGACGGCGATGCGATCACGCGAGCGGAGGCGGCGCGGCCATCCCAGTGATAGAGCTTCCAGGAAGGGTCGCCCGCCGTGGAATCGACCTGCTCGAACTCATCGACGTTCGAGATGAACGCCACCTGCCTGCCGGCATCGTCGATCGCGACCTGCTTGTACTCGCCCTTGCCGGCGAGCAGCGTGTTGATACTTCCGGTGCGCGTGTCCGTGACATACACACCATCGGCATCACCGGCCTTGTTCGAGCGCGTGAAAACGAGCCGGGCGCCATCGTCGGAGAACATGTACGTGACCACGTCCTCGAGCCGCCGCTCCTCGCCCGTGGCGGGGTTGAGCAGGACGACGGGATACCCCTCCTCGCGCTTGCGCTCCGGCGCCTTCTTCGCCGTGTCGGCGGCTGTCTCGCCGGCGGGCGGCTCCGGCATGCGGCCGGGCTCGGGCCGGCGCGGCTCGACGGCGCCTGGCGCCACCGTGCTGTCGGCTGCAGCCGAGTCGGGCTTCTCTTCGGGCGCGCGACCCAGCTGATAGGCGATCCAGTCGCCCGCGTCATCCGGCATGCGGAAGCTGCGGATGCGCGCAACGCGCGTGACCGTTCCGGTCCGGAGATCCAGGATGCCGAGCGTATCGGCGGGCATGCGCGCGGGCGGCGTCTTCTTCTTCCGCGCCTCCTCGAGCACGGCCTTGGTCGGCTTGATCGTGAACGCGACGAAGCGGCTCCCGGCATCGAATGCGGGCGCCTCGGCGCGCTCAATGACATGCCGCGTGGTGCCCGCCACGTCAACGACGGTCAGCGTGGGGTCGTTCGCCTCGGACGTGATGGCGAACAGGGCCCAGCGACCGTCGTTCGACAGCGCCTGGGCGCCAATGCGGTTCCAGATGTCGTACGCGTCGTGGTCCAGCGCGCGCAGCGCCGCGGGCTCCATCTGGGCGGCCGCCGGAACGGTGGCGCCGAGGATGAAGGCGATCGTCATCGGGAGGGAGGTCCGGACTCGAAGCATCGGTGCCGTCCTGGAGGTGGAAATCGGGGTTGTGGGGCTGAAGCGGAAATATGGGACGGTCACGCGCGCAACGAAAGTCGGACGCGGAACCCGTTCTGCAGATTGGCCGCGTGCGCCATGGCCGTGTCACCTCCAGGCGCGAGCCGGAGCACGGACCGGGCGGCATCACGGCGCCGCAGCAGGGCGCCACGCCAGCCCGGCCGTCCGGGCGTCGGGCGCCTCCCGGTCTGAATGGGCCAATCTGCAGAACGGGTTCCGCGTCCGAGTCTACGTAACCGCGCCGCCGTGCCTACGTATCCCTTCGTACAGCCCGCCCGCCGTCCTGACCCCACCTTTGCAGACATCAGCAGCGCCACAGGCCGGACACCACACGAGGAGGGCGGCATGCAGATCGGTACCCTGGAGATCCAGCGGCTGAACTTCTACCGCGCGTGCGAGCTGCACGGCGGCCTGATGCTCGGGCAGCTCGTGCGTCGCGTGCGGGATCCGGAGCTCATTGTCATGCTGACGCGGCACTCGGCGGACGAGTACGCGCACGCTCGACTCTGGACCGACACGATCATCGAGCTGGGCGGAGAGCCGCACCCGGTTCGCGCCACGTACCAGAGCCGGCTGGGCAGGATCGTCGGCGCGCCGGCCAGCGTATTCCACGTCCTCGCGCTCTCACAGGTGTTCGAGCGTCGCGTCTTCCGTCACTTCACGCAGCACGCGCGTCTGCCCGGTACGCACCCGGCCGTGCGCGCTGTGCTCGAGCGGATGATCGAGGAGGAAAAGGTCCATCTGTCGTGGATGAGTGACTGGCTGCAGCTGGAATCAGCGCGCCGGCGGGTGAATGTCAGCGACCTGCTGAGCCGGTTCGCGCTGGCGGATGCGCGCGTGTACGGGGAGCTCATCTACGAGTATCGCTTCCAGGCGATCGCCTGACTCGCGTGGGCGGCGGGCCGACCGCTGCCCACACGAGCTATCCGTTACCGCACCCACATGCTCGACAGCGAGAGCATGTTCTCCAGCTGCCATTCCGCCTTCTGCCCGGGACTGAGCATCAGTGCCGGCGACAGGAATGTCTTCGATGAGCCGATCGGGTCGGCCAGCAGATGCACACGGCTCGCCGACATGATCAGGTGCGTAGGTACGGCGAACGAATGCGACGACTGGCTCGGGACGGAGCCGAGGCGCTGCCGCGAGCCGTCGCGCACGAGATAGATGGTCATGTCCGACCAGTTGTTGTTCGTGACGTGAACCATCGTACGCTGCTGCGTCAAGCCGGCATCGAGCAGGCCGTCGTCCTGCTCGTGCGCTCGCGCCACGCCTGTATTGCCATGTGCACAGCCCAGCAACAGCACACTCGCCGTGGCGAGCGTCATGAGACCACTCCTTGAACGCAGCATGCCCGTATCCATCCTTCCTTGAACGCAAACGGGCACCCGGCTCAATAGCCAGGCGCCCGGCGAGTCGTCGTCATCCCGTCCACCAACACCGTACCGGATTTGAGGGCAAGCAGCATGCCGTACCGGAAATGCAGCACCGTGAAGATCGAACACCGGACGCGGGCATGCGAAAACAGCGGTTCCGCACTGCATGCCGGGGCCGGTCAGCCGACACCGTGCTCCCTGACGTAATCTGCCAGCTCGCCGCGCGAGCCGAGCTCGAGCTTCCTGAAGATGTTGCTCAGGTGCGTGCTGACGGTGCGCGGTGAGATGTCGAGCTGGCGCGCGATCGCCTTGTTCGATTTGCGGGCCGCCACCATCTGCATGATCTCGATTTCCCGGCCGGTGAGGCCATCGGCGCCGGCGACCGATGCGCGCGCGGGCGGCTTCACGCCGATCTCGCGAAACATGTCGCGCGCCTTGGAGAGCTCCTGCTCCGCGCCCATGCGCACGAACATGTCGTGCACCTTGCGCAATTCCGCCAGGGCGCCGTCGCGATCGCCGGTCTCGGCCAGGCGGCCGGCCAGCTGGCGGCGCAGGCGCGCGGCGTCTCCGAGCATGGGAATCGCCTCGAGCGACTGGCACGCCTCACGGATGAGCCGCGTGGCGCCGGCCGGATCACCACTCAGCCACACGGCGAGAGCGCGGCAGGTCTCCGCCCACGCGAGGCCGACCTTGTGACCGAGCCGCTCGGCCTCCTCGCGGATCCTCTGCTCGACTGCGAGCGCGCCCTCGACGTCCCAGAGGTGGCAGTGCGCCTCGGCGAGGAGCGGCAGGAGGCGATGCATGGCCCAGAACGCATATCCGGAGCGGTCGGCGACGGCCAGGCCGCGGTGGCAGATGCGGATGGCCTCGGCGAAGTCGCGGGTCACGATGAGATAGGCGGCCCGGCCGATATGGGCCGGCACGACGCAATGGACGTCTACGGGGCCGTCGTCTGCAGCATCCGCATTGCTGGTCACCCACGCTTCATCGATATACGACTTCGCGATCTGTATGTCACCGCGACCGATGTGGATGAGTGCGGTCCAGACGAGCAGCCGCGGCAGCATAGTGCGCTGATTCAGGGAGCGGGCGAGGCCGATGGCGTGCTCGCCAATGGCGATGCCGCGTTCCCATTCGCCGAGCGCGGCGGCCATCTCGATCGAGAGCTCCGCCGTCCAGAGGCGCAGCAGCGGCGATCGCTGGCGATCGGCAATGCGTTCGATGAGGGCGACATGCGCGGCCATCGTATCGGTATGGCCGGTGAGGCCCTCCAGCACGGCGAGACCCCACCCGGAGAAGAACTCCGTGGTGGTGTCACCCGTCTCGCGGGCCAGCTGCGCGGCACGCGCTCCGTGAAGTCGCGCTTCGTCCGGAGGCCCCGTCCAGATGCGCAGGAGCAGGAGTGAGCGGTGCGTACGCGCGAGCAGGGCAGTGTCGCCCACTTCCTCGGCAATGCGCCTGGCCGCCTCGATTTCCGCGCCCGCCTCGGGCGCGCGGCCGAGCTCCTGAAGACACACGCCCGCGGCGAGCCGGAGCGCCGCCTCCGCCGCGCCGCCGCGGCCGGCGAGGACCTCAATGCCGATGTTGTAGTGCTGGAGCGCCTCTGCGTACCGACCGCTCCAGTAGTATGCCTGACCGAGCCGGCGGTGCGTCGCCGCGGCTGATGCGGCGGTCTCCGGCGTGATTTCCGCGGGCAGGAGGCGGGTCCAGAGGGCGATCGCCTCATCGTATTCGCCGATGCGCTGATACGCCCGCGCGAGATCGGCGATCAGTACCGCGTGCGGAACGGTCGCGTCGGATGTCCAGCGGTCGAGTGCGAGCTTGAGATAGCTGACTGCCTCGCGGTCGGCGAAACGCTCCAGTGCGTGACGTCCGGCCTCGTGCAGATACTGCAGGGCCTTGGGCTCGAGCGCGTCCGCCTCGGCACGGGCGAAATGGTAGGCCAGCTCGTCGGCGTGTTCCGCTGCCCGCTCACCGTATCGCTTCTCCAGGTCCTGAGCCACGACGCCGTGCAGTGCACGGCAGCGGGCGGTCCCCATCTCGGCGTAGAGGACCTGGCGCAGCAGCGGATGCACGAAGTCGTAGCGGAGCTCATCGATCGCGGACGACTCGACGATGATGTGGAGCTGGCGCAGCTCATCGATGGCGGAAAGCAGGTCACGCGCCGGGAGGTGCACGGCGGATCGCAGCACATCATGGTCGAATCTCGTGCCGATGATGGCGGCCGTCTCGGCAACGGTGCGTGCGTGCACGGAGAGCCGACTGAGCCGTACCACGATGGCTTCACGAATGCTGCCGGGCAGCTGCAGCTCCGCGGATTCCCAGCCGAGCCACTGACCATCCGCGCGGCGATGCAGACTGCCGGAATCCACCAGCGTCTGAAGCGTCTCCTTCAGGAAGAACACGTTGCCGCGGGTCCACGTGTACAGCAGCGTCGAGAAGTCACGCGCGATGCTGTCATCAATGCCGAACGCGTGCCTGACGAGCTCGCCGGTGTCGGCACGGGTGAGCGGCTGCACGCTGTGGATCTGGGCGACGCCGAGCGCGAGCAGCGACTGCTCGATCGAGCGCAGCTCGGGCCTCAGCTCGCGCTCCGTCTCGTTGTACGTGCACACGATGAGGACACGCGAGTCGGCCGTCTGTCGTGCGAGGAAGTGGAGCAGCTCGAGCGAAGAAGGGTCGGCCCAGTGCACATCGTCCAGCAGGAGCAGCAGCGGCTGGCGCGCCGACAGTGAGCGTACGAACTCGGCGACCGTCCACAGGAGTCGCGTGCGCAGCTCGGCCGGGTCATCACTCTGCGGCCGGACGGCCTCGAGCACCGGAAGCACGATCGAAAGCTCGGCTTCAGCGCCGCGCGTCAGCATGGCGAGGACCGACGGATCGAGATCCCTGATCACGGGCGTGAACGCATCGGAGAACAGCGCGTACGGCACACCGCTCTCGACCCGGAACGCCCGGCCGACTGCGACGCGGAAGCCGCGGCGGCCGGCTTCCGCGGCAAAGACTTCGGCGAGGCGCGTCTTGCCGACACCGCCCGCGCCGGTAAGAACGATCGTGCCACCCGAGCCGCTGGCGGCCGCGTCGATGTGGGGAAGCAGCGTCGCAAAGTCAGCGTCGCGGCCGATCAGCGTCTGTGTGAGCAGCGCCGAGTCGGGTTCCCCTGCGCGTTTCATTGACCTGCTCGTGCCGCCTTCCATTCGCGCAGGACCTCGGCCTCGCGCTCGGGTGTGAGCCCGGCGCGCAACTCCGCCTGCCGCTCGGCCGGCCGCGAGTAGTGGTGCTCGAGCGTGGCGGTCGCAGTGTCCGCGAGCGTCCGGAACGTCAGGCCCGCAGCTACCTCACGCGAGAGGTCGAAGCGCGCAAAGCCCTCGTATCCGGGCGTCGGCGGGCGCCACACCGGCATCTCGGCATATGGCCGCACGCGGTGCTGCTGCAGGAACTCGTACGGCACCCAGGTCCAGGTGAGAGGGCTGTTTGTCACGGCGGCGATGCCGTACAGCATCTCGGCCATGGAGCGACCGTTCGCCGGACCGATCCCCATGAATGTCCCGAATGTCTTCTGCTCAGCCAGGCGAACGCACCAATCGCAGAGGTCGCGCACGTCGATCACCTGGACGCGGTCCTCGCCGGTCCCCGGGGCAAGCACTTCGCCGCCGCGATCGATGCGCGCGGGCCAGTACGTGAAGCGATCCGTCTCATCGCCGGGGCCGACAATGAGCCCCGGACGTACGATCGTGGTGCGGTCGCCCCACGCCTCGATCGCCTCGCCTTCGGCGAGCGCTTTCGCCAGGCCGTACGGGTAGGGCCGGCCTTCGCTCCAGTTCGGCGTCGTCTCTCGTGTCAGGAGCGGTGCATCGACGGTTGCGGGCACCTTGCTCAGGTCACGGAACACCGAGCGCGTGGATATGAAGATGTACTGCGCAACACTGTCGCGGAGGACCGCACTCGCTTCACGCACCCACTGCGGAGCGGTGGCTGCCGATGCCGAATTGTCGATCACGGCATCCCACGTCCGGCCCCGCAACGCTGCATAATCGTTCGCCGCGCGATCGCCGATGACCTCTTCGACGCCCTCGAACATCCCGCTGCTGCGGCCGCGATTGAAGGTCGTGACCTCGTGGCCGCGCTCCAGCGCGTAGCGGACCTGGTGCGGGCCAATGAAGCCGGTGCCGCCGAGGATCAGCAGCCGGATGCGGCGCTGTGCGGTCTGCGGCGGCTCGGCGCGACCGGCGGCGGCGTGCCCTGACGCTCCGCCGGTCGATGATCGAGCGTGCAGCGGGTCGAGCCCCGCGCCCAGCAGTGCTCCGGCAGCGGCTGCCGTGCGTACGAAGTCCCTGCGCGATGTCGTCACCGGTGCGGCCTTCCAGTTGCAGGTTGCGGGCAGATCCACGGCACAGGCTCCTGATGCCTGACGCGGCGTGGGGGCGGGTTCGGACGTGGAATTCGGGGGGCTGGCGCAGCGCTACGGCGACGACGATCAGCGACGCCGGGCAGGATGCAGCCGACCTCGAATGCAACGGGGATCTGAATCCAGCACGGAATCCGAATCCCGACATTAGACTAGCGCGGGCGCGAGAGACGCCGCAAGAGTAGCGCGGGCCGTCCCGCGCTGGTTGACGCGGCCGTGCGGGCCGGCGATCGTGACTTCCCGCCCCCGGGGTCAGAGCGACACTCTCCAAGGAGGAACCATGCGCAGATTCGCGTGTGCGTGCACATCCGCACTTCTCATGATGGCAGGACTGGTCTCCGCGCTGTCCGCGCAGGTGCCGCCGCGGGGAGATTACGCGTTCACGGATGTGAGCGTGATACCGATGGACAGCGAGCGCGTGCTGGCCGGCCAGACCGTGGTGGTGAGTGATGGACGCATCACCGCCGTCGGCCCTGCGGCGGACGTGCAGGTCCCCGCAGGTGCCGTCCGTATCGACGGCCGCGGCCGCTATCTGGTCCCGGGCCTCGCAGAGATGCATGGCCACATCCCCGGCGCGAATGCCGCAGCAGCCGAGGACGTGCTGTTCCTCTACGTGGCCGCTGGCGCCACGACCGTGCGCGGCATGCAGGGCCACGCGTCGCAGCTGGAGCTGAAGCGCAGGGCCGAAGCCGGTGAGATCATCGCGCCCAGGCTGTGGCTCGCTGCACCGCCTCTCTCCGGCAACAACGTTCCCGACGCGGCCGCGGCGGAGCGGCTGGTGGCCGCAGCGAAGGATGCGGGCTTCGACCTGCTCAAGGTGCACGAGGGGATCAGTGCGGACGCATATGCCGCGATCGTTGCAGCGGCCACGGACGCGGGCCTGCCGTGGGGCGGCCACGTTTCACAGTACGTCGGGGTCGAGGGTGCGCTGCGGGCGCGGCAGAGCACGATCGATCACATCGATGATTACATCGAGGCGATGAACCCGCCGTCGTCTCCCGGCTGGAACGCGGGCGGCGGTGATCGCGTGAGACTGATGGCGCTGAACGCGGATGAGTCGCGCATCCCGGAGCTCGCACGTGCGACGCGTGAGGCCGGCGTCGCCATCGTGCCCACGCAGATCCTGTGGGAGGTGCTGCGCGGCGCGCGCGATCCAGAGCAGATGGTGGACCGCCCCGAGAACCGCTACATGGCCCGCATGACGATTACGGGATGGACGAACACGGTCGCGAGCATCCGGTCCGGCGCGGATCCGGAAGCTGCCGCGCGAGAGGTGCAGCTGCGTAACCGGCTGCTCGATGCGATGAACGATGAAGGCGTGCTCATCCTCATGGGTACGGATGCGCCGCAGCTCTTCAGTGTGCCGGGGTTCTCACTGCACCGCGAGCTGCCCGTCATGGTCGAGGCGGGCATGACGCCCTACGAGGTGCTGCGCACCGGCACGGTCAACGTCGCGAAGTTCTTCGGCATCGATGATGAGGCGGGTCTCGTCGCAGTCGGGCATCGTGCGGACCTGCTCCTGCTCGACGCGAATCCACTGGAGGACATCAGCAGCATCGAGCGGACTGCAGGTGTGATGATCGATGGTCGCTGGCTCCCGTCCGACCTCATACGAGCGCGGCTCGAGGCGATCGCTGCGAAGCACGCGGACGATCAGGATTCCTGACGCCCGCCGGCACGATCGGATGGCGGGCGGCCGATCGCATGTTCACATCGAGAATGTGGTGAGCCGCGCGACGCGGCGACGCAGCAGCCGCTGCATCAGCGTCGGTCGTGACGGCGGCAGCGGAACGAAGGGCGGTCGTACGGTCATGTTCGTCATCGTATGGCGCGCAAGATGTGGTCCGCCGCGAGCGGGGCATCCGCAGCAATGTTGAGCAGGCCGCCGCGCGAATCGTAGTTGTGACCGACGAACATCAGGTCCGGGAAGTCGCTGCTGCGCACGCGATCCGTACGGAGCGCGAAGCCGCGTGAGTCCCGTCGCAGTGCGTCGCCGAACGCGGCAAGTGCGGGGCGAAACCCGGTCGCCAGAATCACGTCATCGAAATCCTCGGCCGCGTCATCACTGAAGCGCACGCCCGTGCGCGTGAACGCGGCGATACCGGGCCTCACCCGGACACGGCCGGCGCGGATCTCATCGACGAGATGGAATCCGATCAGGGGAATGGCGTCGAGCGGGCTGTGCGCCGGCACAGGCAGCACCGGCGGGCCGCGCCGCCGTTCACTCACGCGACGAACGGCCGCAGCAACCTTCTCCTGCATCGGGCGCGGCAGCTTCCGCACCACTGTCGCGAGATACTGGATGGGCAGCCCCGCGACCGTGAGTGGTACCACGTGCGCACCCGAGCGCACGGCCACAGTGACATCCACGCCTGCGCGCGCAAGCTCACTCGCAATCTCGCCGCCCGAGTTGCCGACACCGACTACCAGAACCCGCCGGCCGCGGAACGGATCCGGCCGGCGATAGCTCACGGAATGAAGCACGCGCCCGCCCGCCTCCTCGAAATTCTCGCGGCCGGGAAACACGGGAATCATCGGATTGGCGACGATGCCCGTCGCAACCACGACCGCACTCGCAGCGATGTCTTCCCCCGCGGACGTGACTACCCACTGATCGTTGATGCGGAGAACGGCGTCGACACTGCGGCCGGTTTCCACGTCGATCTCGTGCGTGCGGGCATAGGTGCCCAGATACCCGTGGAAGTCCGTGCGTGTCGGGAACAGGGGCGTGCCACGCGGCATGCGCAGGCCGGGCAGCGCGGAGAGGTGGCGGCCCGTATGGAGGCGCAGACTGTCATAGAGGTCGGCCCAGGTCTGGCCGGGGGCGGCGCCGCGCTCGAGGATGCGGTATCGCACCCGCCGTCGCGCCAGCTCGCGCGCGGTCGCAAGACCGGCCGCACCGGCGCCGATCACTACGACGGGATCAGGCATTGTAGATCGTGCCGCCGCGCTCGCCGTAGAGGTTCAGCACGCGTTGTCCCTCCGGGCGGAGTACGCCGCCGTGGAAGTCGATGCCGCGCGCGCGCAGATAATCGTATGACGCCGAGAACACGGGCCCCTCGTCGAAGCTGATCCTGTCGGCATCCGCACGCGTCGCACTCCACACCACGCGTCGCACGCCGCTCCAGAGCACGGCACCGAGGCACATTGCACACGGCTCGCAGGATGTGTGGAGCTCGTGCGCGGGCAGATCACTGCCGCCGAGCGTGAACGAGCCCAGCGCGGCCTGCGCCATCATGAACGCGACGATCTCCGCGTGCAGCGACGAATTGTTCAACGGCACGACCAGATTCACGCCCACCGCGACGAGGCGACCGGTGTCATTGAAGATGGCCGCGCCGAACGGGCCACCGGTCTCGCGCAGCACATTCTCGCGCGCGCACGCGAGCGCGACGCGCATGCGTGCCTCGTCGTTGTCGTACGTCGCATTCCAGTCGACTGCGTCCTCCACCCAGTCGGGGCATGCGATGCGGATCTCGGGCGTTCTCATGCGCGGAAGGTAAGTGACGGGTCGCTCCACTGGGAGAGGGCGGTTGCCGTTGGCGGGCCTTTCGTCCGGGAGAGGGCGGTTGCGCGATGGCGGGGCGGTTCGTCATCGTTGTCCGCGGACCGGATCCCCTGCCGCAGTCCGGGGTCGCCACGGTTCACACCAGCAGCAGGAGTTTGCATGGTCAGCAACGGTTCCACGGTGCAGTTGGCCGATCCGTTCCTCGGCAGCCTGATCGAGCAGCTCGACGCAATCTTCATTGACGCACGCGCGCTGACGGACGGGCTCAGCTCCGCGCAGTTCAACTGGCAGCCGGAGCCGCATCGCTGGTCGATCGGCCAGTGCCTGGATCACCTCACGCGCACCGTGCACCTCTATCCTGACGAGATAGAGCGGATGATCGCCGAGGCGCGCGGGCGCCAGTCCACGTCGCGGCCGTACCGGGAGGGCTGGCTGTCGCGGTGGATCGTGGAGTCAATGGAGCCGCCGCCGCGGATGCGGATTCGTACGAAGCGCACGGTGGAGCCGGGTATGCAGCTGGATCGGGACGCGACCGTGCGGGATTTCGAGGCGGCCTTTCGGCAGCTTCAGGGTTTCATCGTCGCTGCCGACGGCGTCTCGCTCCGCCATGGGCGGATGCGCTCGCCGTTTGCGCCCGTGCTGCGGTTCACGCTGGGGCAGGTGCTCGCGATGAACCTGGCTCATGCGCGCCGGCACCTCTGGCAGGCACGGCAGGTCCGACAGCATCCGAAGTTCCCTGTCTGATCAGCGGAGACGCGTCAGGAGCACACCTGCGGTGAGGCGCAGGCCGTGCGCCGGGGAAGCGTCCTCCGCCATTCCGCGCACGTACCGCACGCGCAGCCAGCGGGCGCGGCCCGCGTCGAAGCCCACGCGCAGCTCGCGCAGGTCCTCATTGCCGCGTATGACGTAGGAATGGCCATCCTGGCGCCCGACGAAATCGGCCGCCAGGACCAGTGACCCCAGCGTGTACGCGGCGCCGAACGCATAGGTCCACACGTCCGACTGCGGCAGACCCGGACGCAGGGTGCCGTTGATGCCGACCCCGTTCTCGGCGGTGAGCTCCAGTGCGTGGCGCCGGTAGCGTGCGCCCAGCAGCGCAAAGAAATCGGTGCGGTCGCGATCGAGCCCGCTCTCGTTCGACGTGGTCGGGATCGTCGCGCCGAAGCGGAGCACCAGGTCGGCCGGCCAGCTGTCGGGCGAGAATCGGAAAGCGGTGGCGGCGAACGCGGGGCCGGGCTCCTGTCGCACCCCGTCGGACGGCTCCACCACATCGACCGGCGCGCCGGTGGTGTCGTGCTCCGTCAGTCGCCACAACGCCGTGCCTCCCACCTCGACGGCGATCCGCGCGGACCGGTACGAGAGCGACCAGTTGCCGATCTCGAGCAGCGTACCGCGCGTGCCGGCGAGGGGGGCGGGCTGATCCCAGAGCACGCCGCCGCCGGCACCGCCGACGGCCACCACGTTCTCGTCGAAGATACGCCAGTCGAGCGGCTCGAGCGGTCGCAGCTGCGCCGCGGCCGGCGCGGGCGAGCCGGCGAACGCGAGCGTCGCGATCAGGAACGCGACCGGTGAGGGCCGCCGGGGGCGGAGCACCAGCGCAAACCAGCCGATGACGCCAATGAGCGCGAAGCTGAACCACTGGAGGGCGTAGCCGAGATGCGGCCCCTCGTCCAGCGGCGGCGGCGCGAGCGGGGCCGGGTACGCCGCAGCACCCGGCGTCTCCACCTGCTGCAGCATCACGTCCAGCAGCGGATAGGGGAACTGGGCACGCAGGGCGTTCTCATCGACGCGGTAGAGCACATGCATGAACGTATCGCTTGTAGTGGTCCCCTCACGCCGGGCGAGCGACTGTTCGTCGCCCGGGAAGGGCAGCACGAGCCCGCGGACATCGACGCGGTCCGTCACGACGAAGTCGCGCGCGTCGATGGTCGCGGCGTCGGGCGCGGGTACCCAGCCGCGGTTCACCAGTACGGCACCCGCCCGGTCTTCGAAGCGGAGCGGCATGAGAAGGTACACGCCAGGCACACCCCCGCGGCTTCTGCCGGGCAGCACCATGTACCGCTCGTTGTCGAATGTGCCGCTCGCGTCCGCGACGCGGTAGGCAAGACCGGCCGTGTCCGTGATGCTGGAGATGTCGCCGATGGGGTCCTGGTCCAGGCGGGCGGCGATTCCTGCGTTCAGCTGCCGTCGCTCGTCGAGACGCGACAGTTGCCAGAACCCCAGACGAACGCACAGGAGCACGACGATCGCCAGCACCAGGGTCCCGGCAACGCCCGCGGGCGTGATGGCGACGGGTCGTGCGTGCGCGCCGGAACGGTCCGTCTCTGAATCGATGGTCACTGAATGAACCGGCAGCTTCCCGGTGAGATGACACGACTGAACGGCCCTGACGCTACCGGTGCAGTGGCCGGCCTGCAAGCACCGGGGCGCGGGGCTGGATCAGAACGGTGGCTCGTCGCCCGTGAGCCGCTCCCACCAGGCAGCCGCACCGCGGCGTGCGATCAGACGGCCGAGCCCGATCGCCACACCGGACGCGACGGTCCAGAGGATCGCGTCGCGCCACGGCACGTCCCGCGCGCTCGGGTCGAGCGGCGGGTCTTCGCGCATGGCGAGCTTCCAGCCCTGCTGCAGTCCCTGTCGTACGGCCGCTCCGCCGACCATTGCCGCGGCCGCGGCAAAGGCCGTCCAGGCCGTCCTGTCATCCAGCTCCAAGTTGCGCCTCCGGAAGTATGGGTCACCGGCTTGTGGCGCAAGGTGAGTGCCGGACTGTCGTGGCCCGCGTGGTGCACTGTCCCCGCCCGATCGATGGACTCCGCCAGGGGCCAGTTGCGAACCAATCGACAAAGGGACGCCATGCACACCCTGCTGTTCACGTTTCCGGTCCTGCTCTGCACCGCGTGCGATGCGCAGCGACATGAGCCGCCGGCGCCTACGGCGCAGGCGTGCCGGACGATCGACGCAGGCACCGCTCTGCCCGGCCAGGTTTACGAGACGAGCGGACTCGCCATCTCGTCGGACACTACGGTGCTGTGGACGCACAACGACCGGGGCCATGAGCCGTTCCTGTACGCGGTGGCGGCCAATGGCGCGCTGCGCGCCAGGGTCGCGGTCACCGGCACTGCGCCGGTGGACTGGGAGGACATCGAAGCAGCGCCGTGCGCCTCGGGCAGGTGCCTGTACATCGCGGACATCGGCGACAACGACACGGCCCGCGAACACATCACGATCTACGAAGTCACCGAGCCCGCGCTCGGCGACCAGCGCGCGACTGCCCGGGCCATGAGCGCACGGTACCCGGACGGCGCGCACAATGCCGAGGCCATGTTCATGCTCCCGGGCGGCGATGCCTACATCGTGACGAAGGGCAATGACGGCCCAACGGCACTGTATCGCTTCCCGGCCGGAATGCGCGCGCGCCGGGACGCGGTGCTGGAGCGGGTGCGCGGGCCGATGGCGCAGGCGCGGCAGCGCCGCGATTACGTCACGGGCGCGGCCGCGACGCCCGATGGCCGGTGGGTAGCGATCCGGACATACGGCGCGCTGTACATCCATGCGGCCGAGGATCTGCTGAGCGGAACCGGTGGCGAGCCGATCACGGTGGACCTCACGCCGCTGGGCGAGCCGCAGGGCGAAGGCGTCGCGATCGCCGATGACGGAACGGTCTGGCTCAGCAGTGAAGCCGAGGGTGGCGGCGGCGGGGCGCCGCGGCTCGCGCGGCTTAGCTGCACCCTGCCGGATTGAGACCTGGCACGTTGCCGCGCCGGCCACGAAGCCGAGAGTGGCCGCGGCCGGCCCAGTCGTGACTCCGTGGATTCAGGCGGTCAGCCGGCGGCATCCGGCGCGCAGGCGGCGGCCCGTTCGAGCAGGAGATCGCGTTCGCGGGCGTTGCGCGTGAGTGAAGCCGCGCGCTCGAACTCAGCGCGCGCTTCCGCCGGTCGGCCGAGCTTCACGAGGAAGTCGCCGCGCACGGCGGGCAGCAGGTGATAGGTCGCGAGGGCGCCGGCAGCTTCGAGCGCCTCGACCACCTCGAGGCCGGCAGACGGTCCCGCCGCCATCGACACCGCAACGGCTCGATTCAGCTCCACGACCGGTGACGGTGCGACCTGCACGAGTATCGCATACAGCTGTGCAATGCGGACCCAGTCGGTCTCGTCGGCCGTGCGTGCCCGGGCGTGGCAGGCCGCGATCGCCGCCTGGAGCGCGTACGGGCCGAACGCACCATCGAGAGCTTCCGCACGTGCGAGCGCATCCAGGCCGCGCTGGATCAGGATGCGGTCCCAGCGGGAGCGGTTCTGGTCGAGCAGCAGGATCGGTTCGCCGCCCGGTCCGACGCGCGCCCGCAGCCGCGATGCCTGGATCTCCATCAGCGCCACCAGGCCGTGGACTTCCGGCTCGTCGGGTGCCAGCCCGGCCAGAATCCGGCCGAGCCGAAGAGCGTCCTCGCACAGGGCCGGCCGCAGCCAGTCGTCCCCGGCGGTGGCCGAGTAGCCCTCGTTGAAGATGAGGTAGATGACTTCCAGCACGGACGAGACGCGGCCGGCGAGGTCTTCGCCGCGCGGGACCTCGAAAGGGACACCCGCACTGGCCAGCGTGCGCTTCGCGCGGACTATTCGCTGCGCGATCGTGGCGGTCGGCACGAGGAACGCCCGCGCGATCTCCTCGGTGGTGAGGCCGCCGAGCATGCGGAGCGTGAGCGCGGCGCGCGCTTCGGTGGACAGCACCGGATGGCAGGCCGTGAACACGAGTCGGAGCAGGTCGTCGCCTATGGGATCATCGATGGCCGCGTCCAGGTCGGGCACGCTCATCTGCCGCGCCTCCAGCTCGTGACCGAGCTCCTCGTGCTTGCGCTGGACGCGCGTATTCCTGCGCAGATGGTCGATGGCGCGATGCTTTGCCGTCGCCATGAGCCACGCCCCCGGCTTCTCCGGGATGCCCGCCTGCGGCCAGCGCTCCAGTGCCGCTACCAGGGCATCCTGCGCCAGGTCCTCGGCCACGCCAATGTCGCCGACGATCCGCGCCAGGCCCGCGATGAGCCGGGCGGACTCGATTCTCCATACCGCGTCGATCGCGCGGTGCACATCATGTTTTGGCACATCTGCAGTGTAGCGGCCTGCCCCTGCCGCGCAAACCGCTCACCGCCAGTGCCGGATTATTTCTGCGCCGCCTCGATCTGTGCCCGCTGCCGCTCCTCCTGGGCGCGGAGCTCGGGGGTGAACTCGTCGCCGAAATCCTCGGCCTCGAACACCTGCCGGATCTCCAGCTCCGTATCCCCACCCATCGGTGCGCGCTTCATCCATTCGATCGCCTCATCCAGGGACTTCACCTGGATCAGCCAGAAACCGGCGATCAGCTCCTTGGTCTCGGCGAACGGACCGTCGATGACCGTGCGGTCCGATCCCCTGAACCGGATCCGCACGCCCTTCGAGCTGGGATGGAGACCCTCCCCCGCCAGCATCACACCCGCCTTCACCAGCTCGTCGTTGAAGTTGCCCATGTCCGCCAGCATCTGCTCCGTCGGCATGACACCGGCCTCGGAGTCCTTGTCCGCCTTTACGATCACCATGAAGCGCATTTTACCTCCATCGTCATGGGGCGGTGGGGCCGGGACCGTCCCGGTGCCGTCTCTTCCGCCCTTCATCTATGCGTCGAACGGGGGCGAAGAAAATCGACAGGGTGCCGGTCGGGCACGCGCGCGGGCCCGGGCGCATGCGGGGAGTTTCTTCCGGCCGGGAGACAATCGGGGCGTTTGCGGGTAAATTGTCCCCCATGATATCAGTCTCGAATCTTACGATGCAGTTTGGCGCGCGTGTGCTGTTCGCGGACGCGTCGTTCCAGCTCAATCCCGGTGAGCGTTACGGCCTGGTCGGCGCGAACGGCTCGGGCAAGACCACGCTTCTCAACATTCTCAGCGGCGACCAGCCCGAGGCGGATGGCTCGGTAGCGATACCGAAGTCCGCGCGGCTGGGCGTGCTGCGCCAGGATCAGTTCCTCTATGAGGACCAGGAGATTCTGGCGGTCGCACTGATGGGGCATCCGGAGCTGTGGGATGTGCTCGTGGAGAAGGAGAAGCTGCTGGCGAACGCGCACGTCGAGTTCGACGTGGACCGGTTCTCCGAGCTCGAGGACGCGTTCCAGCGCATGGACGGCTACACGGCGGAGACGCGCGCGGCCACGATCCTGGAGGGCCTCGGCATTCCGACCGAGGTGCACCGCCAGCCGCTGTCCACGCTGTCCGGCGGCTTCAAGCTGCGCGTGCTGCTGGCGCAGGTGCTCGCTGGCGCGCCGGACGTGCTGCTGCTCGACGAGCCCACGAACCATCTCGACATCCTGTCCATCCGCTGGCTGGAGAAGTTCCTCCAGAACTTCCCGGGTCCCGCGGTGATCATCTCGCACGACCATCGTTTTCTCGACAACGTCGCGACGAAGATCCTCGACGTCGATTACGCCACCGTGACGCTCTATCACGGCAACTACTCGCAGTTCGGTGAGCAGAAGGTGGCGGAGCGGGAGCGTCGCGAGAAGGAGATCGAGGGTCGCCAGAAGGAGATCGCGCACCACATGAAGTTCGTGGAGCGCTTCAAGGCCAAGAACAGCAAGGCGCGGCAGGCTGGCAGCAAGCTGAAGATGGCCGAGCGCCTGGCGGAGGACCTGGAGGAGTTGCCCGGCAGCTCGCGCCGCTATCCGAAGTTCCGGTTCAAACAGGGCACGCCGAGCGGCAAGGACGTGCTGAAGATCAAGGGCATCACGAAGGCGTTCGGCGATAACGAAGTCCTGCACGGCGTAAATCTGCAGGTACAGCGTGGTGATCGTCTCGTGATCATGGGACCGAACGGCATCGGCAAGTCCACGCTGCTGAAGATCGTCATGGGCGATCTCGCACCTGACCGCGGTACGGTCGAGTGGGGACACGGCACGCGGCCCGGCTACTTCGCGCAGGATCATCACGAGAAGCTCGGCGAGAATGACATGACCGCCGAGCGCTGGCTGTGGGACTTCTGCCCCGGCAAGGATCGCGGCTACGTGCGCGGCGAGCTGGGTCTCATGCTGTTCTCCGGCGACGCGGCGGAGAAATCACTGAGCACGCTGTCGGGCGGCGAGGCGGCGCGCCTGGTGTTCGCGCGCATGCAGGTCGAACAGCCCAACGTCCTCGTGCTCGACGAGCCGACGAACCATCTCGATCTCGAATCCATCGAGGCGCTCGTCGCAGGACTGCAGAATTACGAGGGCACGCTCATCCTCGTGTCGCACGATCGCTGGTTCGTGAATCAGCTCGCGACACGTGTGGTCGAGATCAGCCGCTCCGGGATCCGCGACTATCACGGCACATACGAAGAGTACGTGCACGACTGCGGCGATGACCATCTCGATGCCGACAGTGTCGTGCTCAAGACGAAGCGCACGGAGAAAAAAGCTCGGCGCGACGGCGGCACGGAGCGGCCGGCGCAGGACGCGCGCGCTTCAGGTGGCAACGGACGCGGAGGCAAGGCGCGCAGCGACGGCGCCACGGCGCAGCGACAGGACGAGCGCCTCGCCGGCATCACCGCCGACATCGAGGCGGCGGAATCCGCCATTGCAGCCATCGATGCATCGTTCGCCGCGCCCGGCTATTTCGACAACACGCCCGGCGAGACGATACGGGCAGCACAGGCCGAGCGCGCTCGCCTCCAGGAGAAGGTGGAACGCCTGCTGGAGGAGTGGGAGCGGCTGGAGCAGGAGAGCCAGGCAGCCGTCTGACGGGGGCTCGCCGTGCACACGGAGGCGCCCCTGCGGTCGCGATCAGTCGAGCGTGGTCGTGCGGATCGGGCCGGTCACGACCGTCGAGACCGGATAGCCATCGAGGCTGTCCGGGAGGCTTCCGGCGACGGACGCATCGAGCAGGTACACGCGGATGCACGGCCGCCCATCGCAGAGCGCCTGGCCGACACCCTGCACGCCCGCGCGGCGCATGAGCTCCGGCGTCCGGCGCTCGAGTACCACCTCGATGTCTTCCTTCACTGAGTCGTCCCCGCTGGTGTTCCGGTCGTTCCCCCCGCTCGAGCAGCTCGCGAGGATCAGCGCGGCCGCCAGAAGTCCGAGAACGGAGCGGGCCGGAAGAACCGGCCCGCCCGCGTTCACGTCACTCGTCGAGCGCTTCAGCTGCAACGCAGGTTCTTGCCCCTGACGCGGCAGTTGATCGTCTGCGTCGCGGAGTCGCTGTTGCCTGCGGCATCAGTGACGGTGAGCATCACCGTGTGAGTGCCGGAGCCGAATGTTTGCGTCGGGTTCTGCACGCTGGAGGTGAACGCGCCGCTCCACGCCCACGCGGTCACGCCGACGTTGTCCGTGCTCTGGTCCGTGAACGAGCACGTCGTGCTGTTGCCGCAGGAATAACTGAACGCGGCATTCGGCGCGGTCGTGTCCTCGCCCGGCGGCGGAGGGGGCGGAGGCTCCGTGCCGCCGCCATTGGTGTCGATCGATACGCCGAAGCGCGCCAGCACGGGACCAATCGGATTGGCGAGCGTGCGGGTGCTGCTGCCGGCGAAAAGCAGGCCGACGAGTGACTTGTTGGTGTCGTTCGTCACGATGAGCGAGCCGGAATCGCCGCCGGCGCTGAACGTGCCGGGCGAGATGCCGATCTGGCCGGTGAACGTGGCTGCCTGCGCGCAGCTGAACATGCCGCGCGGCACGTAGCACACGCTCACGGTAACGTTCGTCTCGGTCACGGTGCCGGTGGTGTGGCCGGTCGTGCGACCGAACTTCTGTACGCCCTTGTTGAGCAGACCTCCGCTGTACACGCCCGTGCCGGGCGCACCATACGCGTCGTCGGGCGTGCTGCCCGTGAGGTCGGCCCCGTTCACGCGTGCAATCGCGGCGTCCATGGTGTTGGACGCGCCACCCATCACAATGGTCTGGAAGTCGGCGAGCGTGCCGATCTGGTCGGCTGACGTGCCGCCATCATAGGGGCCGGGTTGCAACGTCGCATCGCCGATGGAGGCTGCGTTCGAGTTCGCGAGCACGTGATTGTTGCTCAGGATGTAGACGTTGCCCGCGCCGTCCTTCACCTTCGCGCCGATCGTGCCCGCGGTGATGTCGGGATGGCCGACAGAGAACCCGGACGGAGCCGGCCGCGCCTTCAGCTGCGGGTTGGTGGCGCGCACCGCATCGATACGACCTGTCACGACCACGTCAACGGCGTAACCGTCGAGGCTGGACGGCACGCGCGCTGCCGCTGCGTGACTCGGCGTGACGGCGTACACCACGATCGACTCGCCGGACGCCGTGACCCGCACGCCCGTGCCGATGATGCCGTCCCTGCGCATGAGCTCGGGTGTGTGCCGGTTCTGTACGGCGATGATGTCCGGCGTCGCGCGGACCGCAACGGGAGCGGCGTCGAGCTGCTGTGACGGCTCGAGCGGCTGGGCCTGTCTCTCCGTACATGAGGTCGCCGCCAGGGCTGCGAATGCGACGGCGAGAAACGACGTGCGGCTGCGATGCATCTGTCCTCCAACGTGACAGGGTGCCGGCTGAGGCACTGCGGTGAATGGAACGCCGCGGGACGTGCGGCGTCGTGGCGAGCGTGCGCTACGCTCGAAATACGCGAGCGACTGCAGAGAACCCGGGGTTCGTTGCAGAGGCCTGAGATCGCAGCTGGCAATGAGAGACCGCGGCAACAGCGCCGGGGCGATTCCGCGGGGGGGACGCGGGGGGCGTACAGCGCCCCGCAGCCAGGATACGATGTGGTACACGATCGCGAAAGGGTCTTGGCTGCCCGGTACGCCGGTCTGAGTCTTCCGTGGCGCGAGCCTCGCCTGTGACAGCTAAAGCTGCTGCAGGAGCTCGGCGTGCACCGCCTTCGTCTGCGGCGACGGGTTCACTCCCAGCTCTTCGGCGATCAGTGTGCGGCAGCGTTCGTAGGTGCGCAGCGCTTCGGCGGTGTTGCCGGCGGCGGCGTGCGCGCGCATCAGGAGCTGATAGGCCGTCTCCCTGAACGGCTCGAGCGCAACGGCATCGCGCGCTGCCTCGACCGCCAGTGAATGCTCGCCGTTCCACAGGTAGACGTGGCCCCGGCACTCGAGTGCGCGCACCAGAATGCTGGCGAGCTTCTCGCGACGCTGCTCCACCCATCGGCCCTGCTCCCCCGCGAGGACCGGCCGGCGCGCGATATGGTGAGCGACGGCCGACGGGCCGTACGCACGCGCGGGATCGCCCGCCCGCAGCGCGGCCTCGGCTTCGTGAATGCTGTCGGCGGCGACCTCGTGATCCACCCAGGTACCGCGCGGCAGGCTCAGCTCGTGACAGCCGTCGCGGGTGGATAGCGTGGCGGCGCCATCGAGTCCGACCTTGCCGAGGAGCGAGCGCAGCTTGCTGACGATGGAGCTGAGGGCGGTATCCCACGCGGGCGGCACTCGCTCAGGCCACAGCGCATCCGCCAGTGCGGCACGCGCCACCGGATCGCTCCGCTCGCCGACCAGAAGGGCGAATGCTACACGGGCCTGCTGGCCGGGAAAGTCGTTCGGACCGAGGCGGATGCCGTCCGCATCGATCGTCAGGCGGCCGGAGAGGTGAATTCGCAGCATCGGGACTCCATACTTTTTCCAAGATCGCACCGGGCCGGTGGCAATCCATCCGACATATAGTCATATCGACACGGCACGACAATGCTGACACTGCAACCGGGAGTTACCGACATGGCACAGAAACAGGTTTCCTGCGACTGCGGCAAGACGATCCGCGAGTCCTCGGACGATCAGCTGGTCGCAACGGTCCAGCAGCACGCGAAGGAAGTCCACAACATGGATCTGTCGCGCGATCAGGTTCTGTCGATGGCGGAGCCGGTCGGCAACTGATCAGCTGGACCACGACGTCGGTGTGCGGTCCCAGCGGTGCGCACGCAGTCGTTCGAGCACCGTGTCCGGCAGTGCGCCGGCATCGCTCGCCGCAATGTTGGCGCGCACGTGCGATGGTCTGCGCATGCCGGGGATCGCCACCGAAACGTCCGGGTTCGACAGGATGAAGCGCAGAGCCAGCGCCGGCATCGACGTGTCAGGCGGCAGTTCCCCGCGGAGCGCTTCCACCCGTTCCACCGTAGGCTCGAGGTTTTCCGGCACGAAGTAGGTGTTGCGCCAGTCGCCCTCCGGCCAGCGGGTCTCCTTCGTTAGTGTACCCGTGAGCGACCCCTCATCGAACGGCACGCGCGCAATTACGGCGATGTCCAGCTCGCGGCACAGCGGGAACAGCTCGTCCTCCGGAGCCTGATCGAAAATGTTGTAGATGACCTGAACGGCATCGACGAGGCCGGTGCGCATGGTTTCGAGGGAGTTCGACGGCTCCCAGCGGTTGATGCTGATGCCGATCGCGTGCACGAGGCCTTCGCGGCGCAGGTCGTCGACCGCGCGCTGCCACTCGTCCTCGCCCGCCCAGGAATCATCCCAGACGTGGAATTGCAGCAGGTCGAGCGCGTGCGTGCCGAGATTCGCCAGGCTCCGCTCCGCGAACTCGCGGATGTGATCAGCCGGAAACACGTCGCCGAGCGCGTATTCCGGCCGCGCCGGCCACGCGCGGTTCTTCGGCGGCACCTTCGTGGCCGTGTAGAGACGTGTGTCGGGATTCGCACGCACGAGCTCCCCGAGAAGCCGCTCACTGTGCCCGGCACCGTACGCCCAGGCAGTGTCGAAGAAGTTGCAGCCGAGATCCACCGCCAGCTGCAGAGCCTCGAGCGACTGCTCGTCGTCGGATCCGGTCCACGAGCCCATGCCCCACATGCCGTAGCCGATGTCACCGACGTTCCAGCCGGTGCGTCCGAATCGGCGGTATCTCATTCGCGCGCCGTCACAGCCGCACAACGTCCATGGGTGTGCCCTGGACCTCGATTCGGAGCAGCCTGTGGGGCAGCGACTTCTCGATGTAGAAAACCAGAGGTACATCGCTGCCGGTGGACTCGATGCGGTATGCTTCGAACCGGCCGGCCGGCACCTCCACGGTCGCGGAGCCGGCGACACGCAGGCGATGCTCGCCCAGCACGTTCCTGCCCGACTGGAACACGATAAGCGCGTGCTCCGCGTCATCCGCCCACTCGAGAGCAGGAAGCAGCGAGGCAAGCACGTTGTCATCGATGACATCAGACGGAACCGCAGCGTCGATGGTGTGCTCCTCCATGCCGCTCTGTCCCGGTATGCGCGCACTGCCTGACGCACGGCCCGACTGGTACTCGACATCGATCCGCATCTCCTGATCACCCCGGGTGCCGCGCTGGGTCACCCGTCGCATCTCCAGCTGCCGCGACATCAGTACCTCGGTGCTCTGGGACGCCTGCGGCAGCGTGGTGGTCTCCGTGAAGCGGTATCCTCCTCCGACCAGCCCCACCGATACCACCTGCGTGCCGATGCGCTCGCCATTAACCCGAATCGCGAAGCTGTCACCACGCGTGACGATCCGGTCTGCCGCGACGCGCTCATGCGGGGCAGGAGTGGCAGCCGTGGCCGCGCAGCCGGTGACCGTGACGACACTAATGACGGCGAGCAGCGCCTTCATTCCCTTGAGCCTCGACATTCCCCCAGTGGTGAGTTACGTCAGGAACCCTGTACAATGGGTCCGCGGCCGTTATCCGGGCAAATCATGATCGGGCGAGGTCGGCCGGGGCGCGCAGCTTGCGTCGCAGAAAGGCGAACCCCCGGTGATCTAATGGAAACCATGGAATCCGAGACCCTCGCGAAGGTCGAGGTGCTGGCGGACCTCGAGGATGTCGTGCACGAGCTGATGCAGGTGCACGAGGCCAAGCGTGTACTGTGGTTCCCGAGCGAGCTGCTCGCGCCTCCGCCCGAGACCGATCCCGATGACCACCTGAAGGAGCTCCGCTCCCGCGCGCAGGGAATCAGTTTTCCCATGCGCGTTGCGCTCGCGCTCAACCTGCTGACGGAGGAGGGGCTGCCGCATTTCCACCGTCTGCTCGCGGTATACCTCGGCAACGACAGTTTCTGGTCGAAGTGGACGAACATGTGGACTGCTGA
The DNA here is from genome assembly GCA_035461085.1 of Longimicrobiales bacterium. Lineage (GTDB taxonomy): Bacteria > Gemmatimonadota > Gemmatimonadetes > Longimicrobiales > RSA9 > SH-MAG3. Next base: position 2,592 of record DATHVW010000195.1, on the reverse strand, counting down.
GGAGGACCGGCACGGCGCGATCCTGCACGATTACAGCCGTGACAGCCGCGTGTTGAACAATCCCGTTCTCGAGCGAATGCAGTTCGAGTATCTGCGTGCGGGCTTCGATCCGGTGTGGGACAGGGACCCGTACCGCGTGTTCGTGTATACGACGCTGCAGGAGCGTGCCACGCAGGTGAGCCACGCGAACACGGGCAAACTGGCGAGCGAGTACGAGCCGACCATCGGCATGGTGCTGTCGAACGTGGCCAAGGAAGAGGCGCGGCACTATGCTTTCTACAGGGAGATCTTCAGGCACGTGCTGGCGCGCGATCCGAATCGCGCACTGGAGTCCGCGGCCGCTATCATGCCGGCGATCGACATGCCGGGTGTCCTGATGCCGGGCTTCAGGGAGATGGCCGATGTGGTGCGGCGCGCCGGAATCTACGGTCCGCGCGACTACCTGAAGATCGTGCAGGAGCAGATCCGGTTCTGGCGCATCGAGCTGCTGGAAGACCTGAACGACGCAGGCGAGAAGGCGCGCGACAGGATACTCGGGATTCCCGCTCGGCTGGAGCGCATCGCGGATGCCATGCAGTCGCGGAGCCGCGCCAAAACATTTTCTTTCGATGTGGCGTTCGCGCACGAGTTCACGATGGAGTGACGGCTGTGCGCCGGAGAGAAGTACGCTGATGCGACGACGAACCATACGCGTGACGGCCGCATGCACGGCGGCTGCCAGCGCGCTGTTGATCCGTACCGCACCATTGCACTCACAGATGCCCGAGCCGCTGCCCGCGGCAGAGGTTGACAGCGCGCCGCGTCTTACGTTGAACGATGCGTTCGTGCAGGATACGCTCGATCGTACTCCCGAGATGATCGGCGGTGGCCTCCTCGGCGGCGCACTGGGACTGGCGCTGGGCGGCGTACTGGGATACGGCCTGGAAACGAGACTGTCGAGCAGCTGCTACGACTATTGCGGGCTGGGCGGCGCTGTGCTGGGGGGTGCGGTCGGTGAATCCCTGGGCATGGCGTTCGGCGTCCATGCGGGCAACCAGCGGCGCGGCAGCTACGCAGCCGCGGTCGTCGGACCGATCGGCGTGGTGGTCGGCGGCGTGGTGCTCGGGAGCATAGTTGGTGGCGCCCCATCGGGGCTTGTGATCGCGCTCTCTGTCCCCGCGCTGCAGCTGTTCACGTCGATTCGCGGGGAGCGCGCCGCGGCGCGCCGACGGACGGCGCCGCCGGAGCCATGAACGAGGGCGGTGTATTCGCGGCGATCGGAGAGGACGGCTTCGAGCGGCTGGTGGCGGCGTTCTACCGCCAGGTCCCCGCTGACGACGTGCTCGGCCCCATGTATCCGCCCCATGACATGGCGGGCGCCGAAGAGCGGCTCCGCGACTTCCTGATCGGGCGTTTCGGCGGTCCGCAGCGTTACATCGAGCAGCGCGGTCATCCACGGCTGCGCGCGCGTCACGTGCCATTCCCGATCGATCGTCGCGCGAGCGAGCGCTGGCTCGCGCTCATGGATCGCGCGCTCGTCGAGACGGCGCTTCCTGCGGATGTCGATGCCGTTCTGCGGGAGTTCTTCGACGCAGTGGCGGAGATGATGATCAACCGGCATACGTAAACCCGCCGCCCCTTCTACGTAGCCAGGCGTATCACAGTTACCAAATCCGGCGTGCACCTTGGTGAATCAGTCAATGCACTGCTCACCAGGGAGTCAACATGGCACAACCCGAACCGGGGAGGCCGCGCAGTGGACCGCGCGGTCTGCTCGAACGCTGCCGGCGATACCGCGGACTCCTCGTGCTGGTGGTCTGGCAGGTACCGGTTCAGCCGGTGATCCGACCGAACGGCAGTCTCGGCCTCATGATCGGAACCGGCACCGACGAGCACGCCGAGCTGTCCTGTGAAGGCGACCTGCTGCGCGCCGATCGGGTGACGTACAAGGTGGCGGCGGTGGAAGCGGATTACAGCCTGAACCACATCGTTCGCGTGGATGCGGCGGGCGGCTCCATGAGGTCCGACTGGGACTCTCACACCGGCGCGTTCGGGACGGCACGGCTGCGCGCCGACTGGAAGAACTTCGGTGTGGGGGCTGGCCTCGCCATCGCTCCGGCATTCGAGGAGTACGCGGAAGAACCCTCCACAGCGACGTGGCCATCGCTCTACGTGCGCGCCGGCTCGGCCGAAACCGTGCACCTCAGGCTGGAATCGTTCCCGCCGACCGCATTCTCGCCGCAGCAGATCGGTCGGATCGGCATCGGATACAATGCCGTAAGGCGCGACCGCGCGTCTGGCTTCATCGGCCTGGCCGGTGTCGGCAGCCACGAGGGAGGGACCGGCGTGAGCGCGGAGATCTCCGTCCCCGTGGCCCACCGCTTCGCACTGCGATTCTCCGGGCACTATGCGGACGGCGAGGAGCATCCGATCAGCGGATTTGCTGCGGGCGGTCGCGTTCTGCTGGGCAGCGCGCCGGCGACGGCAGCGGCCGGACGCGGCACCCACTCTGCAGAACGGCTCAGGGCCACATGGCCGTGGCGCGCCGGGACATGTCAGCCCGCGCTTCCGGGGACGCGCGCCTGCTCCGATGAGCCGTTCTGCAGAGTGGGT
>DATHVW010000194.1:0-7210 GCA_035461085.1 Longimicrobiales bacterium | reverse complement strand
GAGCTGCCAGAGAATCAGGCAGTTCAATGCCGTGATGTTGATGCACGTCGAGCACAGTCCCCTGACCCGCGTGATCATCACCCAGGCGAGGTAGCTGCTGACCAGAAGGGCCAGGATCGACGCAGACAGTGCCGCGCCGGCGTAGCCCGCCTGAAGCAGTGCGAGCAGCCCGCCGTACAGCATAACGGCGAGCGTCGAGTTGGGCATCCCGAGGATCGTGCTGGCGCTGCTCTTCAATACGTCCTCGGTGCTGTCCCTCCGAGCGCCGGCGCAGTTGCACCGGCGGACCCTGAAGTCGGGATCCCTCGCCAGCTGGCGCCTGTAGTGCGCTGCCTGGAGGGAGAACATGATGCCCATGGCCGCGTACGTGTACAGCGGTTGCGCGCCGAAGAGCGAGAGGGCAGCGGCGATCAGCCAGAAGCCGATCATGCTGCCCAGCAGCACCTTCAGGAACTCGGGCAGCAGCTCGGGAAAACGCCCGCGCGAACGCGTCGCCACGTATGCAGCAACAGTCGCGCTGCGGGAGCGATTGTACCAGAGCAGTCGTTCGACGTCGTGGTCATGTGCGCGACGCCGGATCCCGCTCCACCAGCCGTTGCGTGTCAGGGTGTCAGGCATGGTCAGTCCCCCCGGCCCGAGAAGTCGGTAGCGGTTGCGGTTGAGGCTGCGGCTGCGGCTGCGAGCCGGAATCGGGCAGCTCCGGCGCCTGCGTGAACGGAGTCAGCGAGCGCGCCGTCACGTACGGTGTACCGCGGATCAGGCACCACTCCATCCTGCTCCATGCGCGACGCACGCTCGCACCCGGATTCATCATGCGCGCGATGTGCAGCGTCGTGGGGTCGGCACAGTCGGGATCATCCTCCTGGTGCAGCAGCCCGCTCTGGTGACCGAGCTCGTGGATGTAGGTCTCGGCGACGCGCACGATCGCGGTCGCCCTGATGTTCCGCACGATCCGCGACATCATCCGGTTCGTATCCTCGTCGAACTCCAGGACGCTGCTGGTGACGAACAGGGGACCGCTGTTGCCCTCGAACGTCACCGTCGTGTATCCCAGGAGGTCGTTGCAGCCGACGTGCGAGTCGTTCTTGTCGTAGCGGCTCACGAAATACGTGGCGATCGAAAAGCCGTCGTGTCTGTGCTGCATCAGGTAGTTGGTCTCATCGAACGTCAGCGTCTGGCCTGCGCCGCAGCCCATGTCCTCCGCCACGGCCGTATTGGCCGGCGGGAACTCGACCGGCGTGGACAGGTGCAGGAACGTGTTGGTCGGGTGACTGCACGTGTCGTCGGTGTCCACGCGGACGCCCATGTCGCTGATCGTCTGGTCACCGAAGTAGTCAGACGCGCCGGCGCTCGTGTACTTGTTGTTCCAGTTGTTGTAGTGGTTGGCTGTCAGAGCGCTGACGCTGACGCTCGCCAGCCAGGCCTGCACGTTCGGCTGATACGTGAACAGGTTCCGGCGGATGTCCGTGCCGGTGCCATCGTCGTCCGCACTGGTCGCGAAGATGTCGCCGAACAGGTGACTGGCGATCTCCATCACCTTGTGCGCGTAGTAGAGGAACGGCCGTCCGGGCACGAGCTCGCGATCGCGGCCGCGCCGCAGGCGCCCCGTGATCACGCTGCCACGGGTCTCGACTTCGAAGTAGCCGATGCTCCCGGTCGTGCGATCGACGACCGGCAGCAGCGGGCGCCCCTCGTCGCTCAGGATATAGACGAGTGCATTCTGATCGACGTTGCCGGTCGCGTCCGGGTTGCCGACGTATACGAACCACGCGGAATGCCCCGCCCGGTTCCGCACGATCCTCGGCGCCACGCGGAATCGACGCTCACGTGTGTCGCCCAGTACCTTGTCCCACAGTTCCGCGAGCCGTGTGATGCACAGCAGCCAGCGGATCACGAGGTCGATCAGGGAGCAGACCCAGGTCAGCACCATGGTCACGAACGTGACCACCAGGTTGATCAGCCGGATGATCGCCTGGATGATGTAGTTGCAGACGAAGCGCGTGACGTACTCCAGCACCACCTCGAGCACGTAGGTCCAGCCGCACACGACCTCCGTGACCGTCCTGCAGATGGTCTCGCATACGTTCCGGCACCCGCAGTCGCAGCCGAAGAACCCGCAGAAGAAGTCGCAGATCCCGCACACCACGCCGCAGACCGCGTCGCATACGGTGCGAACGACGTTCTTGCACAGCCAGCGAAGCACCTGCTTCGCCACCTCGGCCAGCTCCGTGATGAGCCGGCAGATCGCCAGGAGGATGTACTCGATCACCGAGACGACGATGAAGATCAGCTGAATGACCGGCTGCAAGACGAGACTGCATACGAGACCCATGGTGGTGGCTCCTGCGCAGATGTCCTACAAAGGTGGGGCGGGAATTACGTAGCTTCAGCGTCCTCCGGATCGGCTCGCGACGCCCCCCGCGGGCAGGTCGGCCGCTGCCGCGCCGGGTCGTTCGGGGTGGCCGGTCTTCAACCACGCGTGGGGCATCAGCGCGCGGTACGCATTAGGGCTGCCGCTCCCAGCGCGCGCTTTGTCACGAGTCCCGCCGGGATCGGTGCTGAGATTGTAAAGCTCCTCGACGCCTCGCTCGTAATGGATGTAGTGATGCCCGTCGAGCACGAGGGACGCGAGCCGCCGCGAGCCCCTCCAGCGATAAGACAATAACGTCAGCAGGCCGTTGTTACCCTGCAAACCGGCTCGAGAACACGTCAAGCCTGACCGGCGTCATCGCTCGTCATCGTCAGGGCTCCGCCGCAGCCTGGTTGCCCTTTGCAGTCGAAATCAGAATGTGGCCAATTGCCAATGCAAGGCCATCCTCGGCCAGACCCACGAGCGGATCCGGGATGTCGAGTCGGCGGCCGATCGCCGTCCGCAGCCGCATCATCACGTGCGCAGATCCGATTGCGCCAACCGACCCCAGCACAGCAGCGGGCATTGCCGCCTCATCATTCCATGAGGCGATTATCGTCGCGGAAAAGCCGCCTGAAACGGCTCGCGCAGCGAGAGAAGGCATCTCTGTGCGATCCGGTGCCACTGGCAGCTTGTCGCCGATGAGCTCGCCTGCAGCCGCGAGAGCGAGTGCGTTGGACACAGCGGGTGATCGCAGCAGATGAGCTGCGCTGTGTCCCGACGAGCTTCCTGGGGCCGCTGGTACAGCACGGCTCAGAAGTGCAGGCATGAGGAACGTACGCATTCCCGAGACGACTCCGACGCCCAGAGCTTCGAGAACCGCAGACCTGATCCGGGACATCGGTCGCTCCTGCAGAATCGTTCATCCGGAGGGAGCGACTTGCCAGAACCACGCCATCGTGTCGGCGGCAGATGCCCGGCGGCGTGATGTGTCGTTCCATGGCACACGTGAATGCCTCGGATCCGGCGGATCGAAGGCGGGCGCCTGATTGAGGTCGAAGAAGGGACCGGCGTCGCAGGCTTGGTACCAGCGTCCAGCCAGGCGTTAATCCGGTCCTGCATCCCGCCGCGTCAGCCGCAACGATGCGGCGGGATTGTGCGGCGGATACAGTACGATCACGTCCGGCTGACGAAGATGCACGCCGTAGTAGACCAATCCGCCCTTGTCCAGCCATTCGAGCCAGACATTGACCCGACCGTCCTTGGCAAGTTCGAAATGGTGCCGCGTGTAGCGGCCCGACGTATCGCGGAACACGGCGAGGTGCGCGCGATTCCGCTCGAAGTAGACTCGCTCGATTTGATGCGGACTCGTGCCCCGTTCCACTTCCCACACACCATCGATCGCAGTAGGCGCTCGGTTGTTATGATGCGCGATCCAGTAGGTGACTGAGAACGCAACCAGGCAGAGGACCAGTGCCGGGAATACGGGAGTAAGCCGATCCGGCATCGGCCGGCCGGGCCTGAGGACCACACGGATGAGATCCATCCTGTAAGGCCAGATGATGCTTAACACAAGGACGAGCAGGACTGCGGCAGCTATCAGCCCGCCGGGGTCAACGCCATAGAAGACGTCGACCAGGACGATATTCGCCGCAATTGGCAGCAGGAGCAACGCACCAGCGAGCGCGAGCCGCTCCTGTGTCAGGCACAGGCCGGCGATGATCTGAGCCAGCGCGATCAGATTGCCGTACACCCGCGAGTACCCGAAGTAATACCAGGTCAGCCAGAAACCGCTCACCTCCCGCAGGGGCCGATCGAGCTCAGATTCCAGTACCGTGAACTGCGCGCCGTTCAGCTTCGCGAAGCCGTAGAATAGCGCGATAGCAGCCGCTGACCACCGCAGGAGCGGGCCGGCACCTCGAGTCGTCACCGTGCAGTTACAAGACTCGTTCGAGGGGGTGGTGCTCGCATGCTGACTCCGTCAGACCACGCGCCGTCATTCACAAATCAACCCGCGTCGAGTCAGAACGTCACGGAACCTGGCTATCGGCGGGCAACCCGGTCCATCGTGTACGTCGTCGACGGGCCCACTGTCGCGGTCCAACGGTCAGCTGAGATCTGCCGGAACGTCCAGCTGGATGAACCGCTTCGGAAATGATGTCCGTCCTCGTCCACGCCGACCAGAAGTCCGCCCTTATCGGTGCGGATGATCCCGCCCCGCAGCACGTACTCCGAGCGCTCACGCGGCGCAGTCATGGTTGAGTCGGTCCAGGCTGTCATCTCGATCGTGGAGTCGTTCACGAACCGATAGGTCTCATAGAACGGCCCACCCGCATAGCCGCTGCCGCGCCAGTCGCCTTCGAGGTAACGCAGCGCCTGAAAGTCCGCGATTGAATTCGCCGCGCTGCCCGCAGCGGGGGATGCGGGCACGCTCTGCTCAGCGGCCGCCTCAGGGGCTTCATCCCGGCCATCCACAGAACACGCCGAGGCGAGCAGGCACACAGTTGCGATTCTGAGCAAGCGGATCATGATACAAACTCCTGACAGGCTGAATCCCGAAGCTAAACATTTGCAGGTCTGGCAGGCCCTCGGGGCAGGTTACCGAAGAAGGGCTCATCGGCTGGCTCCATGACGTCCGTCCTCATCGCGACTCCACGTTCTCGAATGCGACCTGCCGCTCATCCGCGACCATTGTCACGCGAAACCGGTAGGCCTCGTTCAGGTCCTCGCGCCCGCTGTGCGTGAAGACGAGGACCCGCTCGCCATCGGTCCGGATGTGGATGATGCCGAAGTTCGTGCGCTCGAAGCCGAAGAAAGAGCCGGCCGGGCCTTCGGCCTTCGGCTTCCCCGCGAACAGCTTCCGCAGCTCCTCGCCGGTGAATGTCTCGTCCTTCCGTTCCCTGAAGAAGGCAGCCAGGTCCTCGCGGCTATGGCAGTCGCGACGGACTGTGAAGAACGCGGCCAGCTCGGTGACGAGCACGATCCCGGTCCGGTCACGCATGCACTTGCCGAGCGCGGCCATCAGCGTCGCGCGCGGGTGGACGTACTCCTTCATCGCGTTCTCATCGCCCGACGACACGATCGCGACCACCGGGCGCATCGCTTCGAGCGCCCGGAAGTCGAAATCGGAGGAGCCGTGGTGCGGCGCCTTCACGATCTCCGCCTCCAGCTGCGCCGGCGTCAGGTGGTCCAGCATCCGGTCCATCGACTCCTGGTTCAGGTCCCCCGTGAACCCGAAGCGCACGTTGCCGAACGTCAGCCGGAACGCGATCGAATGGCCGTTGATAGTGTGCGACGCGGACGGGTCGCCTCCGCCCGCCGCGGCGCCCAGATGCGGCTCCGGCGACTCGCTCGCCTCGTGAAAGTACGGCAGCGCGGGGACCATCGCTCCGCTCTCCGGGTCCTCGACGTCGGTCGCGAAGGGACCCTGCAGCTCCACCTCGATACCTTCGTCGTGCAGGAAGTCGAAGATCTCCCCGGCATCCATCCCGAATGCGACCCGGCGCACGTCGATCGGACCACGCGTCTCCCAATGGTCGAGCGACCTGCGCCACCGCTTGAAGGGCTCGTTCGCCATGTCCTCGTCGGCGTCGCGCGGGTCGTCGTAGAGGTCGATGGCCACCAGCTCGTCACCGACCTCCACCGAACGACCGAACTTGTCCTCGTCCTTGATGCGCTTGCGCTGTGCGTCTTTGGTGGGACGAGTCACGAGCCCGCTGTGGCAGACCCGCCGTGGATGGATGAACAGCCGCTTGCGCTCGGCGATGCTCGAATCGGTCTCCGACCGGACGATGTCGTTCAGCCCGTCATAGTGGTCTGCATCGCCATGCGTGACTACGATCGCATCCACCTCGAGCGGCTCGGCGGCGCTACTCTGCCGGTACCGGAAACGGGCAGCCGCATGGCGCGCGAAGAGCTGGTTGTCGCCGCCGTCCACGAAAACTATCCGACCCGCCGGCGTCTCGATGATCATGCCATCCCCCTGCTGCACGTCTATCATCGAGAAACGCAGGATCCCCTCGTCGCGCACGCGGGGCGATCCCCTGATGAAGCCGACATCCGCGCCTTCCCACCGTTCGACCAGTCGAACCTCAGTCCAGCCGTCCTGCTCTCCCAGCACGTCGATCCTGTCGCCGAACGCCAGCACCGTCTTGCGGCGCGACTTCGCGTTGGGTTCGGCTCGCACGACCACCAGGTCCTCATCAATGAAGGTAGCCATCGCTGGAACTCCTGATCAGTAGTACGCGACGATCCCGGGAACTTGGAGCGACAAGGCCCATCTGATCGATGTGCACCGCGAGCTGCGCCTTATGGTGGAAATCGGCACCGCTTATCAGTCGGGTGCCTGGGTCAGCCTCGAGGAAAGTCGAGTCTCATATCGCATCGGTGGAGGCCGGGGCCAAACCCATTCTCGGTAACTCCACTCGTCGTGAATCCCAGACGGTGATAGAAGTCCTGCGTCAGGTGGCTGGTGTTCAGCACGACGTGTCCAACACGCACGTCTGCGCGAAGTTCTTCGATGCGCCGCTTCGTCAGAAAGGTCCCGATGCCGCGACCGTGGAGATCGCGTCTCACCATCCCCCAGCAGAGGTCTCCTCGTCCCTCTGGCTCGACGACCGCGTAGCCACCGCAAGCAACGATGCCCTCGCCCGGGGCTTCCACGACAAAGTACGGTCCTGGGAGCTGGAGCAGGAAGTCCGCGAAGGCCTGTCGTTCGGGTGCGGTGAAGTACTCCGGTACGTTGGAATCAAAGATCGACAGCGCAGCGGCGAAGTCGTGCTCGTCGAACCTGCGCCATTCAAGGTGTGAATCGCTCATCTATCCGAAGTGGTTCAGGCCGCGGTCATACCTGTGGAATCA
>DATHVW010000193.1:0-51614 GCA_035461085.1 Longimicrobiales bacterium | reverse complement strand
ATCATCAGTCCAACGCGATCCACCATGCCCTCGTACATGCTGCGGACCACGAGATCAACACTGTCGAGGCGCAGGCGACTCCCGACATCCAGATCACGTTCGCCGAGGCGCGCAATCAGCACGTCGTGCAGTGTGGCAGTCGGCGCGAAACTGAGGCCGATGCCGTAGAACTCCTCCAGTTCCGCGACCGTCGTGTCTCCTCTGAGGGGGAACTCCATCTCCAGGGGCACGGCAGCGGGTTCCTCGCGCGGGCGGAAGACCCGGTCCACCAGCGGTCGCACGCCGGGGCGCATCACGAGAAAGACGTGATCGCCCACCTGCACGAGTGTGCTTCCACGCGGTGGAATGATCTCGCGCTCGCGCACCAGCATCGCGACCACCGCGCCGTCCGGCAGACGCAGGTCCCGAACGTGCCGCCCGGCCGCCAGCGTTCCGGGTCCGACCGTGTATTCGACGATGTCGCCATCCACATCCCTGAGGGACGTGATCTCGAGCGAGATCGGCGCGCGCGGCGGTGGGGCCGTATGCAGGCGGAGCCAGCGAGCGAGCGGAGGCATCGTCCATCCCTGGAGCACCGCGGAGACCAGAACGGCGAAGAAGACGACATGGAAGAGGAGTCCGGCGTCCTCGAGGCCGAGCATCAGTGGATAGGTCGCGAGCACGATCGGCACCGCTCCCTTGAGGCCGACCCATGAAACGAAGACCAGCTCCCGGAAGTTGTAGCCGAACCAGGGCAGCAGGAGCCCAACGGCGATCGGGCGGGCGATGAAGATCAGCACGCCGGCGACGATGAGACCCTCGAATGCTACGTCCAGCAGTTGCGTCGGGTAGACGAGGAGCCCCAGCATCACGAACATCGCAATCTGGGCCAGCCATGCGGCACCGTCGTGGAACAGCAGGATTCCCCGCTGAAAGACGAGTCTCTCGTTGCCGATGACGAGACCCGCCAGGTACACGGCCAGGAACCCGCTGCCGCCGAGCGTCGCTGCGGCTCCGTACGCGAAGAGGCCGCCGGCTGCTGTCAGTATCGGGTACAGGCCGGCCGCATCGAGATCGACGCGGTTGATGGTGAACACCGCCGCCCGGCCCACGAGCAGTCCCGCGGCGATGCCGGCAATCGCCTGCACGACGAGAAACCACAGCATCTCCAGGCCGAACGTCATCTCGCCCAGCAGGACTTCGAGAATCGCCACCGTCAGGAAGATGGCCATCGGATCGTTCGCGCCGCTCTCGACTTCGAGCGTTGCGGACAGGCGTTTCTTCAGAGTAACGCCCTGACCTCGCAGTACCGCGAACACGGCGGCGGCGTCGGTGGACCCAATGATCGCGCCGATCAGCAGACCTTCCAGGATCGGCACACCCAGCAGCCACGCTGCCACCCAACCGGTCAGAAGCGTCGTGATCAGCACGCCCGCGGTGGCGAGTGTAATGGCCGGCGCGAATACCGCGCGGAACGCGCGGCGCGACGTACGAAGACCGCCGTCGAAGAGGATGACGGCGAGGCAGACCGTGCCGATACCGTGAGCCAGCGTGTAATTGTCGAAATCGATCCGCCCCGGACCGTCCGAGCCTGCCAGCATCCCCACCATGAGGAAGAGAACGAGCACAGGCAGCCCGATGCGGCTGGAGAACTTGCTCGATGCGATGCCGATCAGAACCAGTACGGATCCGAGCAGCAGGAGCTGGTCCACTAGGAACATTGTTGCATCTGGTCACAGGGTTCAGGCCCTGAGCAGCGTGAGAGTCACGCTGCCGACGGAATCGTCAGATCAGATGTGACGGAGGTGCGTTGGCGTGGTAAGTGAGCGCACGGGGGCCTGCGGCGCGCAGCACTGCTGCCGCCTGCTGCCATTCCGCCTGCGAAATGGTGAGGAACCATTCCACAGGCAGCGCGAACGGTCGGACCGGAAGGTCGGCGCGCGAGCTCGGCCCGTGGAGAGGCAGTGGCGTAGCGCCGGCCGCCGACAGGCACGGCAGTGTCGCCGTCCGGCCTTCGCCGGCATCGAACTGCTCCAGGCTTCCAACCGGAGCGGTCGCGAGCCCGCACCCCAGCAGGATGAGAATCCGGATGCGCTTCCACGTAACCATGATGCCGGAAACGTGCACGCGCTGGTCGCAGGCCGCAACCCGCTGCCCCCCGGCCCCGCCGTCCGTGTCTGCGCAGAAGTGCAAACGCAGCCATCACGGTCATCGGCGGTATGATTCGTGACGTGTTCACCGGGACGGCTGTCCGGTGTTCACACTGCGGGAATCCGGGCACCTGACAGCCGCTCATCCAGAGAGTGGAGGCGTTCATGGGCGCATTCGACGGCAAGGTCGCCATCGTGACGGGCGGAGGTTCGGGACTGGGCGAGGCGATCGGCAAGCGGCTCGCCACCGCGGGAGCCAGTGTGGTTCTCTCGGACATCAAGCTCGAGGCGGCGCAGCGAGTCGCCAGCGAAATAATGGAGGGCGGCGGCAAGGCAGCTGCGTTCAAGCAGGACACTGCCAGGCCGGAGGACTCCGAGAAGGTCGTGGAGTTCGCCATCAAAACTTACGGCGCCCTGCATTACGCCGTGAACAATGCCGGCATTGGCGGAGCGCAGGCACCGGCGGGCGAGACGGATCTCGAGGACTGGAACCGCGTGATCGACATCAACCTGAATGGCGTGCTCTACGGGATGCGCTATCAGATCCCCGCCATGCTGGGGGCGGGAGCAGGCGAGTGCGCCATTGTGAACATGGCGTCGATTCACGGAACCGTCGCCGCCATCGGCAACGGCGCGTATACCGCAGCCAAGCACGGCGTAGTCGGTCTGACGAAGAATGCGGCGGCTGAATACGGCCCGCAGGGGCTGCGGATCAACTGCGTCGGGCCCGCGTACATCGACACGCCGCTGCTCGCCGGCCTGCCGGCCGAGGTCAGAGAAAACCTCATCGCTCGCCACCCTCTGGGACGACTGGGGCGCGCTGATGAGGTGGCGCCGCTCGTCAGCTTCCTCCTGTCGGACGAAGCATCGTTCATCACGGGCGGATACTACCTCATCGACGGGGGCTACACGGCAGTGTGATCAGCTTTCTTCGTGCAGCCGGGCCAGCACCCGGACGTGCGCGGCGAGCGCGTCCTGATCATGGAGCACGAACCTGATCCGCCGGACCGATGTCAGGCGCTCAGCTTCGTCGATCACGGTTCGCAGTGCGATCCCCGCGGCTTCTTCCATTGGGTATCCGAACGCGCCGGTGGACAGGGCAGGGAAGGCAATCGAGTCGAGATGGTGCGCTTCGGCGAGACGAAGCGCTTCACGGTAGCATGACGCCAGGAGTTCGGCTGACGGCTCATCTCTGCCGTACACCGGCCCGAGACAGTGAATCACGTGTCGATTCGGAAGCGCATGGCCGGACGTGATGACGGCCGTGCCGGGACGAATGGGCGCGAACTGTCGGCCCTCGTCTTCCAATCCCGGTCCGGCGGCACGATGCAGCGCGCCGGCCACACCGCCGCCCGACCGCAGCTCCGCGTTCGCGGCATTCACTACGGCGTCGAAACCTTCCTGTCGGGCTATGTCGCCCTTCTTCAGCTCGATCGTGGTGTCAGTCACCTGAACCTGGTTCATGTTTCCGCTCCGATGTGGTACCATGCGAACGGCTGGCCATCGACGAACATGAGCTCACTCGGTCACGATTTCTGAACGCGGGGTTGCCGGCTCTTCCCCCTCGCCCGTGACATCGTGCAGCGACGTGGCGATCTGCACACCAGCACTGAGTGTCTGGTGGACGGGACAGCGGTCTGCAATTTCAAGAAGTCGCGTTCGCTGTTCGGTGGTGAGGGGACCGACGAGTGTCAGCTCGCGGTCGAGCCGGTCCATCCGGGCGTCGGCGCCTTCTGCACAGCGCTCCTCATCCTCCGCATGCACGCGTGAATGCTTGAGCTGTACCACTGCCTCTTCCAGCGGCCACTCCTTGCGATCGGCATACATCCGCAGAGTCATCGTGGTACAGGCGCCCAGCGCTGCGGCCAGCAGATCGTAGGGCGTCGGACCGAGGTCGTCGCCGCCGACTGCCTTCGGCTCGTCCGCGACGATGGCGTGACCGCGGGCGAGGATCTCCGTTCTGAAGGCGCCGGCAGCGGTTCGGACGGCAACGCGATTGTCGGCGCGCAGCTTCTCGACGGTGTCGGGCTCAGCGGGGGCGTCGATGTACCGTGCTGCCCACGCCGCCACCATCGTTCCGACATAAAGCGAATCGGTCTCCTTCAACAGGAGATGGTCCGCGTCGTCGAGGGAGATGAAGCTCTTCGGATGCCGCGCAGCCTTGTAGATCAGCGCCGCGTTCTCGATGCCGACGGTGTTGTCCACCGGCGAATGGAGGATCAGCAGCGGGCGCCCGAGTGACTTCAGCACGTCCTCCACATTGTGGCCGTCGAGGTCGCGCACGAAGTTCCGGCTCAGCGTGAACCGACGTCCGGCGAGCACGACGTCGGCGGAGCCGCTCGCGTCGATGTCCGCGAGCGCGTCCACGAACAGGTTCGTAACGTGCGCCGGGTCGAACGGCGCGCCGATCGTGGCGACGGCGCGTATCGATGGCAGTCGTGCGGCCGCCTGAATCACCGCTGCACCGCCGAACGAATGGCCGATGAGGATGGCCGGCGCGTCGTACTCGCGTTCCATGAACGCCGCAGCGGCGATCAGGTCCTCGATGTTCGACGAGAACGTCGTGCCGGCAAAATCGCCTTCGCTTTCACCCAGGCCGGTGAAGTCGAACCGCATGACGGCCATCCCCTGCTGCGTCATCGCCCGGCTGATGTTCACCATTGGCTTCAGATCCTTGGAGCACGTGAAGCAGTGTGCGAACAGGGCGCAGGCCCGGATGACGCCGTCCGGCGGCAGACTCAGCCGGGCGGCGAGCTGCGCCCCGCTGGCGCCGGGGAACGTAATGCGCTGATCGATCATGACGTATCTCCGTCGGCGGCGAGAGTAGGTTCAAGACCCTGGCCGACGCGGCGGGCCAGAGGACCCGCGAACCTGCAGCGGGGTGGTCGAAAACACAGCATCCGGGCGTCACAGTACCCGGCGGGCCCGCCCGTGTATATATTGCGGGACCTGGCACACACAAGGTCGGTGAGTCGTGACGCACGCCGATCCGCTGCTGTACCCTCTCTCCAACCGCCGACTGGTTCCCAATGGCCGCGCCCGCCCGGACGCACGCCCTGGCCGGGTAATGCCCGGGCGTTCTGCCCGGTTATGGCTCCCCATCCTCTGTGTATCCGCTGCCTGCTCCGACCTCGAGATCGTCACGGTCGAGATCGCCTCCATCGAGCTGGACCCGCCGAGTGCTTCGATCCTGCTCGGCGATTCCGTGCGTATCCAGGCGCGGGTGCTGGACCAGTATGACAACCTCCTCAGCGGCCGCGACATTGCGTGGTCCAGCAGCGATCCGGCCCGGGCGCCAGTTGACGGGACGGGCCTGGTTCATGGCATGGCGCCGGGTCATGCGACGCTGACGGCCGCGAGCGGGCCGTGGCAGGCCACGGCCCAGGTCACCGTCAACCGACCGGCGCCAACCCTGGTTTCCGCACAGCCGACATCCGCCCGGCGCCTCCAGACCCTCGATCTGGTCCTGACGGGCTCGAACTTTCAGGACAGCATGACGGTCGTGGAGCTCGGCCCCGACATCGCCATCGATGCGGTGAACGTGACCGGGCCGGAGTCGATTACCGTACGGGTTACGATACCGGCGGGAGCAGTGCTGGGGACGCGGGACATCTCCGTCAGCACACCGTCGCCGGGCGGAGGGACGGCGACGCTCCGCAGCGGATTCACGGTGCTGGCAGAGCACCCTGCTCCGACGCTCACCACCGTCAGCCCGGCGGCCGCGCAACGGGACCAGGCAATTCAGGTGACGCTCGGCGGATCGGGCTTCGTTCAGGACCTTACCTCCGTCAGCTTTGGTCCCGGCATCACCGTCGAAAATCTCATTGTCGGCACCTCGACATCGCTTTCGGCGACCGTGCGCATCGGTGCCGGCGCGGCGCTCGGCGCGCGCGACGTATCCGTCGCCAATCCTGCGCCCGGTGGCGGCACAGCCGTGCTCGCCGGCGGGTTCACGGTCCAGCCCGCCAACCCCGCTCCCGCGGTGACCGGCGCGAGTCCGAGCCAGGCGCAGCGACAGACGACCCTGGGCGTAACCCTGACGGGTTCGGGATTCCTCACCGGATTGACGACGGTGTCATTCGGTCCTGATGTCACCGTGAACACGGTCGCAGTCCAGAGCTCCACGTCGCTCACTGCTACGGTCACCATCACCGGGGCGGCCGCGCTCGGCCCGCGCGCCATATCGGTCACGAACCCGCCGCCGGGCGGCGGCAGCTTCACGCTGGCCGCCGGGTTCACCGTGCTGGCGGAGAACCCCGTGCCCGCCCTTGCGAGTGCGAGTCCCGCCTTCGGCCAGCGCCGGGACAATCTGGACGTCACGCTCGGCGGGTCCGGCTTCGTGCCCAACCTCACCACTGTGTCGTTCGGTCCGGATATCACGGTCAACTCAGTTCAGGTCAACAACCCGACCACGCTCACGGCGAACATCCGTATCGGTGGCGCGGCAACGCTCGGCGCGCGCGACGTGTCCGTGGCCAACCCTGCGCCCGGTGGCGGCACCGCAACGCTGCCCGGCGGGTTTACCGTGCTCCAGGAGAATCCCGCTCCCAGCATCACATCCGTACTGCCCGACAACGCCTCACGGGGCACCACGGCAAATCTCCTGCTGACAGGCTCCGGGTTCGTTCAGGGTCTGACGAGCGTGAGCTTCGGGGCGGATATCACCGTCAACTCGGTGAGTGTGATCTTCTGGACGTCGCTCATTGCCAACATCACCATTTCGCCGAACGCCACGAAGGGTACCCGCCACGTGACCGTCTCGAATCCGGCGCCCGGTGGTGGCACGTTCATCATGAACGACGGCTTCGACGTGAAGTGAGCGGGCACCGTCCCTCCGCCCGTGTGTTCCTGCCCCGCCATGCACGTGAGACGTTGCCGCGCGCGCGGAAGACGCTAGGTTCTCGAGCGTGAGCCCCACCGACCCTGAGCCGATGCACGCTACCATCCTGGTCATTGACGACGAACCGCAGATCAGGCGCGTGGTGAGGAACGCACTGACGGCGGATGCGAAGGTGCTGGAGGCTTCGACCGGCCAGGAGGGCATCGACATCGCGGCCGCGCAACGTCCGGGGCTCATCGTGCTCGATCTCGGTCTTCCCGACGTTCCCGGTGTGAGCGTCTGTCGCGAGATCCGTCGCTGGTCAACCGCGCCGATCATCGTACTGTCGGCCCGCCATTCCGATAGCGAAAAAGTCGCCCTGCTCGATGCAGGAGCTGACGATTACGTGACCAAGCCCTTCAGCACCGTGGAGTTCCAGGCGCGGGTGCGCGCTCAGTTGAGGCGCACCCGGATGAGCGAGCCGCCATCGAGCCGTGGTCCGCTCGCCGTCGGCACCCTCCAGATCGACACTGCGCGGAGAACCGTGAGCCGTCGCGGGGAGCCGATTCATCTCACACCCACCGAGTGGGACCTGCTGCGTGCTTTCGTGAAGCATTCCGGTCGCACGCTCACCCATCCGCAGATCTTTCGCGAGGTGTGGGGCCATGCGGCAGGCGACGCTCAGTCGTACCTGCGTGTTCACATTGCGAACCTGCGACGAAAGATCGAGGAGGACTCGCTCAGACCCGCCCTGATCATTACGGAGCCGGGTGTCGGATACCGATTCAACGCCGATCCCTGATACCAGCAGCCGCTCTCGCGGCCTGCTCGGTGCTCCTGCCCTGTCGCTGGCTCGGTGGTTCGGGATCATAGCGGCAGCGACGGCCGCACTGTGGTGGCTGCGCGCCGAGCTCGACAAGGCGCATATGGTCACGGTCTACCTGCTGATCGTGCTCGGGGGCAGCGCCCGGCATGGCAGGAGGTTCGGCATCCTGCTCGCCATCTCCTGCTTCCTCTGTTTCAATTTCTTCCTGCTGACACCCTACCACACGTTCATTGTCGAGAACCCGCTCGACTGGCTGGTGCTGATCACGTTTCTCGTCACGGGCGGCGTGGCGGCTCAACTGCTGTATCGCGCGCAGCATGAGGCCCGGCAGGCACGGCAGCGGGCGGATGAGCTGGACCGGCTCTCGACTCTGGGCGCCGAAACCCTCAACGTCGGTCGCGCCGACGAAGCGGTACAGGCGATTGCGCGTGTACTGCAGGCCACGCTGAGAATCGCGTTGTGCGAGGTCTACCTCCGCGACCCCGGATCCGGGGGTCTGGAGCGGATCGCGCACGCGGCTTCACCCAGCGGAGCCGCCCTCGCCCTGTCTACCGATGTGAATCGGATCGAGTTGAGCGGGCACACTGCGCTCGAATGGCCGGACGGGACCACACACCTCGCGAGGAGCAGCGCGGCATTCGCGCGCGACATGCTCTTCCCGATCGCCGGAGCCGGTACAGAGCTCATCATCCCGCTCAAGGTGCGCGGTCAGGCTGTCGGCGTCCTGCGCATTGCCGATCACAACCGAATTACTCTGGACGCGTCGCAGCAACGCTTCGCCGCCGTCCTGTCGTATTACGCGGCACTCGGTGTCGAACGCGTTCGCCTGGTGTCCGAAGAAGAGCGGGCGGAGGCATTGCACGAGGCGGATCGCCTGAAGGATGCGTTTCTGGCATCCGTGTCGCACGACATCCGAACCCCTCTCACGACGATCCGTGCGCTCGCCCATGAGCTCACCGAGAACGGTGATGAGCGCGCCCATACGATCGTCGAGGAGGCCGACCGGCTGAACCGCCTCGTCGCGGACCTGCTCGACCTCTCCAGCATCAATGCCGGTGCACTCCCCATGCAGTCCGAGATCGTCGCAGCGGAGGATGTGATCGGAGCTGCGTTGCAGAGGCTCTCCGGCGTCCCCGGTGCAGATCGCATTCAGGTTTCACTGGGCAGCGGCGACAGAATCGCCGTCGGCCGATTCGACCTTCGCCACGTTCTTCGGATTCTGGTGAATCTGCTCGAGAACGCTCTCAAGTACTCGCCGTCGGATTCACCCGTGCAGATCGATGTCCGGACGGACGCGGCGCGACTCACGCTGGCAGTCCTCGACCGGGGCCCGGGCGTACCGGCAGGCGAGACCGACCGCATCTTCGAACCGTTCTACCGTCGCCGCGGTGCACCACCTGATTCGCCGGGCACAGGCCTCGGCCTCGCCATCGCACGTCAACTGGCCCGCGCGCAGGGCGGCGAAGTGGCGTACGAGCCGCGTCCGGGCGGTGGAAGCGTCTTCCTGCTGCATCTGCCCGCAGCGGAGCTGACCGGGATGTGATGCAGCTCCCGCGTCCGCCGGATCGTCGCCACGCATCAAAGTCTTAATGGTTCCTTAACATCCGATCGACCGATCCTGGTGCCTCCTTTACGTCGTGTGCATCAGTATTGCTGTGCGCAGGTGCGGAAGGCCCTGACGAGTGTGACCATGTCTCGCGGATGTGATGGTGCAGACACGCCGCTGGATCAATCGCTGGGAGGTGACTCAGCAGCGACGCGTGACGTTGTGGAGAGAGCTCACCGCCGCACAGCTGTTCGTCGGATCGTTTCTCTTCGTCATACTGACAGGGACGCTTGGCCTCAAGACCCTGCCAGGGCTCTATACCGGTGCACCACTCGGATGGCTCGATGCACTCTTCACCGCCACGAGTGCCGTATGCGTCACCGGCCTGATCGTTGTGGATACGGCCACCTACTTCACGACCGCAGGGCAGGCCTGGATCCTGTTACTGATCCAGCTCGGCGGCCTGGGCATCATCACGTTCACTACGGTCATCATCCTCGCGCTCGGACGGCGTCTCTCGCTGCGCCACGAGGCCTTCACGAGCGGAACCGCCGACATTACTCCGCACGTCGATCACCGCGCTCTGGCCCGCGACATCGTACGGTTCACGTTCCTGTTCGAAGCCATCGGCGCTGTCGTTCTCTACGCGCTGTGGGGCGCGCGCCTGGGCTGGTCCGATGCGGCGTGGCACGCACTGTTCCACTCCATCAGTGCCTTCTGCAATGCAGGGTTCTCCACCTTTACCGACTCGCTGATCGGCTTCCGCCTCTCACCGCTGACGCTGGTTACGGTGATGGCACTCATCGTGGCCGGAGGGCTCGGCTTCCTCACGCTCGAAGAGCTTCATGTCCGCCGGCGCGCCCTGCGATCCGGCGAGCGCTTCCGCCTGTCCATTCAGTCGCGCATCGTTCTCCTGGCCACGTCCGTCCTCCTGCTCGGCGGCTGGGCGCTGTTCACGGTGATGGAATGGCAGGTCACGCTGGCTGACATGCCGGCATGGGCCAGACCGTTCAACAGCCTGTTCATGAGCGTGACTGCACGTACCGCCGGCTTCAACACGGTGGACTACAATGCGGCCTCGGGCGGCAGCAACTTCCTCACTATCCTCCTCATGTCGATTGGCGGATCACCGGGCTCGGCAGCGGGCGGACTCAAGACGACCACTGTCGTGCTGATCGGCCTGCTCGCGTGGTCGCGTTTCAGGGGCCGTGACGTGGTGAGCGTCTGGGGGCGTTCGGTCCCCGAGGAAACCGTGCAGCGTGCCGTGGGCCTGTTCGCCGTGGGATTCGGTGTCGTCACCATCGCGATCCTCGGGTACGCCGCGCTGGAGATGGGGGCGCAGGCACACTCCGTCGCGGGGCACGGCTTCCTGTCGTACATGTTCGAGGCCGCCAGCGCCTTCAATACTGTGGGACTGTCGATGGGTGTCACGTCCGACCTGTCCGTCGGCAGTCGATGGTTCACCATCGCATTGATGTTCATGGGCCGGGTCGGGCCCCTCACCTTTGCTTCGGCCATCGCCCTGGCCCGTCCGACGCCGGCCGGAAGTTTCCGGTTCGCGTACGAAGACGTGGTCGTCGGGTGAAGGACGGAATGATGCCATGAAGAGATTCGTCGTCGTCGGACTGGGGAACTTCGGTTCGAGCGTGGCCGAAGCGCTCCACGCGCAGGGTCACGACGTCATTGCGATGGACGTGGATGAGGACGCGGTCGATCGCATCGCTCCGCATGTGGCCCGCGCCGCAGTGGGCGACGGCAGGAGCGCAGGGGCACTGGAACGTGCCGGAGCGAAGGATGCGGACGTCGGCATCGTCAGCACCGGCGACGACATCACGGCGAGCATATTGACGACGCTCGCGCTGCGCGACCACGGCGTGTCCGAGATCTATGTGAAGGTGATCTCCTCGGATCACGCCCGCGTCATGAACAAGATCGGCGTCACCGAGACGATATTCCCCGAACGGGAATCGGGCCTGAGGCTGGCCACCCGGGTGTCCTCCCGCGGCATCCTCAATTACGTGCATCTCGGTGCCGGTTTCAGCGTCCAGGAAATGGCCGTGCCGGAAAGCTGGAT
Source organism: Longimicrobiales bacterium (assembly GCA_035461085.1). Taxonomy (GTDB): domain Bacteria; phylum Gemmatimonadota; class Gemmatimonadetes; order Longimicrobiales; family RSA9; genus SH-MAG3. The sequence goes on along the minus strand of DATHVW010000193.1, from coordinate 40,220 downwards.
CGGGAGATCGCTGCGCGAGCTCGGACTGCCGCGCCGCTACCGTATCTCGGTGCTCGCCGTCCACGACGTGCTGCTCGATGAGATGATTCTCGTGCCCGAGCCGGACGCGCGGTTGAAGGAGTCGGACACTCTGTTGGTTGCGGGGGCGGACGAGGACCTGGCAAAGGCCGCGAAGGTCCGGTAGCGATCCGCGACGCGACAGGCTTGACCTGGCCGTGCGCTCGCGGCGAACTTTGCCATGCCCGCCGGCGGCTCCCTCATTCGGGATGCCGGACCGGCCGGGGAACTCCTCACCCGAAGTACGGGGGTCGCATGCGGATGGTCCTGATCGGTGTTCACCTCACGAGAACCGACTGGACCGGAGTGTATCCGCATGTCTACGAACCACGTAAGCGACGGGCGCATCGTCGCCGAGCGGCTGGCGTACGCGCCGGCTGACGGCCGCCCTCTCTTTCACGACGTCACACTTTCCTTCGGCCGCGAACGCACGGGCCTGATCGGCCCCAACGGGTCCGGCAAGACGACGCTCGTCCGCCTCCTGGCGGGTGAGCTGATACCGACGTCCGGCACCGTTCACCGCGCGGGTCCGGTGGCGGTGCTGCCCCAGGACTTCCGGCCTCGTCCGGAGGAGCCGCTCGCCGTCGTCCTGCGCATCGATGAGCGCCTGGCCGCGCTTCGTCGACTCGAGGCGGGTGAGGCCGCACCCGCGGACCTGGAGATCGTCGGTGACGAGTGGGATCTGCCGGAACGGGCCGCGGCAGTGCTGTCGCGGTACGGCCTCGGTCATCTTTCTCCCGATCGACCCATCGGCGCGGTGAGCGGCGGCGAGGCCACGCGAGTGGCGCTGGCGGGGCTGGCGCTTGGGCGGCCGGACTTTCTCCTGCTCGATGAACCGACGAATCATCTCGATGTGTCCAGTCGCGATGCGCTGTACGCGTTCGTCGAGGCGTGGACCGGTGGACTCCTGGTCGTGAGTCATGACCGTGCGCTGCTCCGGCGCATGGATCGGATCGTGGAGTTGTCGGCGTTCGGCGTCCGCGTGTACGGCGGCAACTACGACGACTACCGGGCTCGTCGCGATGCGGATGACGCGGCTGCGGTGCGGGAGCTGGACAGTGCCCGGGCCGCGCTTCGCGTCGCGGCGCGGGAAGCGCGCGCGCAGCGCGAGCGGCAGGCGCGGCGCGAGGCGCGCGGTCGGCGCGACCGTGCGACGGCCAACATGCCGAAGATCCTGCTGAACGCACGCAAGGCACAGGCGGAGGGCACGCATGCACGCGTCCGCGCGATCACGGAACGCGAGGTGGAGGAGCGACGTGCTCGCGCCGAAGCCGCACGCGGGCGCGTCGAGGAACGCGAGCGGCCCCGTTTCGAGCTGCCGTCGACCCGGCTGCATGCAGGTCGCACCGTCCTGGAGATCGAAAACGTCACGGTGCGGTTTGCCGGCGCGCTCGAGCCGGTGCTGGACGACGTGTCACTCCGCATCGTCGGTCCGGAACGCGTCGCCATCATCGGTGCCAACGGCAGCGGCAAGACGACGCTGCTTCGAGTCGCCCTCGATCGACTCCAGCCCGAGTGCGGTACCGTGCGTCGCCTGCCTGCGGAGGACACGGCGTTCCTGGACCAGAACGGCGCAGCGCTCGACCCGGAGCGGTCCGTCCTCGATAACTTCCGCGCACTCCATCCACTCATGGACTCCACCGCAGTCCGCTATGCACTGGCGCGCTTCCTATTCGCGGACGAGGCGGCGCACCAGATGGCGGGGACGCTGAGCGGCGGACAGCGGCTGCGCGCCTCGCTCGCGTGCGTGCTGGGCGGCGAAAGGCCACCCGCGCTGCTGGTGCTGGACGAGCCTACGAATCACCTCGATTTCGACGCACTCGAAGCGCTCGAGAGTGCGCTGCGGGCCTACGATGGTGCGCTGCTGGTCGTCAGCCATGATAGCGATTTCCTCAAGGCGATCGGCGTCACGCAATACATCGCGCTGCGTTGAGGCGCGGGGGCTGCGGTCACCGGCGCCAGGTGCGGCAAACTGGCGCGTCCGGGCGGGTCGGGCTATTCTGTATCCAATCTCCCGACAAACGAACGTTCCCATAAACCCCACGGCCATGAGAGCACACCTACTGGTACTCGCAGGAGCACTTGCCATCGGCGGGTGCGCATCGAGCGCGGCGCAGACCGCCGCGCCAACCCCCCGCGGCGGAGCCGCGCAGGCACAGGACTCGGCGGGTGGCCGGGGTGCGCCGCGGATCCGTCCCTACAACAGCGTGGTCACGAGCCAGGCCGAGACGGTACGGGGCATGTTCGTCGTGCACCGTGTGAACGACCGGCTGCTGTTCGAGATCCCGCGCAGCGAGCTGGGGAAGGACCAGCTGGCGGTGGGCCGCTATGCGCGGGCCGCGGCGCCGACGGGCGGGCAGGGCGGCGGCTTCGGCGCGTACGGCGGCGACCGATTCGTGACGCGGACGCTGCGCTGGGACCGTGACGGGAACCGCATCATTCTGCGGACGCCTTCCTACAGCATCATTGCGGATCCGGACTCGGCGATCTACAGCGCGGTGGAGAGCACGAACTATCCGCCGATCATCAGCGTGTTCAACATCGAGGCGTGGGGACCGGACAGCGCGGCGGTGATCGACGTGACACGTCTGTTCACGTCGGCGGTTCCGGAGCTGCAGGCGATCCAGGGCAACGTGGACTCGAACCGTTCGTACATCGAGCGGGTGCTGGCATTCCCGGACAACATCGGCATCGAAGCCACGCAGACGGGCCAGCAGCCTGCGCCGCAGGGGGGTGGCGGCGGTGGCGGCGGCGGTGGTGGCGGCGGTGCTCGCCCGGCGATGAGCGTGCTGGCGCACTGGAGCATCGTGCGGCTGCCGGAGGACCCGATGATGCCGCGGCTGTTCGATGAGCGTGTCGGCTTCTTCTCGAACACGCGCATGGACTTCAGCCAGCCGGAGCATCGCGCGGCGGAGCGTCGCTACATCGTCCGTTACCGGCTGGAGTGCAGCGACCGGCGCGAGGGCGATCTGTGCTATCCGGTCAAGCCGATCACGTATTACGTGGACCCGGCGACGCCGGACTGGATGAAGCCGTACGTGCGCGCGGGCATCGTGGAATGGCAGTCGGCGTTCGAGGCGGCTGGCTTCAAGGATGGCATCGTGGCTGGCGAGGTTCCGGCGAACGACCCGAACTGGTCGCCGGAGGACGTACGCCACACGATGATCCGGTGGCTGCCCTCACCGACGGAGAACGCACAGGGTCCGAACGTGCACGATCCGCGGACGGGCGAGATTCTGAACGGCTCGGTGCGCATGTTCCACAACATCATGAACCTGCAGCGGTCGTGGTACTTCACGCAGGTGTCGCCGCTGGATCCGCGTGCGCAGCGTCTGCCGTTCCCGGACTCGCTGATGGGGCGGCTGGTGCAGTTCGTGGTCGCGCACGAGATCGGGCATACGATCGGTCTGCAGCACGACCAGATCGGCAGCTCGACGTACCCGGCGGACAGCGTGCGCAGCCGCACGTGGGTTGAGCGGATGGGCCACAGCCCGAGCATCATGGACTACTCGCGCTTCAACTACGTGGCGCAGCCGGAAGACAGCATCCCGCTCGAGCACCTGGTCCCGCGCGTCGGCCCGTACGACGAGTACGCGATCATGTGGGGGTACAAGCCGATCCCGGGCGCTGACACACCGGATGAGGAGAAGCCGGTACTGGAGCAGTGGTCGCGGATGCAGGACACCATCCCGTGGTACCGCTTCTCGGCGAACAACGAGTTCGGCGGCACGGGCACGCAGAGCGAGGCGGTGGGCGACGCGGATCCGGTCAAGTCCACGGAGCTGGGATTCCGCAATATCCGCCGCGTGATGAACTTCGTGCAGGACGTGGCGACGCAGCCGATGTCGGACAACACCGACCTGGAAGAGCTGTACAACCGCACGGTGTCACAGTGGGCGACGGAAGCGAATCACGTCGCCACGCTGATCGGCGGCGGGCGCGTTCAATACAAGACGGGCGGTCAGCCCGGTCCGGTGTATACGCCGATTTCACGGACGGAGCAGTTGGCGGCCGTGCGCTTCCTGAACGAGAACGTCTTCGAGACGCCGGCATACCTGATCCGTCCCGAGATCGGTGCCCGCATCGAGGCCGGCGGCATGGTGGACCGCATCAACAGTGCACAGGCGCGTCCGCTTGGCACACTGCTGAACGATGACCGCATGGAGCGGCTGCTCGAGTGGGAAGGTGTTGCCGAGACGCGCGGCAGCGTGTATACACTGGCGGCCATGCTGGGCGATGTCCGCGACGGCATCTGGTCGGAGCTCGATGCGTCACGGCCCGTGATCGATGTGTTCCGGCGCGGTCTGCAGAACCGGTATCTCGACCAGATGGACCGGAAGCTGAACCCGCCGCCGCCGAGCCCGAACGCATCACCGTTCGGCCAGGGCGGTGGCGCCACGGGTCCGACGGAGGACGTGAAGTCGCATGTGCGCGGCGAGCTGGTCACGCTGCGCGAGGACCTGCGGCGCGCCGCGGGCCGGGCGACCGATCGGCCGACGCAGCTGCACATCCAGGGTGCGATCTACCGGATCGGTGAGATCCTGGATCCCTCCAGATAGCAGACGCAGTCGGAGACATGCAGAGGGCCGTGCCGCAGTCATTGCGGTGCGGCCCTTCGCACATCGCTTTCAGGCCCACCGCCTCAGCCGCGCTCGAGCAGACGGGCGGTATTGATGAGAGCGATGTGCGTGAACGCCTGCGGGAAGTTGCCGAGGAAGTCACCGGTCCGCGGATCGATCTGCTCGCTGTAGAGGCCGAGCGGGTTGGCGAAGCGGAGCATCCGTCGAAAGACACGCTCGCCGGCCTCGACATCGCCGGAGAGAACGAGCGCGTCGGCCAGCCAGAACGTGCAGATGGAGAACACGCCCTCCTGTCCCGGAAGCCCATCCTCCGATGTGTAGCGGTACAGCATGCCGTCGCGGGTGAGCTCGCGCAGCGTCGCCGCGATCGTACCCTTCATGCGCGGATCATCGCCGGGCAGGAATCCGTAAACGCCGATCAGCAGGTTGGCCGCGTCCAGTGCGGAGCTGCCGTAGGACTGGACGAACGTACCGCGCTCCTGGTCCCAGCCGCGTTCGAGGACCTGCGCGTGAATGGCGTCGCGCTGCGCGCGCCAGTGCTCCAGCTTCGGCGGTGCGCCCAGCTCGCCCGCCATGTGTATGGCGCGGTCCAGCGCGACCCAGCACATGACCTTGCTGTACACGTAATGACGCGGTTCCGCACGGATCTCCCAGATGCTGGAGTCCGGTCGCTGCCAGTTGTCGGCCACCCAGTCCACGATCGGGATGAGGAGCTGCCAGAACTCATCATCGACGAGATGCTGCTCGTGCCACAGCGACACGGCGGCGAGCAGCTCACCGTAGATGTCGAGCTGGAGCTGCGAATGGGCGCCGTTGCCGATGCGCACGGGCCGTGAATCCCGGTAGCCGGAGAGGTGGGTGAGCTCCTGCTCGTCGAGGTCCATCTCGCCGCCGATGCCGTACATGATCTGAAGCGGCCCATCCGACTTGCCTGCGACCCAGTGCAGGTACTGCACGAAGCGGCGCGCCTCATCATGCAGACCCACGATGTTGAATGCCGACAGCGTGAACGCCGCATCGCGCAGCCAGCAGTACCGGTAGTCCCAGTTGCGGACTCCGCCGATCTCCTCCGGCAGCGCCGTCGTCGCCGCAGCGACCACGGCGCCCGTCGGCTCGTAGAACAACAGCTTCAGCGCGAGTGCACTCCGTTCCACTTCGGCGCGGTACAGTCCGGCGTAGCGCAGGTTGCCGGCCCATTCGTTCCAGTATGACGCCGTGGATTCCAGCTTGTGCTGACAGTCCGCGGCCTCCACTGCGCGTACGCCCTCGACGTTCCAGCGCAGCACCAGCCAGCGATCGACTCCCGCATGCACGTCGAAGACGGCACGGGCGCACGCGGCAGCGTCGTCCACACTCCATGCCAGTGGTTCCGGCGACGTGAGCGACAGCGTTTCCGAGCCGCCGCTGGCGAATACGCCGCCGTTGCACGCCTGCACCTGTGTTGCTGCGCGCGCGTAATCGAATCGCGGCTCGAATGTCACCTCGACGCTCGCACTACCGTGCAGACCGCGCACGCGCCGGAGGATCTCGTGCGGCGCCGCGACCGGAATGTGGCCATCGGGCGATGGCATGACATCCAGTACCTCGAAGGCGCCGGAGCCGTCGTGCAGGTGGAAGCTGGTTACGAGAATGTTGGTCAGCGGAAAGTAGCGCTGCGTCGAAGTGTATTCGCCGACCGGACACACGCGGAATCGGCCGCCCCGGTCATTGTCGAGGATGGCGCCGAACACGCTCGGAGAATCGAACCGCGGAAAGCAGCACCAGTCGATTGCGCCGTCAGCGCCGATGAGCGCTGCCGTGCGCGTATCGCCGATGACGCCATAACCGGAGATCGGCTTGTAGACGCTGTCACGAATCCAACGCATGGGGCCTCGTACGCGTGCACGGGTTCGTCCGGCGGCCTGCTGTGCAGGTACCGTTCCGTGTACGCTTCCCGGGGACGCCTACCGTCGGACGGCGACGTACTCCCGGAAACCGGTCTTGAGCGTGAACGCGTTGACGACCTGGAGCGGGGCCAGGAGCTTTGCGACGTCCGCCGGCAGCAGCTTGGAAGGGGGCAGGCGGGCCGTGCTCGTCGGCTCGAAGCGGAGCCGGTCGGTGCCCAGCAGGCTGAAGCGGAGCGGCTGCATGGGCGCGTTTTCCGACGTCCGTACCAGGACATGGAGGCGGGCACCGGGCGCCGTGACGTCCGCGACCCACTCCACGAGCCGGGGGCGGTCCCCGGCGAAGAGGCGGTCCAGAATGTCCCAGGCGAACACGAAGTCGTAGGGCCGCTGCGGATTGGCAGGGATCTGCTGGAGCAGCCCGGCGACCGAGCGCTGCTCGCGCGGCCGCCAGGCTTCTCCGAGCACGTCGGCGAAACGTACCCAGCGGGCGTACCGGCTGTACACCCCGAGGCTCTCACCGGTCGCGGGACCGAGGTCAACGATGGCGTGACTGCGATCCTCGCTCAGCTCGCCGAGCATCACGGCGACCCCCGGCGCCGCGCCTTCCGTCTGATCCGGCTTCGACTCCGGCTGCGCCGTGGTTTCGAGCGGGGTAACGCGACCTGTCCGGCGCAGCCAGTCCACGGTTCTCGTTCTAGCGGGAGGCCCCGGGCGCTGCCGCCTGGGGCGCGCCGCCCTTCACACCTGCCGGCTTCTCATCGCCCGCCGGGGTGGCTGCCTTCGGTGCTTCACTGCCGGAGGTCGGCCGCGCCGGCGCGCTCGGCTGCGATGTCGCAGCGCGTGCACGGTCCAGCGTCTCTCCCATGTCCACGCCGCCGCGGAAGCGCGCACCATCCTCGAGCACGACGCGCGGCGCGGCGATGTCGCCCTCCACGAGCGCTGAGCTTCGCAGCACCACCTGCTCCTCCGCCTTGATGTTGCCTTCCACCCGGCCGTCCACCATGACAACGCGCGCGGTGATGTTCGCCCTGACCTCGCCTTCGGGGCCGACCGTCACGGAGTGCTGCTTGAGGTTCACGGAGCCATCCACGCGACCCTGGATCAGGAGGTCCTCGTCGCCGCTCACTTCGCCGTTGATCGTGATCGAGCGACCGATCGTCGCACGCTCCCCCGTGGCGCGGGGCGGCGCGCTCCTCTCGTATCCCGACGGTGTCTCCTGTCGTGGCGTGGACGCCGTATCGGGCATGTCATCCTTCTTCCACATAAGCTCCCTCTCGTGAATCGCGGTGGGTCAGTGACCCCGGCCTCCCGGTGCGCGATCGAGCCAGCAGTCACGACGTGTACTGGATTAGCCCTCAATCACGACGGAAGTTCCTGACGGGCCAGTCGCCACGCGCTTCGCTGTCCTGTTTCAGCCGCATGCTTTCGTCCGCCGCTGCGGACGCGTCCGCAGCGATGGCCACATTCGTCGCTTCATCAAATCGCGCCGCTGCGCGAAAAAACATGATCGCACGGCAGCCCGGGGCATGGCACGTCTGCTGAAATGAATGCAGGCATTCACGATGCCTGGGGGAATTCATGACTGATCAGCCTCGACGACTTCTGCAGCGGCTGCGTCCGGCGCAGTGGCGGATTGCGGCGCTGGCCGGCGCGGCGGTGCTCACGCTGTCCACCGCGGCGTGCACGGACGTGCTCGGCGGCAGCGACGATCTGGAGATTCTGTGGCCCACGCCGAACGCGACGATGTACGACGAGGAAGTGCTGCGCGCACGCGTGCGCAATCGCAATCCGGAAGACTACGACATTTACTGGTACGTGGATGACAGCCGCGCGGAGCGCATGTGGGACGAGTGGGATGACCGCACGCCGCACAAGGCGTACGTCGTGGACACCTGGTACTGGGACTGGCGCGGCCGCGGACCGTATACGGTCGGCTTCGTCGCGGAGGATTACCGCGGCCGCGAGATCGCACGCAGAACGGTCCGCGTCTACGTCGAATAGGAGCCGAGCTCGCGCACTGCGATGATGAGCGCGGCCAGCGACGGCCGTTCATCGGAGGCGATGTCGTCGAGCAGCGCGCGGTATGCGTCGAGCATCGGCGCATTGCGGGCGGCGACACGAGCAATGAGGTCATCGACCGGCTCGTCATCGCCGCCCGCGTTCACGGCGGCCGTGGTGAGCGCGCGGTGTGCGCGGCCGAGGTCCTCGTCGAGCGACTGTGCGACGCGCTGGTCCCAGCGGCTCTCGCCGGCAGCGGCGAAGATCGCCTCGCGCAGGCGCGGCACGCCGAGGAGCTCGGAGGCGAGGTAGTAGCTGCGGCCGACGCGCACGGCTGAGCGTCCGGACTCACGAGCGACGTTCAGTATCTCCATCAGCTGGTCGAAGAAGCGCAGCGTGATGATCGACGCGGCCAGGTCGTCGCGCTCGGTCAGCGCGCGCGCTTCCGCGACGCGCGCTTCGAACAGCTCCCGGTCCGCTCCCACCACGATCGCGCGGAAGTCGCCGCGCAGCTCGCGCAGGCCGTCGAGGTACTGTTCGATGACGTCGTCGATCGGTACATCGGCATCGACGTTGGCCAGGATCCAGCGCGTGGTGCGCTCGAGGACACGGGCGAGGCCGAGCAGCCAGCGATAGATGACGTCGCTCGACAGCCGTCCCTCGAGTGTGGCGAGCTGCGCGCGCAGCTCCGGTGCCCCCGAAAGGCGCGACGCGATGAACCAGGCGCGTGCAGCCGCCGCCTCACTCTGCCCCGTGTCCCGGGTCAGGCGGTGGAGGAACGTGACACCCATAAGATCGATCATCTCGTTCGCCAGCTGCGTGGCGATGATGTCACGGCGCAGGCGGTGTCCCGACAGCGCGTCCGTGCCCGCAACGCTTACGGCGCCTGCGGGGAAGTAGCTGAGCAGGTACTCGTTCATGGCCGGATCGTCGAGGACGTTTCCGGCGATGAGCGCGGGCTTGAGCGTGAGCTTCGCGTACGCGAGCAGCACGGCCAGCTCCGGACGCGTGAGCGACTGCCCGTGGGCGCGCCGCTCGCTCAGATCTTCCAGCGTAGGCAGCGCCTCGCCCGCGCGATCCATGACACGGTTGCGCTCGAACGCGACCATCAGACCATGGAAGTCCTCGAAGCCTTCCGCGGCGCGGCGCACATCGAGCGAGATCGCGAGGCTCTGCGACCGGTTGTCCTCCAGCACCCGCTCCGTGACGGCATCGGTCAGCTCGTGCAGGAGCCGGTTGCGTGCGTCCGCGTCGATGCGGCCCTCCGTCACGGCGGCGTTGAGCAGGATCTTCAGGTTGACCTCGCGGTCGGACATGTCCACGCCGCCGGAGTTGTCGATCGCGTCGGTGTAGCAGAGGCCGCCGTTCAGCGCGAAGTGGACACGGGCCCTCTGAGTCAGCCCCAGATTGCCGCCCTCACCGAGCACGCGGCAGCGCAGCTCCGAGGCGTCGATCCGCACGGCGTCGTTGGCACTGTCGCCTGCGTCGGCGTGCCGCTCCTCCGGCGCCTTCACGTACGTCCCGATGCCACCGTTCCACAGCAGGTCCACGGGCGCGCGCAGCACGGCGCGGACGAGCGTTTCACCATCCATGCGCCGCTCATCGCCATCCACGCCGAGTGCCGCGGCCGCTGCCGGATGCAGCTCGACAGACTTGATGCCGCGCGGCACGATGAAGCCGCCCTCGCTGAGGAGTGACGCGTCGTAGTCGAGCCAGCTCGAGCGACCCAGCTCGAACAGGCGCTGCCGTTCGGCGAACGATGCTGCCGCATCGGGCGTCGGATCGACGAAGATGTGGCGGTGGTCGAACGCCGCGACCAGGCGGATCTCGGGTGAGAGCAGCATGCCGTTGCCGAACACATCGCCGCTCATGTCACCGATGCCGACGACGGTGAACGGCTGAGTCTGGATATCGACGCCGAGCTCGCGGAAGTGGCGGCGCACGCACACCCATGCACCGCGGGCCGTGATGCCCACACCCTTGTGGTCGTAGCCGTTGGAGCCGCCGGACGCAAACGCATCACCGAGCCAGAAGCCGTACTCGGCGGAGACTTCGTTCGCGACGTCGGAGAACTTGGCGGTGCCCTTGTCGGCAGCGACGACGAGGTAAGGGTCCGGGCCGTCGTGCACGACCAGCTCGGCGGGACGCACCACACCCTGCTCGTCGAGGTTGTCGGTGACGTCGAGCAGGCCGCGGATCAGCGTCCGGTACTGCGCCACCACCTCCGCTGCAGCCGCCTGCGGATCAGAGCGGTGGCGCCGCACGATGAAGCCGCCTTTCGAGCCCGCCGGCACGATCACGCAGTTCTTCACGGACTGGGTACGCACGAGGCCGAGCACTTCGGTACGCAGGTCGTCGGGCCGGTCGCTGTGGCGGAGCCCGCCGCGCGAGACGGGGCCGCGGCGGAGATGCACACCGGCCATGCGGGCGGACTGCACCCAGACTTCCGCACGCAGACGGCTCGGCACGAGCGACTGCAGCTGCTCGCTCATGATCTTGATCGAGATGTAGGGCACGCCGCCGGACGTGCGGGTGGGGTGCGCGCCGCCGTTCAGGAAATAGTTGGTGCGCACGGTGGCGCGGAGCAGTGCGAGGAGGTGCCGGAGCGCACGGTCTTCGGCGAGCGACGTCACGTTCTCGAGCGCGGCCATGAACTCCGCGCAGAGCGCCTCGAGGCGTTCCTCACGCGCTGCAGGCTCCGTCGAAATGTGCGGATCGAACTTCTGGATGAACATCGCGACCAGCAGCCGCGCGGCGTGCGGATGCTTGCGGAGCGCGCCCGACAGCGCGACACGCGCCGGCGCGAGCTTCAGCTGGAACGCGTACTCGCAGTATGCGCGGAGCACATCGACTTCGCGCCATGCCAGGCCGGCATGAAGCACGAGCGCATTGAGTCCGTCGTTCGTCGTCTCGCCCGCACCCACGGCCAGCAGCAGATCGGCGAGGACGGCGCCGCGCGCATCGAGATCGATGGGCTGACGGGCCGCGTCCTGGACGGCGAACACGTAGATGAACGTCGTACCGCCCTCTACAGTCGCTTCGAACGGGCTCATCGACAGGACGCGCAGGCCGGCGTTCTCGAGGCCGGGCATGACGTCGGAGAGCACCAGCCGCGTGCCACGCATGTAGACGGTCAGGCGGGTTATGCGTTCGCCGCCCGCAGGCTCCGCGTGGCTCAGCCGCAGGTCCACGGTGCGGCCGGCGGCCTCCATGGCTTCGATCGCCTCGATATCGGCAACCGCGTCTTCCGGCTCCGTCGCCGCCTGATATCCTTCACTGAACGCGGCGCCCCAGCGCTGCGCCTGGCGGCGTGCATCCTCGGGTGCGTGGCTGCGAGCGAGGCGCACCTCGAGCACATCCGCCCACGTCTGGATCAATGACCGCACACGCTGCTCGATCTGCGCCGTCGATATGTCCTTCAGCCGGTCGGGCGAGGCTGCGAACTGGAAATGCAGTCGCGCCTGCTCACCGCCGCCCATCACGAGGTTCGTGTTCAGGAGCGTTGCATTGAGCTGCCGCATCAGCTCCGTCTGTATGCCGCGCCGCGCACGGCCGGAGTAGCGGTCGCGCGGCATGATGACCATGACCGATACCGTTCGACCGGTCGGGTCGGGCCGCAGCATGACCTTCACTTCGTGCGTGTAGTACTGCGTAAGGATGGCTTCGATCTCGCGACCGATGTCGACGGCCGTCGCCAGGAAGAGCTCTTCCTTCGGCATCGAGTTGAAGATCTTGATGGCCTCGCGATAGTTGTGCGAGTCCTCGCGCCAGCCCGATGCATGAAGGACGAGTCCCAGCTTGTGACGCAGAATCGGGATGTGCTCCGCCTCCTCCTGATAGGCGCGCGCGCGGAACAGCCCCAGGAAATGGCGCTCACCGAGAATGCGGTTCTGCGCGTCCACGGTGCGCACCGCCACGGTATGCATCCGCACGCGCCGGTGGACGGTGGATTCCGCGTCCGTCTGCGTGACCGTCAGCAGGCGCGGGGGCCAGCGGTGCACGCCATCGCTCGACAGGGGTGCACCCTCGTCCGCTGATGCTTCCGGCTGAGGCGGCCGTTCGGTGGCCTCGCGGATGCGGTCCGCCCATTCCGGCTGGCGCGCCAGCCCCAGTCGCAGATTCGACCCGGCTCTCTCACCGTCGGCATCGGCGACGCTGACGGTACCGGAGTCGCAACAGGCCAGGAACACGAAGTTGGGTCGCAGCCAGCGCAGAAATTCCCGCGCCTCGCGCGTCTCCGACTCGCGGCCGGGGAGCCGGTGAATCGAATCCTCCAGCATCGTGGTCGACCGGGTCAGCGCGTCCATGATCGCGCGGAAATCCGTCGTCACCGTGACCACGTCATCGAGGCTGGACTGGAGGCCCGCGCGTACCTCGTTCAGGACCGAAGAGTCCGCGATGCGCGCGATCTCGCAATGCACGATGGACTCGAGCGGTGCGCCCGCGGAGCCGGGCGCGATCGACACGATCGCACCGTCAGCGCCGCGCACCACCTTCAGTACCGGGTGCAGGAAGTGCTCGACCTGGAGCTGCCGGTCGTGCAGATATTCCCGGATCGTGCTCACGATGAACGGTGCTTCCGCGGCGTGGGTCCGTATCACCGTGACGGGCGCACTCCAGGGCTCCACTTCCTGCTCCGGGCTCAGCACGGTCACCCGGGCTCCGGCCGGCGCTGCAGTCTGCATGTGGCGGAATGCGGAGATCACGAGTGATGCGACCGTCGTGGCACGGCGCTCGGCGAAGAACTCCGCTGTCGCGTCGGCCAGAAAGAGCTCGCCGAAACGCACCAGCAGCGCCCCCTCACCGGGTGCCGCACGGTCGCGCAGCTGCGCGGCTACTGCATCCAGCAATGAAACGGCGGGCCCTTCCGATCCGCCGGTCAGTTCAATATCCTGCACCCCACGCCTCTCGGACGTGCTCATCCGGTCCTTCTCCTCATTCCTGGACTGCTGTCGTACGGGACGGAAGTTATCTGAAGCGGGGCGAGTCGGCGAGTACGGCGGCCGTTCGGGGGTTATCTTCCGGGTGCCGCACTGGTGAACCTCTCAGGCATGCATCTGAAGCAGGATATCGCATGAAACGGACATTCAGCCGCGCGGCATCGCCCCGCCTGGTCGGCTTCCTCGCGCCAACGTGTGCCGTATTCCTCGCGGCCGCCGCGCCGCTCCCGCTGCAGGCCCAGGATGCGCCGACGTGCGGCTGGCATTTTCTGGATGAGCAGGCGTCACCGCCCACGCTGGATCAGCTTCTCCAGCGCACGGACGGCCTGAGCAGCCGCCACCAGGAAGCGGTTGCAGAGATCCGTGAATGGATCACTGCGTGCGATCACACGGCCGCTCGACGTGCCGCGATGTCGCTGCGCAACGAGCGACGCCGCACCAACTCCACGGATCCGTTCCTGCGCGCGCTGCTGGGCCTGGCGCTGGTCCGCGGCCCGGACGTGCACGTGCTGCACGCCGAGGGCGCGCTGCTGCGGCCGGTGAACCGGCACACGAACGCGGAGATCGAGGGCGTGCGCCTGTTGACGGCGGTCGCCGCGGAAACAGGGTGGCCGGAGGTCGTGACGGAGCTGGCGGCGGTGGCCGTGGCGACGGGCAAGTCGGAGAGTCTCGCGACGACGGTGGAAGCGCTGGACCGGGTGCCCGCAGCCATGCGCGATGCCTCGTACTGGATGGCGCTGGCCGAAGTCGAGCTGGCGCGAGAGAATGCGCCGGCGGCGCGGGCGGCGGTCGAGCACGTGACGGACGAGGAGCCGCGAGCACAGCGTGCGCTCGGCATCGCGCGCATGCTGAGCGAGAGTGACCCCGCGCCGGGCGCGGACATCTACCTGAAGGGCCTGGCGCGTGCGGCCGCCGGCGCGGCGCTGCATCGCTATTTCGACGATCTCCGGCTCCTGCTGAGCGACGCGGAGCTGGCGGAATGGAATGCCCTCGAGGATGGGCATGCCCAGTGGATCCGCAGGAAATGGGAGTGGCGCGCGCTGCTGTCCGGGATCCGGGTTGCGGAACGACTGGCGGAGAACCAGCGCCGTCTCGCGTTCGCGCTGAAGAACTACCGCCGCACGTCCTACCGCGGCGCGCCGGTGCCGACCACGCTGTGGACGGATTCGCTGATGCCCGACCCCATGCTGCTCGATGACCGCGGCATGATCTATCTGCGCCACGGCGAGCCGACGCACGAGCTGCGCATGGTCCGTAACAGCTCCGGCCCCGTGGAAGCGCAGCGCATCGCCTGGACCTACTCGCGGCCCGGTCCCGTGCAGCCCGTGTTCGAGTTCGACCGGGGCCCCGACCGGCCCGATTATTTCCTGGCGGAGCCCTACCCGATATGCAGAGGGCAGCACGTGTCTACGAGGCAGCGGATCCGCTTCGACTCCGTGAGTCTCGGGTATCCGCTGCCCGGCGACATGGTGGACTGGGCGACGCGCATCCATGCGTTCGACCCGTCGCTCGCCACGTACTACCGGAACTGCGATCGCGGTCCCGATGTCGCGCAGCTCGCATATCAGCACCTGCTCACGGAAGCGCGCACGCACGGCGGCGAGATGCTCAACAGCGAGAACGCCGCACCGCGTCTGCGCCATCCGCTCACCGCGTCGATGAACCTGTACGCGTTCGCAGCGGCGGGCGCCACGGAGCTGGTGGCGTACATCGGTGTGCACGCGGGCGAGCTGAGTCCGGCCGGCTCGCGCGTGCCGCTCGCGTATGCATTCCGCATCCTGTTTGCAGCCGGCGACCCGGTGACGGAATCGATCGCGCGACGGGACACGGTGATCGCGTTCACGCAGCTCGCGGCGCTGCCGGAAGACGCGATCGTCGGTACCGCGGTTCCGCTGAAGCTGCAGCCGGCCGACGCCACGCGCATCACGCTGTCCATCATCAACGGCTACGACTCGCAGCAGGGTCAGGTGCTGGCGACGAGCCGGGACATCCCGTCGTTCTCCGGCAGCGCACTGGGCCTGAGCGACATCGTGATCGCACAGCCGCGCGACGGCGCATGGATCCGCGGGGCGTCACGCCTCGCGCCCGCTCAGGGTCATGCCTTCCTGGAGGACTCGCCGTTCCGGCTGTATTACGAGATCTACAACGCCGCGGCGAACGATCCGCTGACCGTGCAGATCGTGGTCGCTCCGGGTCGCGATGAGGGACTGCTCGCTCAGCTGAGCTCGCTGATCTCGAAGCGGAGCGCGCTGTCCATCGACTTCACGGAGGACGCCGTGGTGGATCCCGATGGTGTCGTGCGGACGGACCGTGAAGTGGGTGCAGAGCTGCAACCGGGATCGTACGTGGTGATGATCACCGTGACGAACGGGCGCACGGGTGAAGTCGCGAAGCGCGAGACGAACCTGGTGATCATCGAAGGTTCGTGACGGTTACAGGAGAGCGGCCTGGAGCCGCTCCCTCAGCATCCCCTCCAGCCTGCCGTTCGACACGCAGTGGATCGTACCGGACCGGCTCGGATCGGTCAGACGTCCCATCGCCTGCACGTCCACCACGAGCTCCGCACCGCTGCCCGCCGTACGCGGCTGCACGGCGATACCGAACTCCACGCGGTACTGCGTCGTCGAAGCCATGCCGGCTCCTTCGTTGGTGCAGCGGAACATCGACTGTATGCGCTGACCGCCGATGGACGACAGCCTGACGTCGGGATTGCCGTAGATGCGGGAGCGGGCGTCGATCACCGCCGCAGGGATGCCGAGATCCTGGAACACGGCGGGCATGACGCGCCACAGGTCGTTGGCCGTTGCGGAGCGGAACGTGAGCGTGGAGGGCTCGGCCCGGTCCAGGTGCACCTCCGAGCCGCTCACGCCGGACGGGGTACCCGACGACATGCCTGGCGCCACCGGGCCGCAGGCCGCGAGCAGCACCACCAGTCCCTTTGCTGTCACGCCGATCATCCTCTCGACCATCCGGCAACCTCCGTTCAGTAGGCGGGGCTTGGCAGAAAAGATATGCTCGCGACGCTCGTGAAGCGCCAGTCCTGCGTAACCTCGAACGAATTTAATCACCACAGAGCACACGGAGCACGCGGAGGTGGTCATGATCCGAGGGCGTGGCCGGGCCGCCGAACGAATTCTTATTACCACGAGGATTCAGAGCACCTACCTCTGTGTGCTCTGTGTCCTCTGTGGTGAAAATTTCCGTTAAAACGATGCGGCGGAAGGTCGAGTCAGTGCAACGTCTGGAGGCGGCAGGCGCCGTGCACCGAAGCCTGCCGCCTCCGAAACTGCACCAGTGGCTCAGTCGTCGAACTCGATCTCGCTGACACCATTCTCGATCTCGACCTCGAACTCGATCACCTGCCCGGTGAGCGTGAAGTCGAGCGGCGCCAGGTTGCGCACGGTGCCGTCCCCGTTGCGGAACAGCATGTTCGGATCGATGCGCACCGTGAATGCGGGATTGGTCCCCGAGCCGTCGATGACGACCGGTGGCACCAGATTCATCTCGATCTCGATCTCCGCCTCGAAGTACACGCGGAAGGGTATGGCCTCACCACCGGTCGGGGTGAAGCTGCCGATCACGAGCATGCTCGCGTCCCGCGGCCAATCGGGGAACTGCGTGAGGATCTGTGAGCGCAACGTCGCGATCTGCTGCGCCTTGGCCGAGTCATCCTCGTCGTCATCGTCCAGGTCTTCGATCTCGAAATCGAGCTTGCGGTACGTGCCCGCGGGTACGGTGTGCTGCACGGCGATCACGCCCGACCCGTCCAGCGGGACGTCGAGGAATGCGGGCGGCGCCTCGAACTCCTCGCAGTCGTCATCACCGAAGTCATCGTCGCACACGGCATCGTCGCCCTCGAGCTCGAACTCGGCGACGATGAAGTACATCTCGTCAATGCGCAGCGTGCCGTTGCTGCCCGTCAGCTCCAGCGAGCTTCCTTCCACTGATCCCTGCGCGGGAGCGGGCGTGACGGACGCGAACCGTACTGCCACCCGGTCCGCATCTTCCGGCCCCGTACTGTCACCACACGCGCTGGCCGCGAGCATACACAGCGCTGCACCGGCTGCACCGGTCAATCTGCGATCGATCATGAGTCCTCCACCTGGTTTCTGAGGAGTGCCGAACTGGTGTGGAGGAGGGGCAACGGACATACCCGGCGGTCGCGACCGGTGCTTCTGGCGTTGTGCCGCTACGCGTTCCGGCGGATTTGGGGGCCGGAACCGGCGTGCCTGTCCGCGGATTTCGTGTAGCGCTATGCTACAGCGTGTCCATTTTCACAGCGGGAACCTGATGCCGCAGACCGTGGCTGCCGTGGTGCCGGTGCTCGCCGTGCTTCAGCCCGGCGAGTCGTTCGCTGCCGTATGGCGCGAGCTCGCGGAAGCCGCGGGCGCCCGCCTGGACGCCGCGGCCGATCCGGCAGCGCTGGAGTCGCTCGCAGACGCGTGTGCGGTCGTGGCGGCGGTGGCGGGAGAGGAGGAGGAGGCGCCCGAACGGGTGCGGTCGCTCGAGGCCGCCGGCGCACGCGATGTGGCCGTCGTGGGTGCCGCGGCCGAGCACCGGCTGGCGGTGGCGGCAATGCGGGCGGGGGCCGCCGAATACTTCGCGCTGCCGGGCGATCTGGCGGCGCTGCGTGCGTGGTTCCTCGACCGTGCGGTAGCCCAGCGCGCCCGTGCCGCCGCCGCGGCACTGGCTGTGGAGGAGCGGGAGCGCTTCGACTTCTCGGCGCTGATCGGAGAGAGCACCGAGCTGAAGGAAGCGCTGAGAGTGGCGTCGCGCGTCATTCCGCGCGGCAACGCCACGGTTCTGCTGCGGGGCGAGACGGGCACCGGCAAGGAGCTGCTGGCGCAGGCGATCCACCACAACGGTCCGCGGGCGCAGGCCCCGTTCGTGGAAGTGAACTGCACGGCCCTGCCGACGACGCTCCTGGAGGCGGAGCTGTTCGGCTACGAGAAGGGCGCGTTCACCGACGCCCGCGCCGCGAAGCCCGGTCTTTTCGAAGCGGCCAACGGCGGCACCATCTTCCTCGACGAGATCGGCGACCTGCCGCTGGAGCTCCAGGCAAAGCTGCTCCGCACGCTCCAGGAGAAGGAGGTGCGCCGTCTCGGCAGCGTGCGTTCAACGCGCATCGACGTTCGCATCATCGCCGCCACGCATGTGGACCTCGAGCTGGCCATACGGGAGCGCCGCTTTCGCGAGGACCTGTATTTCCGCCTCAACGTCGTCCCCATCCACCTGCCTCCGTTGCGCGCGCGCGGCCACGACGTCCTGCTGCTGGCCGAACGGTTCCTGAGCGTGTTCGCCGAAGAGTACGGCGTTCCCGTTCCTCCGCTCGAGGAGGATGTGCGTCGCGCACTGCTCGGGCACGATTGGCCGGGCAACGTGCGCGAGCTGCGTAACGCACTCGAGCGCGCCGTCCTGCTGGGCGACGGTCAGCTGCGTGTGAGCGATCTCTTCAACGCCCGCACCGCGGGCACGGTGCGGACGGCTGCGGACCTGCCGTTCCCCTCCACGATTGCCGAGATCGAGCGCGCCGCCGCCCGGCTGATGGTGGAGCGCCTCGACGGTAACAAGAGTGCAGCCGCCGACATGCTCGGGATCAGCCGCACCCGTCTGTACCGCCTGCTGGAGGGCGGGCAGGACGCGGAGGGGAGTGATGCGAGCGCCGTGTAGCGCCTCGCTACAGGTGTCCCGTGACACGACACCCGGGAAAGGCAGTTCCTGCGTACCGGCGCGCTCTGCCGCGGGGTATGCCCCATGCCTCGTCGGACACCGGGTTCCGCGCATCCTGATTCATTAAAGAGGGACTGGAAATGAGAGCAACGCGTTGGTGGCTTCTGCTGGTGCTGGTCGGCGCCGGCTGCTCGGACAGTACCGGCCCCGAACCGGGGAAGGATGAGGCTGAGCTGCAATTCGTGCGGTTTCCGGCAACGCCGCCCGTCGAGACGCTCCAGAAGAGCTTCTGGGCCGTGAAGGGTGACGACCGCGAACTGGAAATCCGGTATCTGCCGGATGAGCCGGGCGGGGAGGGCGAAGAGTTTCTCGAGTTCCGTGTGCCCGCAGAGGGTCTGCTGCGGCGGCCCGGCGGATCGTTTTTCGCGGACGGCGATTCCATCCGGATCACGGTGACTCTCAGTCCGGACGGCCGCTTCCTGTTCGATTTCCAGCCGTCGGGTCTGCAGTTCGACCCGGACCATCCGGCGCGCCTGGATATCACGTACCGTGGCGTCGATGACGATCTCGATGGTGACGGCGATGTGGATGGCGACGACGATGACCTCGCGTCGCGCCTGCGTGTCTGGAAGCAGGAGCGGCCGGGCGAGCCGTGGTTTCCGATCGGCACGCTGCATATCGAGGATTTCGACGAGATCGAAGGCGAGATCACCAGCTTCACGGGCTTCTGCATCGCCGGATGATGCAATGAGCGAGGGCGTTGCCGGCTCCCGGGACCTGCTGTCGCGTGCACGCGCACTCGAAAGCGAGGGCAGCTACGCGGATGTCGTGCGACTGCTCGAACCCGTCGCGCGTGCCGAGTTGCTCGCCGAGCCCGAGCTCGGCTACCGCCTGGCCTACGCCTGGCGCAGGACGGGAGCGTCGGCGGATGCGCTGCGCCTGTGCACGGAACTTGACCTGCCGGTGCGCCGCGGCGCCGCGGAATGGCTGATCCGCCGCAGACTCAATCTGGAGGCTATGCTGCGCTTCGACCACGGCGATGTCGCGGAGGCCGCGGCTCTATGGCAGTCCGTCGTCGAGCATGCCAGCGCGGCGGGCGATCAGGCGCTGCTGTCGGCCGCACACAACAATCTCGGGATCGTGCATACGCTGCAGGACCACATGGAGGAGGCGGTTGCGGCGTACAATCGTGCGTTGCTCGCCGCCCGCCAGTCGGGCGACCGGCGCGGCGCTGCCCAGGCGCATCAGAACCTGGCGATCATTTTCCGTGAAAAGCGAATGCCGCTGGAGGCCGATGCGCATTTCAGGCAGGCCGCGCAGGGGGCGGTTTCGGCCGCGAGTGACGACGTGCGCGGCCGCGTCGAGGAGGAGCGCGCGCTGCTGCTTCTCGATCTGGACGATGTCCGGCTGGCCGAGGCGACGGCCGGCCGCGCCCTGCGCATCCTGGCGGACATCAGCGATGTGAGCGGCGAGGGTGAAGCCCACCGGGTACTCGGCATCATCTCCCTGCGCCGGCGGGACGACCTGAAGGCGCGGGAGCACCTGTCGCGGGCGCTCGATCTCGCGGCGCGCGCCCACAACGCACTGCTCGAGGCGGAAACCCTCGAGGCCCTGGCCGTTCTCGCGACGCGCGAGGACAGTACCGACGCCGCGCATGCGTACCGCGAGCAGGCCGCCGAACACTTCGCCCGCATGCACGCAGAGCCGTGGGGCCGTCGCATCCGCGAACGCACCGCGGAGCTGGCCGCGCCGGTCTGAGCCGGCGTTCCGTCCCGGGGCCATCGCGTCGCCGGGTACTGCGCGTTACCTTGTTCCCAGTCCACTGATCGACTTGCCGGCGGGTCCCCCCTGGTGCCGCCGCACAGCCGACGCGCTCGCGTGGAGGCACCGTGCCGAATTCCCGGTTCATGCACCACATGGCAGCCCGCCCCCTGGCCGTTCTGTGCCTCATCGCG
Source organism: Longimicrobiales bacterium (assembly GCA_035461085.1). Lineage (GTDB taxonomy): Bacteria > Gemmatimonadota > Gemmatimonadetes > Longimicrobiales > RSA9 > SH-MAG3. The sequence continues at coordinate 19,134 of DATHVW010000193.1, read as the reverse complement.
CTCGCCGGCTGCGCCGCGCGCGGTTCGTCGTCGCGCGAGGGCACGTCCGCGCGCCAGGACGGGCAGGAGCCCGGCGGCTTCGTGCTCACGCAGCAGGACATCAGCGAGATGGGCGTGCGCGACGCCTATCATGCCGTGGAGCGCGCCGCCACACACCTGAAGATACAGCGCACGCGCGAAGGATCGCCGGTGAAGATCACGCAGCGCGGCGTCTCGTCGTTCCTGCTGAGTCCGGATATCCTGGTTGTCGTCGATGGCGCACGGGTTCAGACGGTGGTGGACCATCTGAAGAACATCCCGGCCGAATCCATCCTGTATATCCAGATCCTGAACGCGCGCGAAGCGTCGGCCCGTTACGGCTCGGAGGCGGGCAACGGCGTTATCATGGTGCGTACCGCCGCCATGTAGCCGGCGGCATTCTCCTCGCCTCAACCCGGTCGTGGCCGGGGCGACGATTCCGCCGCGTTTCAGCCGACCGTCGTGACGACGATCGCGCCCTCTGCGTGATTCGTACCGAACCGGGTCGTCGCTTCCCGCGAATCGAGGAACCGAGCCTCGTGGATGGCGCGCACTTCCAGCGAGCGCAGGTCCGCCGCCCCGCCGAACAGTATCCCATCCACATACACGCGCAGGCCGCGCCGCTGCTGCGACGATTCGCGGACCGAGGACTGTCCGCGGCTGCTGCGCAGCCATTGTGGCCGCAGCTGACGGATGGCGTCGAACGCATTCAAGTGCTGGTAGTTCGTGAGCTGCTCGGCGGTGAGCAGGTCGGGCGAAGCGTAGGTCGCGCCGCCGCCGGACGCGCAGCCTGCCAGCAGCGCGAGTCCGGCCGCGAGGATGAATCGTCGCCGTGACTGCATGGGGTCCCCCGATCATGACGAGGAGTGCGTATCCTGTAATTCTGTCGCCGGACGGGCGGCGCGACAAGACAGCACGGGTGCTTTGCGCAAGGCAATCGGGACGATGTGCCGAAATCGCGGGACGAAATCCCGGCCGGATGTGTCAGAATACCGCCACTCGCGCGTTGTTGGTTATCGAGCCGGCCCAGGCAAGCCGGCTGATACGGGGCAGTAGTGACGCGGCACTGTCCTGAGGTTTCGGTTCTGGGAGTCGCCAGATTCCCGACGCGTTCCAACCATTCTGCCAAGGAGTCATCATGAGGGCAGTCCGCACGACGCTCTTGTCCGTGGTACTTGTCTTCTGTGCTGCGTTCCAGGTTGCTGCACAGACGACGGGTACAGTCACGGGCAGAGTGACCAACGAGGCCGGCGAGCCGTTGATCGGCGCGCAGATCGTCGTTCAGGGAACCAACGTGGGTGGCCTGACCAACGACGAGGGCCGGTTTCTGATCCTGCGTGTGCCCGCCGGCGCCCATCAGGTTCGGGCGGTGCTGATCGGTTACGGGCAATCGACACAGAACGTCACTGTGACGGCCGGCGAGACGGCCACGGTCGATTTCCGGCTGAGCACGAGTGCGGTTGCGCTCGGAGCCCTGGTCGCGAGTGCGGCGACGGGCCGTGAGCAGCGCACGCGCGAGCTGGGCGCGTCGGTCGGAGCCATCGAGGTCCAGGACCTCAATCCGGCACCGATCACGAGCGTGGCCGATGTGCTGGGCGGACGCACCGAGGGTGTGATCATGCAGGACGTGAACGGCACGACCGGCACGTCCCAGCGCATCCGCATCCGCGGCGCCAACAGCCTGTCGCTGAACAATGAGCCACTCGTCTTCATCGACGGCGTCCGCGCGAACGCCGGCTTCGGTGGAACGTTCGGAGTCGGCGGCCAGCAGTCCAGCCGCCTGAACGACATCAATCCGAACGACATTGCCAGCATGGACATCCTGAAGGGGCCTGCGGCCACTGCCCTCTACGGCACCGCGGCGGCGAACGGCGTGATCCAGATCACGACCAAGCGCGGCCGTCCGGGCGACACGCAGTGGACGGCGTTCGTGGAGACCGGGCAGATCGAAGACAAGGTCGACTATCCGGCCAATTTCGCGGCGTACGACATCATCAACCCGAGCGCGCCGCAGTTCAACGCAAGTGGATTCTTCAACACCGTCACGACGTCGAATCCGGGCGGCTACGCGATCTACTGTCCGAACCGGCTCGCAGCCCTTTCGCCGGGCGATCCCGGGTACTGCGAGCAGGAAGGTACGATGTCGTACAACACGCTGATGGACAGCCGGACGCGCCCGTTCGATACCGGCCTGCGCCAGCGCTACGGCCTGAGCGTGCGCGGCGGTACGGAGCAGGTCCGCTTCTTCGTCTCGGGTCAGCTCGAGGGTGAAGATGGCGTGATCAGCATCAACGAGCAGGACAAGGTGAATTTCCGCGCAAACATGGATGCGCGGCTCACCGAGACGACCGATGCGAGCGTGTCGTTCGGCTACGCGCAGACGCAGCTGTCGCTGAACAACAACGACAACTCAATCTTCAGCCCGATCCTGAACGGTCTGGTCGGCCTGCCCTACTTCGTACCGGCGGCGGCGGACGCGGAGTACGATCCGAACCCGTCGAACTACGGCTTCGGCCGGTCGATGCAGCAGCTCGAAGTGTATCCTAACCTGGGCGACGTCGATCGCTACACGGTGAGCACGAACCTGCGCTTCCGCCCGACGTCGTGGCTCAGCCTGAACGGCACGGGTGGTCTCGACCTCACGTCGGGACACCGGTACTCGACGCTGCAGCCGAACGGTCCGCTCGGCAACCTGGCCGCGTCCTACATGGCCGGCTTCCGCCAGTCGGAGCGCTACACGAACTACCTGTACTCCGGCACGGTGTCGGCCACCGGCACGTTCCAGCTGATGCCCGAGCTGCTGGCCAACACCACGGTCGGCGGCAGCTACAACCGTGACAACACGGAGAGCACGTACTGCTACGGCTCGGGGCTCGTGCCCGGAACGGCATCCTGCGGTACGGTCTCCAATCTGTTCTCGCTCGATGAGGACTTCTTCGAGGTCCGTACGGTCGGCGGGTACCTGCAGCAGGAGCTGGCATGGCGCGACCGCGTGTTCCTCGCGGCGAGCCTGCGCGGCGATGACAACAGTGCGTTCGGCACGGACTTCGGGTTCGCCTATTACCCGGGCGTGAGCCTGTCGTGGGTCATCGGCGACGAGGAGTTCTTCCCGCAGACGGACCTGCTCAGCACGCTGCGCCTGCGCGGTGCGTGGGGCACGTCCGGGCTTCAGCCCGGCTTCCGCAGCGCGACCACGCTGTTCAGCCCGACCACTGTGGCGACCGAGGGCGGCGACGTCCCCGGCGTGTCACTCGACGTGACGGGCAACACGCTGCTCGAGCCGGAGCGCACGACGGAATACGAGTTCGGCTTCGACACCGGCTTCTTCGATGAGCGGCTGTCGCTGCAGTTCACGTATTTCAACAAGAAGTCCGAGGACGCCCTGATCAGCCGGCGCCTGCCGGGCTCGCTTGGGCTCACGACGACGGTGCTGCAGAACCTCGGCAGCATCAAGAATGCCGGCACGGAGCTCGGCCTGAACCTGCGTGTCTACGAGAGCGACCGGTTCGCACTGAGCCTCGGTGCCAACAACACCACGCTGGACAACGAAGTGCTCGAGCTCGGCACGGATGTCGAGGACATCATCTTCAACCGCGGCCTCCAGCGTCACACCGAGGGGCGCCCGGCCGGTGCGTTCATTCTGCCCAAGGTGACGTTCGCCGACAGCGATGGCAACGGCCTGCTCACGATCGCCGGCTGCGAGGTGGGCGGTGACCCGACGACGGGTCTGCCGTGCGAGGTGCTGGTGGCGGAGGATGAGAGCTACATCGGGCCGTCACTGCCGACGTGGCAGCGCTCGTTCTTCGCGGACGTGCGCCTGTTCGATTTCATCACGATCTCCACGCTGTTCGAGGGTCGTGGCGGACACTACACGGGCAACGATTCGGAAGGATTCCGCTGCGGCTTCCGCGCGACGTTCGGCTGCCGGGCGGTCGGTGATCCGAGTGCATCGCTGCACGAGCAGGCCGCCTACCTGGCCGATCGCTATCTCGGCTCGGCCTACCTCTACGTCGAGAAGGCGGACTTCTACAAGTGGCGGGAGCTCTCGGTGACGCTGAGCACGCCGGACGCCTGGGCGAATCATTTCCGTGCGATCGAAGGCCTGCGTCTGACGGTCGCGGGACGCAATCTGATGACGTGGACGGATTACACGGGCCTGGACCCGGAGACCGTGGAGGGCGGCGGCAACGCGAACTTCAGCCAGAGCGAGTTCAACACGCAGCCGCCGGTGCGGTACCTGATGCTTCGTCTCGACTACTCCTTCTAGCACGGGGAATGAGAATGTATATGAGAACCAATGGGCGTGTCCGTCGTGCGACGGGCCTCGCGCTGGTCCTCGGCGTGCTGGGACTCACGGCCTGCGACCTCGACGACCTGCTGAATGTCGAGGATCGTGACGTGGTGAACCCCGGTACGCTCGAGGATCCGGAAGTCCTTCCCGTCGTGATCGCCGGCGCGCTGGGCGATTTCACGAGCGCATTCGGCGGCGGTGAGTCCTACCTGACCGTGAGCGGGGTCCTCTCGGATGAGTTCTTCTCGTCCGGCACGTTCCCCACCCGTACCGCAACGGACCGCCGGGAGCAGTTCCCGGCGGCATCGGGAAACACATCCGACGGTACCTACACCGGGCTGCAGTTCGCGCGGCGCGCGCTGAGCGATGCGGCAGCGCGGGTGGCAAACATTCGTGACACCTCGGATGAGGACTATCAGACGCTGAAGGCCCTCGAGGGCTACACCATGGTGCTGCTCGCCGAAGGGTTCTGCAGTGCGATCCCGCTGAGCAGCGTGGTCGATGGCGCATTCGTCTACGGTCCTCCGCTCACGGGCATGCAGCTGCTGGACAGCGCGATCGCGCGCTTCGACGCGGCGGGTTCCGCAGAGCTTGCCGCCGTCGGCAAGGGCCGTGCACTGCTCGACCAGGGGCAGTACGCAGCCGCAGCGGCAGCCGTCGCCGGTGTGCCGACGGACTGGGAGTACATGGTCCTGCACTCGCAGGCCGGTACGAGCAACACGATCTTCGGCATGCAGTCAAACGGGCGCTACTCGCAGTCCGATCGGGAGGGCGTCAATGGTGAGCCGTTCCGTGTGCCCGAGGACCCCAGGGCACCGTGGACGCACACGGGTCCCGGTTTCGATGCGAACATTCCGTTGTACAAGTCCGACAAGTACAACGATTATTCGGACCCGGTCGTCCTGGCGAGTGGTGTGGAAGCGCGGCTGATCGAGGCCGAGGCGGCGCTGCAGGCCAGTCAGTACGGCCAGATGACCACGATCCTCAACAACCTGCGTGCGCAGGTGGGCGACATCATGGAGGACTGGGTGCCGAACTATGCGGCGGTGGTGCCGAGCCCGACGCTTGCGCCGCTGACGGCGCCGACCACCGCCGATGCAGCACGTGACATGCTCTTCGCGGAGCGCGCATTCTGGCTCTACCTGACCGGCCACCGTCTCGGCGATCTGCGCCGCCTGGTGTACCAGTACGGTCTGGCACAGAATACAGTCTATCCGTCAGGTGACTATCACAAGGGTGGCTCGTACGGTTCGGACGTTGTGATGCCTCTCGACTTCGACGAGGCCAACAACCCGAACTTCACGCACGACATGTGCAACGTGCAGTCGGCGGCGATCAACTGATCCGCCGCTGTGGACATCAGTAACACAGGAGGGCGCCGGGAGACCGGCGCCCGTTTGCGTGCCCGATCATCTGCGGCCGTTGTTCAGCGTACCGGCGTGCTCGTTGAGGTTCCCGTGCGCGTGCTACGACAGCAGCGCATGCAGCCGGCCGACCGCCGCTTCCAGCGTATGCAGCTGCTTGCAGAACGCGAAGCGAATGAGTGTGCGGCCCTGCACCGGATCATGGAAGAAGCTGGAGCCCGGCACGCCGGCCACGCCATCGCCGTTGCCGGTTCCGCGCGCGAGCCAGCGCGCGAACACGTCGTCCGCATCATCCGAGATGTCGCTGAAGTCGGCCAGGATGTAGTACGCGCCGGCCGGTGGTGTGCAGCGGAACCCGGCGGAGGTCAGGCCGGCGTGGAGCACGTCACGCCGCTCGCGATAACCGGCGCAGAGGGCGCTGTAGTAATCGGCTCCGAGCTGCTCGATGGCCACGGCGCACGCGTCCTGGAGCGGGGCGGGCGCACCCACGGTGAGGAAGTCGTGGACCTTCCGTATCGCGGCCGTCAGGTCGGCGGGCGCCACGATCCAGCCGACTCGCCAGCCGGTGACGCTGAAGGTCTTCGATGCCCCGCTGATCGTGATCGTGCGCTCACGCATCCCGTCGAGCGTGCTGATCGGGATGTGCCGGCCCTCGTACACCAGATGCTCGTAGATCTCATCGGTGATGGCGAGCAGGTCGAACTCGATGCAGATGTCAGCCAGGCCCTGCAGCTCGGCGCGGTCGAACACGCGCCCCGACGGATTGTTCGGCGAGTTGATGATGATTGCGCGCGTGCGCGGCGTGACCTGCGCCCGCACCGCATCCAGGTCCAGTGTCGTCGAAGAATCCAGTGGCAGCCACACGGGCCGCGCACCGCACAGGATGGCATCCGGGCCGTAGTTCTCGTAGAACGGCTCGAAGATCAGCACCTCATCGCCCGGGTTGATGACCGCCAGCAGCACAGAGGCCATCGCTTCCGTCGCGCCGCACGTCACCGTGATCTCGCGCGCTTCGTCGATGTCGATGCCGTAATCCCGCGCGTACTTTGCGACGAGTGCGTGCCGGAGCCGCGGCGCGCCCCACGTCACAGCGTACTGGTTCACGTCCGCCCGGATGGCCGCGCACGCGGCTTCCTTCAGCACCGTCGGCGCATCGAAATCGGGGAAGCCTTGTGCCAGATTGATCGCGTCGGCCTCGTTGGCCACGCGCGTCATCTCGCGAATGACCGATTCCGTGAAGCCATGCGTGCGCACGGCGGTGCGGTGGCGATCGCGATCCGTGCTGGACGCCTCTGTCATGTCTGCCTGTCCGGTCGTGGGTCGTGCGGGTGAACACCGCATTGGCTGCGGGAGCCTGTCGCGAATATGGCACGGCGTGCGCCCGGTCGCTATCGAACGGCCACATACGTGCCCCCGCGCCTGCCGGACGACTGGTATGGCCGTGGCAGGCACCCTATGATCCAATCATTGCGACAGGGTCGGGAGCGTGCGGCCTCAGGACCGGAGTGAATCGACACCATGAACAGGCACGTGGCTTTTCTGCGCGGCATCAATCTCGGCCGGCGCCGCATGAAGATGGACGAGCTCCGTCGTGCGTTCGAGGCGTTCGGTCTGAGCGATGTGGCCACCTGGATTGCGAGCGGGAACGTCATCTTCCCGCATCCGGGATCGGACCTGCCGGCGCTCGAGGCCGGACTCGAGGCACATCTCGCGAAGTCGTTCGGGTACGACGTCGATACGTTCATCCGTTCCATGGGTGACCTGCAGCGGATCGCGCAGCTGGGCCTGGTCGAGCCGGCGCGCGCGGACGGCTACAACATCCATGTGATCTTCCGGCGTGAGAAAGCGGGCGCTCCCGTTACGAGGGCGCTCGCGGCGCTGGAGGGACCGGACGACCATTTCCACGTGCGCGGTCGCGATGTACTGTGGCTGCGGCGTGGCCGCATGACGGACTCGCCGGTGAATGGTCGCGAGCTGGAGAAGGCGCTGGGGTCAGCGGCAAACACGATGCGCAATCTGAACACGGTGGAGCAGATCGTCGCCAGATACGCGGGTTGAGGGGATCCTTGTCATCAGATGAGCCGGGTCCGATCGAGGAGGTCGCGGGCGAACAGCTCGGTGTCGAGCCGAGGGACCGCCCGCTGATCTTCCGCGATGCGGCTGAGGCCGCGATCGACAACGGTCTTTCCTACTGGCTGGTCCTGATCCTCTCCGGCGCCATCGCGACGCTCGGCCTCGCGATGAACAGCGCGGCCGTGGTCATTGGCGCGATGCTCGTCGCACCGCTGCTCGGACCGATCGTGGGACTTTCGCTCGCGCTCGCCGTCGGCGATTCACGCCTCGCATTGCAGTCCTCGGCGATCGTCGGCGCGAGTCTCGTCGTCGTGATCGCGACCGCCGCCGGCCTGACGGCTCTGCTCCCGTTCCGTACGCTCACGCTCGAGATCTCCGCGCGCATCCACCCGACCACGCTCGACCTGGGCGTGGCCGTGTGTTCCGGCATGGTGGGCGCGCTGGTCACCATCGCCCGCGGACATCGCCTCTCGGCCGCCATTCCCGGCGTTGCCGTTGCCGTCGCGCTCATCCCCCCGCTGGCGGTCGCGGGGTTCGGCATGGCGGCGGGCTGGCAGACGGACGTGGTCTGGGGCGCTCTGCTGCTCCTCGGTGCCAACCTGGCCGGCATCGTTCTGAGCGGCCTCGTCGTGTTTCTCCTCATCGGAATGCACCGTCGCGACGTGGTCGACGCCGCGCGCAAATGGCATGAGACTGCGCCACTGAACGGCGTCGCTCGAATGATCTGCAGGCTGCCGGGTGTGGGGCGCGCCGAAGTGTTCGGCTCCGCCCTCGGCCGCGCCACGCTCGTGCTGGCCTTCGTGACGGCGCTCGCGATCCCGCTGACGGCCACGCTCAGGGAAGTCGTCCGCGAGACACGGGTGCGCGGCGCCGTTGCCGATGCCGTGCACCTGCTGGAAGCGGACGGCTCGACGTCGATCCTGTGGCGGCAGGTCGAGGTCGGCCTCGATTCATCCACGGCGCGCGTGCGCGTGGCGACCACCACAGGCGTGGACACCGATGCGCGGGAGGCGTTCCGCCGCCGTGCGACCGAGCTGGCCGGAGAGCCCGTCCATCTCCGGCTCGAGCAGCTGCCCGCCGCCGCCGGCGACGCATCTGCTCTGCAGGCACTCCTGCGCGGGGGGCAACGGCGCGCCGAGGACGACGACGCAACCTGGCCGGAGACTGTCGCTCGCGCGCGCGAGGCTCTGGAACGCGCAGCCTGGGCGCTGCCGTTTCCCGATGGCGTAGAGGCCATCGGCGTGACCCTCAACATCGAGGGCGGCGATGCGCCGATCGCCGCCGACAGCGTCGTCGTGGCCTACCTCGCCCCCCAGCCGCTCGATCCACAGGCGGAGGAGGTCCTCGCCACCGCGCTCCGCCGCGCCGTGGGGCACCCGGCCCTGGGCGTCGCGTTCCAGCGCGCGGGGCCCGCACTCCTCACGCTCCAGACGCCGGATACCGCGCAGCTCGCCGCGTTCATCGCCGTCCTGCGACGCTATCCCCGGCTCAGCGTGGCCGTCCGGGGCACGGCCACCGATTCCGTCGCGACGGCCGGCGTCCTGAATGCGCTGCGAGCGGCCGGTGTGGATTCGATCACTGTCGAGCCCGGTCCCGCGGCGGGCCCGCTCGAGCTGCGGGCAGCGCGCCGCGGTCCGTCTGGCGCGACGGGCAATCGTATGCAAAATTAGAGGCCACCCATCCTGCGGCCGATGTGTCCCGCGCGCCCCTCCGCCGGGGACACTCGTCAGCTCCGACGGCGTCCGCGAGAACCCGCCCATCCGGGAGAGAGAAAATGATCCGACTCCGCCATGTCCTCGTGAGCGCGCTGGCCCTCACAGGCGCCGCCGGACCGCTTGCCGCCCAGTCCGCCCGCACGATCACGCTGGAAGAGATGCTGCGTCAGCCGACGTTCGGCAGCTACGCATTGTCACCCGACGCGCGGCAGGTGCTGTTCACCCGGACGGACCGTGACACGGTGAAGTACGAGGGGACGTCGCACATCTACCTGCACGATCTCGGGAGCGGGAGCACACTGCAGCTGACGAATTCGCCGAAGGGCGAGAGCCGGCCGGAGTGGCTGCCGGACGGGCGGGTGCTGTTCCGTTCGGACCGCGATGGCCGCAACGCCCCGTGGGTCATCTCGCCGCACGGCGGTGAGGCGCAGCGGTTCGTCGCCGACACGGCGGCGCCCGGTGGCGAGTTCTCGCCGGACTACGGTCGGATCGCGTTCACCGACGACACGGACCGGCCGGACGAAAAGGAATGGGAGCGGCGCGTGAAGCGGCGCGACGATGGCTATTTCGCCGAGCACAAGCTCACGTACAGTCACATCTGGGTCTACGACGTGGCATCGGGAAGGAAGACGCAGCTGACGACCGGTGATTTCGACCACTCCAGTCCGACGTGGTCGCCGGACGGGCGCTGGATCGCGTACGTGTCGAACCGCTCGAACGCGACCGTTCGCGATCCCGGCTACACGAACAACTCGGATATCTACCTGGTCCCGTCGGATTCCGGCGCGCCGCGCCAGCTCACGACGAATGGTGGACCCGACCGCAGCCCGAGCTTCTCGCCGGACGGCCGGCGCCTGGCGTACCTGTCGAGCGACCGCGCCAACAACTCGGCAGACCAGAACGATGTGAAAGTGCTGGCGCTGGACGGCGGTGCGCCGATCAATCTGACGGCCGATTACGACTACTCGGTATCCAGCATCGAGTGGTCGAAGGATGGCAGGCACATCTACATCAGTGCCGCCGAAGGGTTGACGCAGAAGCTGTATCGCGCGCCGGCAGAGGGCGGTGAGCTGACGCCGATCGATTTCGGCGAAGACTTCGTGTTCGGCGGCTTCTCACAGTCGCGCGACGGCTCGAAGTGGCTGGTTACCGGCAGCACGCTCGCGGAACCGGGACTGGTGTATCTGTCGGAGGCGGAAGGACGCGGCCGCCGGGCCGTCCTCGAGGAGCACTCACGCCTCGGCGAGTTCCGCGTCGCGCGCGCCGAGCCGCTCACGTGGAAGGGCGCGGACGGCTGGGACATCGAGGGCGTGCTGCATTACCCCGTGGACTATCAGCCCGGCGTGCGCTACCCGCTGATCCTGCAGGTGCACGGCGGACCGCACGGCCGCTACACGCGTTCGTTCAACCAGGGTGCACAGCTGTGGGCCGCGCGCGGCTACGCCGTGCTCCAGAGCAATCCACGCGGCAGCTCGGGCCGCACGTTCGAGTTCAGCAACGCGTACGTGAACGACTGGGGCGGCAAGGACTACATCGACATCATGAATGGCGTCGATCACGTCATTGCCCTCGGTGTGGCGGATCCCGAGCGAATGGCGATCATGGGCGGCAGCTACGGCGGCTTCATGACGTTCTGGGCCGTGACGCAGACGAACCGGTTCAAGGCCGCGATCGGCCACGCCGGCATCTCCGACTGGTACTCCTTCTACGGTCAGACCGACATCCCCAACCTGCTCGAGTTCGGTTTCGGCGGGATGCCGGTGCAGTCGAAGGAGACGTACGAGCGGTGGTCGCCGGTCGAATACGCGGCCAACGTGACGACACCGCTGCTCATCACGCACGGCGAGAATGACCGGCGTGTGCCGATCTCTCAGGCGGAGCAGTATTTCCGTACGCTCAAGAAGCTGGAGAAGACGGTGGAGTTCCTGCGTTACCCGCGCGAGGGACACGGTATCGGCGAGCCGCTGCACCGGCTGCATCTCGACAGCGAGCAGGAGAAGTGGTTCGCGCGGTTCCTCCAGCGGCCGTCAGCGGACATGCAGTAGTGTTCGATCCGTGAGCGGCTGCCGGCGTGCCTTTGCGGCGACGTCGCGGCCGCTCCCCGGTCGGCGGGCGGCCGCTCTCGTTCGCGGGGGCGGCCGCTCTCGTTCGCGGGGGGCGGCCGCTCTCGTTCGCGGGGGGCGGCCGCTCATTGCGTTCGCCGCACCACCCAGCGGGCAATCAGCCCACCGGCCAGCAGCGCGGTCCCGATGGCGATGACCGGCGGCGTCAGGGACAGCGCGAGCAGGGCGCAGCTCACCAGGCCGATCACGGGGATCGCGTCGGAATACAGCTTTGCCGCCGGCGGCATCCGCAGTGCGGCGATGTTGGCGATGCCGTAGTAGATGAGGATCGTGAAGGATGCTGCGGATGCGACGCCGCGCAGCGTGCCTGTTGCAGCCACGACCGCCGCGATCGCGCCGATGACGAGCACGGCGCGGTGCGGCACGGCGTAGCGGGGATGGACGGCGGCGAGGTATCGGGGCAGGTCGCCGCGCCGGGCCATGGCGAAGCCCATGCGCGAAAGCCCCAGCAGCTGCGACAGGATCACGCCGAGCATCGCCGTCACACCGCCGATCGACACCGCGGTCGCCACCCATGAATACCCGAACGCCCGTGCCGCGACCTGAAGCGGCGCAGCCGTCGCCGCCATGCGCTCCGCGCCGACAGCACCCACCGCGACCACCGCGACACCGAAGTACAGGAGCACCGCACCGGCGATCGTAATGATCGTCGCGCGCGGAATCGTGCGCCGCGGCTCGCGCACCTCTTCCGCGAGTGTGGCGATGCGGGCGTAGCCGGTATACGCGAAGAACAGGATGGCGGCGGATTCGAGTGTGCCGCGCAGCCCGGCGGGGGCGAACGGTCGCAGATGGGCCGCATCGAACGCCGGGAGGCCGGCGATCACGAACAGGATCAGCGAGCCGAGCGACACCGTGACGATGGCGAGGTTGGCGCGGCTGGAGCGGCGCACGCCGAAATAGTTGAGGGCCGTGAATGCAGTGATGGCGGCGACCGCGATGACGCGCGGCTGCAGTCCGGGGATCAGGCCGTCGATGTAGGCGGCCAGACCCAGGGCTACGGTGCCTGCCGCCGTGATCTTGCTCGCCAGGAACATCCAGCCGGCAGCGAATCCCACCCACGGATTCAGCACGCGGTAGCCGTACTCGTATGTACCGCCCGAGTGCGGATACTCGGCAGCGAGCTGTGCGGAGCTGAGCGCGTTGCACGTGGCGGCGATCGCGGCGACGAACAGTCCCGCCAGGAACGCGGGGCCGGCGATTCCCGCGGCCACACCGGTGACCACGAAGATGCCTGCACCCACGATGGCGCCGAAGCCAACGCCGACGGCGTCGAGCAGGCCGAGCTCGCGGCGCAGCACGCCGCCCGAAGTCCGGGTGTTCACGGGCTGATTGTCACGCGCGGGCCGGATTTGCACAAGTCGCCCGTCGGGTGCAACGTATCGCATGACCAGCACTGCTGTACCTCGATCCCTGCCGCGCATCCTGTTCTGTCTGGCGCTGGTCATCTCGTGGGTGATCATGTTGGCGTATGCGTGGTCCGCGTTTTCGACGATGCCTACACCCGAGCGGCTCGAGACATCGCGGATGTCACGCATCCCGACGATCGGCACTCTGACGTGGCTGGCCGCGCGCAGTGTGCTGGAGCTCGCGGCGATGGTGGGACTCGCATGGCCCGCGGCACGGCGCTATGCCACCCGATTGCTCGTCGCGCTCATCGCGCTCGCCGGCTGGTTCATAGCGACGGCCCCGCTCACGCTCACCGGCGTGGAGTGGGTCCACCGTCGCTGGCTGGCCGCGGTCTGGGCGGGATTCCTGCTCGCACTCATCGTCACTGCCGCGGGCCGCATGTTTTCGGCCGGCTCGCAGCGTCTGCGCGCAGGGGAGGGAAGCGGAACGTGATTGGCCGGTGCATCCACGGGAGCAGTACCTTGCAGTGGACGGACGCACGACAGGAGAAATGACGATGCCCAGCGAACATATGGAATACCGGCACCGCACGGTTGCCGGTCAGAAGCTCCGGCCCGAGACGCTGATGATGGGCTACGGTTACGACCCGTTGCTGTCGGAGGGCGCGCTCAAGTGCCCGATCTTCCATACATCGACGTTCGTGTTCGAGAAGGCCGAGGATGGCAAGGCGTTCTTCGAGCTGGCGTACGGGTTGCGCCAGCCGAAGCCGAGCGAGGACCCGGGCCTCATCTATTCGCGCATCAACAACCCTGATCTGCAGGTTCTGGAGGAGCGCCTGTGCCTGTGGGATGATGCGCAGAGCGCGCTCGCGTTCTCCAGCGGCATGAGCGCCATCGCGACGACGCTGCTGACCTACCTGCGTCCCGGTGACTGGATCGTGCACAGCGAGCCCGTCTACGGCGGCACGGAGTATCTGCTGCACAAGGTGCTGCCGCAGTTCGGTGTCCGCCGCATCGGCTTCGCTGCCGGCTCCGACGAAGGCCTCCAGTACGCGATGCGCACCGCCGCCGCGCAAGGGACCGTCAGGATGATCTACACCGAGACGCCCGCGAACCCGACGAACGCGCTCGTGGACATTGCCGCGTGTGCAGCGCTCGCGCGCGAGCATGCCACAGAGCAGACCCGCCCGCTCGTCGCAGTGGACAACACGTTCCTCGGACCGCTGTGGCAGCAGCCACTCGTGCACGGTGCGGACCTGGTGCTGTATTCGCTGACCAAGTACGTCGGCGGTCACAGCGACCTCATTGCCGGCGCGTGCCTGGGCTCCGAGGACATGATCGCGCCCGTGCGTGGCATGCGCACCATCCTCGGCACGATGTGTGACCCGATGACGGGCTGGCTGGTCATGCGATCGCTCGAGACACTGAAGCTGCGCATGACGTGCTCCATGAAGAACGCGCGCTATGTCGCCGAGTTCCTGAACGAGCATCCACGCGTGCGGCAGGTGCACTATCTGGGGTTCCTGGAAGAGGACGAGCCGCAGTACGAGGTCTATCGCCGCCTGTGCCGTTCGCCCGGATCGACGTTCTCGTTCGAGATCGATGGTGGCGAGGCGGAGGCCTTTCGCGTACTGAACGCACTCGAAGTGGCGAAGCTGGCGGTGAGCCTCGGCGGCACGGAGTCGCTGGCATCGCATCCGGCGTCCATGACGCATGCGGACGTGCCGCCCGATGACAAGGAGCGCATGGGCATCACGGACGGGCTCATCCGGCTGTCCGTCGGAATCGAGCATCCGGAAGACATCATCGCCGACCTGCGTCAGGCGCTCGACGCCTGAGAGCAGAGAAGGCGGCTGCTTCAGCGGGCGGCGGTCACCTCGGGATAGATCTCCGCGAGGTCCACGTCCGCTGCTGCCAGGTCGTCGGCACACCAGGCGAGGATGCGGCGGCGCATGTCGTCGGGTACGTCGCGGTGCCGGTCGAGCGTGCCGCGCACGAACATCTCCGCATCGGTCTGCAGCAGGTGCGGCGGGTTCATCTCGAAGGCGTCATGGTGCTCCTGCATGTAGGCAAAACTGCACTTGCGGACGACGTCGTCGAGCTCAGCGTCGCTGAGCGGCTGCATCCCGAGGAAGTCGGCGACGCGGACGGCCACGCCGGACAGATCGCGCTTCATGTCTTCGAACCGGACGAACAGCACATTGGGCTCAGTCCGGGCGCGCTGCCACCAGCCCGCAATATGGTCCGTCCAGGGGCTCCACCACATCGCGTCCGAACAGAACCACTTCTCCGTCAGCTCGAGCGGCGGCGCCATCACGCCCATGTTCGTCGCAATGAAGTCGGCGCAGCTCGCGAAGCAGGATGCAGGATGGCGCGCGACGTAGATGTATTTTGCATCCGTGGAAAACGGGCATGCGGCGGCCGGCAGATGCGTCTTGATGATGCGTGCCGGCCGCTCCGTGCCGTGCAGCGGCGCCTCGGCGACGGGTACGCTCGTCAACGCTTCGAGCCATGGAGCGATACCGTAGAGAGTGCGTCCTGATTCGACGATGTCGCCACGCCCGCGCATGACGACCTCGTAAACCACGTGCTGCATCCACGTGGTCCCGCACTTCATCTGCGTGACGACGAAGACATCCTCGGGCCGCGGTTCGTACGACATCCCGCTCGCGAAGCTCTCTTCGCTGCACGTGCCCTTCGGACCCGGAACGTCCCGGTGCCGGATGGTGGCCTGCTCGTAGGAGAACGTCGAAAACCGGCCGACCAGCCCCAGCACAGGCCGCAGCAGCACCGCGTGCCGGCGCAACGCCCCCTTGTACCGCGCTCTGCCCTCGGGGGGCATCCCGTAGTATCCGAGACCGCGCGTCTTCCCGGCACTCCACGCCAGTACACCGACGAGATAGATGAACTGGATTGCCATGAAGAGCGCGGCTGCGCCCGCAGCGATCCCCAGCCATTTGAGAATGTCCATCATCGGACCGGTCTCCCTGAAGGTTCGGCACCCCGCCTGCGGCGTCCCATATTAACGATCCGGCGGGAGAATGCCGAGAATTTCCGGAGTACCGGGCGACAACCCTGGTGGGTCAGCTGTGGAAGGTGGGACCTGAGCTTCTTTCGCCGGCCGCGATCTCCCGCTCCACGAGCCAGGTCATCCAGCCGTAGGTGGACCAGTTGTCCGGCTTCTCCGTCATCTCCTCGAATGCGGCCAGGAACACCCTCTCGACCAGATCCTCGACGGCAGAGGCTGTGACGTCGCGGCCCTCGCTCGTCAGCTGCCGCTGCACCCGTCGCGACAGCGGTCCGCGCATCTCTGCGCACACGTCCGCGAACGCCTGGCGGTCCCCGTGCCGTGCCGCCTGCAGACGCGAATAGCGCGCACGGTCATCCTGGCGGACATCGACACGAACGTCACTGCTGCCGTTCGCGTACACGGGAAAGCTCGAACCGGGGCCTGTCGCGGCTCTGTCAGGCCGCCACGGTGCAATCGCAAAGCGATCGTATGTTCTCAACAAATTCAACTCCGGACCCTGCATGACGTCGGACAGCGTGATTCCAAGGTGACGTCAGACGTGGCGCGTGGCTGTCAGGCGAGTCCCCGCGCCTCTGTCAGGATATGTGGGACACTGCGAGGATCGGGCCGGAGGATCACATGGAGTACGCCTTCACGGCGTATTCGAGCATCATGCGCTGGGTGTTGAAGAACGAACCGTTCAGGGCGATACAGCGAATCATCATCTCCACGAACCGGCCCCGGTCCTGGTAATACATCGGAATGATGGTCTGCTCGAGAGCGTCGTAGAGTGCGATGGCGTCACGTTCGACCGCGCTGCTGCCGCTGACGCGCACCGGATCGATCGCCCACCCCGTGACGCCTTCGATACACCCCTCGATCCACCAGCCGTCGAGCGTGCTCAGGCTCGGTACTCCGTTCAGCGCAGCCTTCATCCCGCTCGTTCCGCTCGCTTCGTGAGGCGGCTGCGGCGTGTTGAGCCATACGTCCACGCCAGCGGTGATCAGTGCCGCCAGGTCCCAGTCGTAATCCGGCAGATACACGAGCGTGAAGTAGTCCTTCAACATGCCGGCAGCCTCGACGATTCGCCTGATCTGTTCCTTGCCGGCGAGATCATTGGGGTGCGCCTTGCCGGAGTATACCACCTGAAGCGGTCCATGAATGGCTGCGATCGCTTTCAGGCGTGCGGGGTCGCGCACGAACAGGTCGGCGCGCTTGTACGCCGTTGCCCGGCGCGCGAATCCGAGGGTCAGCCGGTCCTGGTGGAGGTCCACGCCGGTGGTCCGCAGGATGTGATCGAGCAGGCGGCGTTTGGCTTCGTCATGGGCGTCACGCACCGCGGCGGGCGGAATGAGAAAGGCGGAGCGCAGGCTGAAGCTGTCGCCGCGCCAGCCGGGAATGTACTGGTCGAACAGGGCGGCGAACGGCGGCGACGTCCACGTGGGCACGTGCACGCCGTTGGTAATGGCCTGAATGCGGTACTCACCGAACATCAGCCTGGAGACTTCCGCGTGCTTCTTCGCTACACCATTGACGAACCCGCTCAGGTCGAGGGCGAGGTACGTCATGTTGACCGCGCCCTTGTGCTGGAACAGGTCGGGCCGGTCGATGATCTCCGATCGGTTGAGTACCGACATGGCGAGATCCAGCGGGAACTGATCGTGGCCGGCGGCTACAGGTGTGTGCGTGGTGAATACACAGCGGCTCCGCACGGCGGCGACATCCTCATCGCTGAACGTGGGTCGTCCCGCTTCGCGGGCTGCTTCGTCGAGCAGCTCCAGCGCTATGAGCGCGGCATGGCCCTCGTTCAGGTGAAAGCGGCCGACGTCGGTATGTCCGAGAGCGCGCAGCATGCGTACGCCGCCGATACCGAGGATTGCCTCCTGCAGCAGCCTGTAGCGTGCGTCGCCGCCATACAGCTGGTGCGTGAGCGTCCGGTCGGCGGGCGTGTTCTCCGGCAGGTCGGTATCGAGAAGAAATACAGGGACGACACCGCCGCCGTGGCCGGTCACCTCGTAGCGCCAGGCGCGGATGTGGACGGTTCTCTGCTCGACGGTGATCTGCACGCGGGCGGGGAGCTCGACCAGGAACGCCTCGGGCGTCCACACGTCCGGCTCCTCGATCTGCTGGCCGGCGACGTCCACCCGCTGGCGGAAGTAGCCCTGGCGGTGAAGCAGGGTCACGGCGACCATGGGCACCTGCAGGTCTGCCGCCGCCCGCAGTGTGTCGCCCGCCAGAATTCCCAGGCCGCCGCTGTAAGTCGGGATCGCCGACTCCAGCGCGATCTCCATCGAGAAGTACGCGATCCTCGATCGCACCCGCACTGCCGGAGGGGCAGGTGTCATACTCTCTCCGCTCCCAGCTTCTCATTTCTCCGCACGCCCACGTCGCGTCGTGCTCCCGCCCTGTGCGAACCGGGGCCGGCTGTCTCACGGTACCAGAGTGTGCCGTGTTGTGGAAGGGCGGTGCCGCCTTCGACGGCGCGCGCCCGGCAGCCCCGTCGGGTGAAGGGGCCCGGCGCGTCAGGATATGGCTGATCCGGATGACGCAAGTCGCGACGCGGCCGAGGTGATATCTCCGACTGTGACCTCCGGGCGCCTTCGGCATGATACAGATGCTTCATTGGCGGACAGGCCAACCCGGAGGCGGATCATGAGAAGAGCGGAAGATATTCAGCAGGACGTGCTGGATGAACTGGCGTGGGACAGCTCGCTCGACGCAGCGGGCATCGGCGTAGCGATCACGGACGGCGCCGTAACGTTGTCCGGCCACGTGCGCAGCTATGCAGAGAAGCGGGCCGCGGAGAAGGCGGCGAAGCGAATCAGGGGAGTACAGGCGGTAGCGAACGATCTGGAAGTGCGACTGCCGAGCAGCATGCAGCGCGATGATACCGACATCGCCGCCGCCGTGGCAGCGGCAATGAAGTGGAACGTCAGTGTGCCGCAGACAGTGACCGCGACGGTGCAGCGCGGCTGGGTCACACTGGAGGGTGAGGTGGACTGGAATTTCCAGCTGCATGCCGCGGAACGCGCCATTCGTGACATTCAGGGCGTGCGCGGAATTACGAACAGTATCCGGTTGAGGGCGCGGGCGCAGCCGGAGCAGGTGAAGGCGCAGATACAGAAGGCATTTCACCGCAGCGCGCAGATCGACGCCGATCACGTCAAAGTCGCGATCGTGGATGGCAGGGTCAC
>DATHVW010000192.1:0-3800 GCA_035461085.1 Longimicrobiales bacterium | reverse complement strand
CGGCCGTTCGTCACGCACCACAACGCGCTCGACATGCGGCTGTACCTGCGCATCGCCGATGAGCTGTACCTGAAGCGGCTGATCGTCGGCGGGCTCGAGCGCGTCTACGAGATCAGCAAGGACTTCCGCAACGAGGGCATCGACCGGACTCACAACCCGGAGTTCACGATGCTCGAGTTCTACGAGGCGTTCGCCGACTATCACGACATGATGGACCTGGTCGAGTCGATGATCGGCCACGTCGCGGCGGTGGTCAGCGGCGGCAGCCGCACGGTCCGTTTCGAGGGGCGCGACCTCGACTTCACACCGCCGTTCCGGCGCCTGCCGTTCCTGGATGCGCTGCGTGAGCATGGCGGCATCGACGTCACGTCAATGAGTGACGCAGACCTCGCCGGCAAGGCGACGTCGCTCGGCGTGGAGGACGCCGATGCACTTACACGCCCGAAGCTTCTCGACGAGCTGTTCAAGGAGCTGGTGGAGCCGCATCTCGTGCAACCCGTCTTCATCACGGACTACCCGCGCGAGCTGTCGCCGCTGGCGAAGCCGAAGCGCGGCGAGTCGCAGCTGGTCGAGCGCTTCGAGCTGATGGTCGCAGGACGGGAGATCGCCAACGCCTTTTCCGAACTGAACGATCCGTTCGATCAGCGCGAGCGCTTCGAGGCGCAGGTGCGGCTCCGGCAGGAGGGTGATGAGGAGGCGCAAAACCTGGACGAGGATTATCTGCGCGCGCTCGAGTACGGCATGCCGCCGACGGGCGGTGTCGGCATCGGCATCGACCGGCTGGTGATGCTGCTGACCGATCAGCCGTCGATCAAGGATGTCATCCTGTTCCCGACACTGAAGCCGGAGCAGGCGGAGTGAAACGTCTCGAGTGGTTCGTCGCACGCCGTTATCTGTCATCGCGCAGGCGCGGGCGGCGGCTGCTCTCGCTGAGCACGTTCATCGCCATCGGCGGTGTGGCCGTCGGCGTGATGGCGCTGATGGTGGTGATCGGCGTGATGACGGGGCTGCAGCGCGATCTGCAGGAGAAGATCCTGTCGATGACCGCGCACATCCAGGTGACGGAATCGGGCAGCAGCTTCCGCATGGGCAACTGGCAGGAGGTGAAGGAACGCATCGAGCAGATGCCGAACGTCATCTCCGTGGCGCCGTGGGTCAATCCGAACGTCATCGTGACGCGCACGGGATCGTGGGCGGCACCGGGTCAGCTCTACGGCATTGCGCCGGAGATGTCGCGGCTGCCGATCTCGGCAGTGGAGGACTCGCTCGCCAGTGCCGGCATCTCGCTCGGTCAGCCAGGCATGCCGTACGACTGCACGGCGGATCCGCCGCCGGTCGTGCTCGGGCAGCGGCTCGCGTCGCGGCTGGCGGTGCTGCCGGGCGATACCGTGGTGGTGGGCAGCTTCGAGCATCTCAGCTATGGCGCGCTCGGCAACCTGCAGCCGGCGATGTGCCATTTCGTCGTGGCCGGCACGGTCGCGACGGGGATGTACGAGTACGACAACCTCAACATGTACGCGCGCATCGAGGCCGTGCAGAGCCTGCTGCAGCTGCCGCCGGACACGATCAGCATGCTCGCGGTGAACATCGACGATCCGTGGAACTCCGATGAGGTCGCGCGCCGCATCCGTGACGAGCTCGGGTTTCCCTACGAGACGTACGACTGGAAGTCGCTGAACGCGTCGCTGTTCTCGGCGCTCGCGCTCGAGAAGCTCGCGATGGCCGTGATCCTCTCGCTCATCATCATCGTCGCCGCATTCAACATCGTGAGCATGCTCACCATGGTCGTGGCCGACAAGACGCGGGAGATCGGGATCCTGAAATCGATGGGGATGACCGATGGCACCGTGCTCCGCATCTTCATGCTTCAGGGCCTGACCATCGGCGCGGTCGGCACGCTGCTCGGAGGGATCCTGGGCTGGCTGCTGATCGTCGCCGTGGACCGCTTCGGCCTGGTGCAGATCCCCGCCGAAGTCTACTTCATCGACCGGCTGCCCGTCGCGCTCGATCCGCTCGACATCGTGCTGATCGTGGGAGTCAGCATGGGCATCGCGTTCGGTGCGACGATCTACCCGGCGCTCCAGGCCGCCCGGCTGCTGCCGGTGGACGCGATCCGGGGTGAGTGACATGGAGCCCGTGCTGGAAGGACGCGCTCTGCGCAAGGTGTACCGCGAGGAGGATGGCAGCGAACTCACCATTCTGGACGGGGTAGAGATCCAGGTCCGGGCGGGGGAAGCGATCGGGATCATCGGGGCCAGCGGCGCGGGCAAGTCCACGCTGCTGCACCTGCTGGGACTGCTCGACCGGCCCACGTCCGGGGTCGTGCTGCTGGAGGGGCAGGACGTATCGGACCTCACGGCGCGCCAGCTCGCCGCGGTTCGGAACAGCCGGATCGGCTTCGTGTTTCAGTTCCACCACCTGTTGCGCGAGTTCACGGCGCTCGAGAATGTGATGATGCCGCTGCTGATCGCCGGTACGGCGCGCCGCGACGCATCGCAGCGTGCGCTGGAGCTGCTGACGCAGGTCGGACTCAGGGCCAGGTCGAGCCACAAGTCGTCGGAGCTGTCCGGCGGTGAGCAGCAGCGTGTCGCGGTCGCCCGCGCGCTGGCCAACCGGCCGGCGGTGCTGCTGGCGGATGAGCCGAGCGGCAACCTGGACACACACACGAGCGCGCAGCTGCACGACCTGTTCTTCCAGCTGCGTGAGGACCACGGCGTGGCTCTCGTGCTCGCGACCCACAACCGCGAGCTCGCCTCACGCACGGACCGGATACTCGAGGTCAGGGATACCAGACTGTCGAATGTTTCACGCGCGGATTGACCATGCTGTGTGAGAGCTGCGGCGAACGCGACGCCAGCATCCACTACACGCAGATCGAGAAGAACGAGATGCAGACCCTGCACCTCTGCGAGCAGTGCGCCGCGGACAAGGGCCTGCAGCCGGGCGTCAACGCGGGCAGCTTCCCGCTCACGGACTTCCTGGCCCAGATGGGTCGCTCCGGGCCGGAATCGCCGAGCAGCGGCCCGTGTGCGTTCTGCGGTCTGACGCTCGACGACTTCAAGAAGACGGGCCGTCTCGGCTGTTCCCACTGCTACGTCACGTTCGATGCCCACCTGGGCGGCCTCCTGCGTCGTCTCCATGGCGGCACCCAGCACGTCGGCAAGGTCTACCTGCCGCCGGATCCGTCGCACGCGGAACAGCAGGAGCGGCTGGCGGGGCTCCGGCGCAAGCTGGACCGCGCCGTGCAGTCGGAGGACTTCGAGCGCGCGGCGGAGCTGCGCGACCTGATCCGCACCCTCGAGGGGGCCGCATGAGCGAGAACGGCTTCCAGAGCGTCGGCCTCGGCTGGCTCGAGGGCAACGGCGCCCACAGCGACATCGTGCTCTCGACCCGCGTGCGGCTCGCGCGGAACCTCCAGGGCCACGCGTTCGCTGCCCGCATCCGCGATGGCGAGCGCGAGGAGATCCTGGAGCAGGTCCGTTCGGCCGTCCAGCGGACCGCCCTCGCCGGCGGCGCCGGCTACGAGCTGTCCGCCACCCCCACACTCGGCCGCCGGATCCTCCACGAGCGTCACCTCGTCTCCCGCGAGCTGGCGGGTCTCTCGGGCGATTCGCCCGCCCGCGGATCGGGCCTCTTCATGGGACCCCACGACGCCGTGGGCGTCATGGTGAACGAGGAGGACCACCTCCGGATGCAGGCCATTCTGTCCGGACTTCGCCTCCAGGAAGCGTTCCATCGGGTAGACGAGCTGGACGAGGAGCTGGGGGTCCAGCTGCCGTTCGCGTACCATCAGGAATACG
>DATHVW010000191.1:0-4392 GCA_035461085.1 Longimicrobiales bacterium | reverse complement strand
CATGTCGCTCGCCGAGTTCAAGTTCATATTCTTCTGGGAATACCTGCACCGACTGCTGGCTCGGCTGATCGGCTTCGTGTTCCTGGTTCCGTTCCTGTGGTTCTGGGCGCGCGGCTACTTCAATCGTGCGCTGACAGTTCGTGCGCTCGCGCTCTTCGGCCTGGGTGCCATGCAGGGTGTGATGGGCTGGTTCATGGTGATGAGCGGCCTGGTCGATCGCCCGAGTGTCAGTCACTACCGTCTCGCCGCACACCTGAGCCTGGCCTTCATCATCTTCGGCTATGCCCTCTGGCTCGCGCGCGACCTGCGCATCGAGCGCGTACGCACGGTCGTCGATGATTCCGTTCATCGCACCCTGTCGCGCGGACTCGCGCTGCTCGGCGCAGTACTCGCCGTGCAGATCGTATGGGGCGCGTTCGTGGCCGGCCTGCGCGCCGGCAAATTCTACCCGACGTTCCCGCTGATGGGAGGGCGACTCGTGCCGGCGGATCTGCTCACGCTCGATCCGCTCACGCGCAACTTCCTCGAGAACCCATCGGCGGTGCAGTGGACCCACCGCGTGATCGGCACCCTGCTGCTGGTCATCGCAGCCGTGTTCGTCGCTCGCGTGCTGCGTACCGATACGGACGCGACGTCGCGACGACTCGGCATCATCCTGCTGACCCTGATCTCCACGCAGTACGTGCTCGGCATCCTGACACTCATCCATCTGGTACCGGTGAGCCTGGGCGTCATCCATCAGGCGGTGGCCCTGGTGATCTTCGGCGCCTGGCTGTGGTGGCTCCATCACGTGCGCAACATGACCGCATCCGGAAGACCCGCATGATTCAATCAGCCGCACCACGGCCGGGACGGCCGGACCTGGCGGAGGTGGACTTCGAGCAGGCGCCGTTCCTTGTCATCTGGGAGGTCACGCGCGCGTGCGACCTCGCCTGCAAGCACTGTCGCGCCGAGGCCGTCACGAACCGCAATCCGCTCGAGCTCTCGACGGAGCAGGGCATGCGCCTCATGGACGACGTGCGCCGCTTCGGCAGGCCACTCTTCGTGCTCACCGGCGGTGACCCGCTGAAGCGCCCGGACGTGGTCGAGCTCGTCGAGTACGGCGCATCGATCGGCCTGCGCATGGCCATGACGCCGTCCGGCACGCCGCTCATGACGGAGCCCGTGCTGCGGAGTCTCAAGGCGGCCGGGCTCTCGCGCCTGGCCGTGAGTCTGGACGGCTCGAGCGCGGCGATCCATGACGCGTTCCGCGGCGTGGACGGCTCGTTCGCGTGGACGATCCGCATGCTGGAAGTCGCGCGCGAGATCGGTCTCACGACGCAGGTGAACACCACCGTCAGCATGCACAACCTCGACGACTTCGACGCGCTGTGCGAGCTGATGGTACGGCTCGGCATCACGCTGTGGAGCGTGTTCTTTCTGGTGCCCACCGGCCGGGCGAAGGCGGACGACGTCGCGAGCGCCGAACAGTTCGAGAGCGTGTTCCATCGGATGTACGACCTGTCACAGACTGCACCGTTCGACATCAAGAGCACCGCCGGACCGCAGTACCGCCGTGTGATCCTGCAGCGCCAGGTCGCGGAGCGCCGCGCGGGCGATCGTACGGGAGCGCCCGTTCCACTCACCGCCGGGGTGGGGTTCTCCCTGGCCGACGGTGTCGGCCGCGCGAAGGGCGTGAACGATGGCGACGGCTTCGTGTTCGTCAGCCACACGGGCGCCATCTATCCGTCGGGGTTTCTGCCGCTCGCCGCCGGAAACGTGCGCCGCGATGACATCGTGGAGGTATACCGGAGCTCGCCGCTGTTCCGCGAGCTGCGCGACCGCAGCCGGCTGAAGGGGAAGTGCGGCGTCTGCGAATATCGGGACGTGTGCGGCGGAAGCCGCGCGCGTGCCTATGCCGCGACGGGCGATTACATGGAGTCCGAGCCCTTCTGTGCGCACGTGCCCGCCCGGTGGCAGCGCATGGTCGAGGCCGGTGAAGCGGAGCCCGTCGAGGAATACTTCGCGCGCCGCAACATGCTGCAGCGTACCCTGCCGACCATGCATATCGCTGCCGCGGAGCCCTGAGCGTGTCGTTCTACTTCATCAACGTGACGGTGCACGTCTTCGCCGCGCTGCTGTGGCTGGGCGGGATGTTCTTCCTGGCAGTCGTCGGCGCGCCCGTGCTGCGGTCCGTCGAGCCGCCCGAGCTGCGTGCGCTGCTGTTCCGCCGGCTCGGAGAGCAGTTCCGCATCGTCGGCTGGATAGCCATCGCCATCCTCCTCATCACCGGGACCCTCAACCTGTGGTTCCGCGGCATGCTGTCACTCGAGGTGCTCGGCAGCGGGGAGTACTGGAGCACGCGCTACGGCCGCTCACTCGCCTGGAAGCTCGGCGCCGTGACGGCCATGCTGATCGTGCAGGCCGTCCACGACTTCATTGTCGGTCCCGCCGCGTCGCGCGTTGCGCCCGGCACTCCTCAGGCACTGGCGACGCGAAAGCGCGCTGCACTGCTCGCGCGCCTCAGCGCGGTCCTCGGCATTATCGTGGTCATTGCGGCCGTGAGACTGGCCCGCGGCGGCTGAAACGCGCCCTCGTCCACGCCCCGCCCACGCCCCATTCCAGCCAGCCTGCGCTGCCCGCGATCAGGGCATCAGAACGTTATCAGCAGATCCATGACGAGGGCGCCGAGGACCAGTGGCAGGACCAGCAGTGAGCTGAAGAAGAGGCGGCGCGCCGGACCACGTCCCGGCTCGCGGACGAACCGCCAGGCGTACAGTGCGTACCCTGCCGCCGTGGTCACCGCGATTGCGGCGTACAGTGTTCCGGTCTGTGCGCTGAGCCCGAGCATGATCACACACACGAGCATCGCAAGCGCATATGCGAAGGACACGCGCGCACTCGAGCGGCCGGTCGGTTCCACGATGTTCAGCAGCACGCACCCCGCCCGCTCGTAATCCTCGCGGCCCATGCAGCCGATGGCGAGGAAGTGCGGGATCTGCCACATGAACAGCACCCCCGTCAGGGCGAGCGCGGCCGCGTCGATCGGCACCCCCGCGGCCGTCCAGCCGGCCAGCACGGGCAGCGCACCGGGAATCGCACCCGCGAGTGTGCAGAACGCGGTCCTGCGCTTGAGCGGCGTGTAGAGGTAGACGTAGCTGACGTGGCTCAGCACCAGGAACAACGTCGCCGCCCACGGCAGGAACGCAAGAGAGGTCGCCAGGCCGGCGGCACTGAGTCCCCACCCGAACAGGGCTGCTCTCAGCGGGCTGATCAGCCCGGAGGGAACCGGACGTCCGGCGGTCCTCCGCATGCGCGCATCGCCTGCGCGCTCCGCTACGTGATTCAATGCCGCGGCGCCGCCGGACATCGTCATGGTAGCGAGCAGTGCAATGGCGAAGCGCAGAGGCTGACCCCAACCTCCGACGGCGGTGATGAAGCCGGCCGCCGCACTCGTGCCGATGAACAGTGTGATGCCCGGCTTCGTCAGCTCGTAGTAGCCGCTCAGCACGCGCGTCCGCATCAGAGCCGCTCCACCAGGCTCACGATGGCTGCCGAGCCACCCGTCGTCGCGTAGGCGATCCTGCCGTCCTCATCGATCACATAGACCAGCGACGGATGCGTGATTTCGCCCGTCGCCAGGTCACGCGCGCGCGGGACGTCCCACGCGTCGAGCGCCGCCTCCACATCCGCCACCGAACCGCCGAGCACCCACGCATCCTCCGCCGGCAGCCCCCATGCGGTCGCCATCGACGGCAGCCGCGACGGTGTGTCACGCCACGGGTCCAGCGTGACGATCAGCACGCGCGCCGCCGTGCCCGACGCGCGCAGTGCCTCCTGCGCCGTGAGCGTGTGCTTCACGACCAGCGGGCACACCGTCTCGCAGTGTGCATACGCGAACGTCACCAGTACGGGCGCCCCGCGCAGATCAGGCAGGCTGCGCACGACACCATCATGCGCCACCAGCTCGAGCGGCGGCGCCGCGCGATCGAGCCGCGGGTACGTCGCCGGCGGAATATCGCTCGCGGGCCCGGGTATGAAGGAAGCCGCGCGCGCCTGCTGCACGCGCGCCGCGGCTCCAATGACCAGCACCATGCAGCCGAGTGCGAGCGTGATCAGTGTCGCGGAAACCGCTCGCGATGTGCGTGCGCGCTGCAGCAGCTGCCGCACACCGGCCCACCATCCCGTCAGCAGGATTACCAGCATGCCGAGCGGGCCGACCGTGAGGCCGATCCAGCCGCCCGCGTTCGGCAGTCCGCTCTCGGTCACGCCGAAGCACACGTACCGCGTGCGCTCCAGCCATTGTGGTCCGTCCTGAACCGGCCAGAACGCCAGCGCCCACCAGGCACTGGTGATGACGAATAACGCGATGAGTCCCAGCAGTACGACTCGCGCCTCTCTGGCCGGCTCAGG
>DATHVW010000190.1:0-1520 GCA_035461085.1 Longimicrobiales bacterium | reverse complement strand
GTCGAACCGGCTCTTCTATTACCGTTATCAGGCTGAGTTCCTGGAACGGATGCTCAGGCCGGCGGTGTAAAGGGCATCTGCCTTCGGATCATCGTACTGCTGCTCGTGGCTAGCCTCGCGGCTGACGTCACTTCGGGCAAGGTCATCATCATCGGTCTCCGTTTCGGTACTGACGGTCCCGCACACGGATCGGCACGACCGGTGTACCGGTCGCGGTGCCGGCGACGAAGCTGGGCGCGCACGCGGATCAGCGGCCCCGGAATCGTCGCGGGCTCACCTGTTTCGGCGAACGCATGTATGCGAACGCCGCACTACCCGGAGCGCTGGCGCGGCCGCCGCCATGCACCCCTGGCTCCCTCTCCCGCTCCCCGTAACCGACATCGAGCCGCTCGACGAGCGCCCGGGTGCCGGGCGCGATCGATTCCAGCTCCGCGAGGATCGACGCAGTCGACGGGGCGTAGTCGCCGGTTATCGTACGCCGTATGTGGGCGACGCCATCGCCGCCCTGCGCGATGACGTGTGCGCCGAGCAGGCCGGCCACGCCCTGATACCAGCCGAAGTTGCGACCTCCGTCGGCGGAGAGGAAATACGGTGAGCCGTCAGCCGCCGTGGCGCGCATGAAGTCACCGAACCAGTCGTCGAGATGGGAGTAGCGTGGCGCGGGCGGCCGCGCGAATGCCTCGAGGAAGCGCTTCCACGGCGTCGCTGCCGTCGGATGACGAGCTTCGAGGAACGCGGTCAGAAAATAGCTGGCCGAGTACTCCCAGAACCATTTCGGGATCCGATCGACACGCCGCAGCCGGGTCTGCGCAGCCGTATCCGTCTGCGTTCGATCATTGGCGTAGGCCAGCACATTGGGCGGCAGCAGCGCCCAGTTGAGCAGGTGCCCGCCTTCATGTCCGATCAGCAGCCAGTCGCGTCCATCGCGTGTGCCGTCCGCGAGCAGCGTGTCGAGATCGGTGGGCGACGGTGGAGCCGAAGCCGCAAGTATCAGATTGGCCGGCGGTCCGAAGTTGTTGGGGAAGCCGTACGGCAGCGGGGTCATTTGCTGCCAATCATCGGGTGAGAGCACGGCGACGCGCACGTGCGCGTTCAGCCCGAGCCGCGGATTCCAGAAGTCGAGAAATTCGTCGAGCATCGACTGGAGCTCGAGCGCGCGTTCGCGATCGGGCGAGCGGAAGTAGACGGTCGATGATGCGACGATCGAGTCGAGCGCCAGCTCGTGGAGACGGTCGAGTGCCGCTTGCGGATCCTGTGCGTGGAGCGACTGCGCCGCCGCAGCCGCGGCAACCAGCGCCGCAAGCGCAGTTGGGCGAAGGATAGAGTGCATGTCAGGCCTCATCTGCTGGGGGATGGCTCGAACCATTCGGTTTCACTCGTCGCGTCCCTCCACCCACCGCTGCCAGCTCGCGAACTCGAAAGGTCGGCCAAGGAAGTCCTCGATGAGGCGAGCGGCCGGCCGCGAGCCGCCGCCGCGCAGGATGGCGTCCCGGTAGCGGCGGGCGGGCGCCGGGTCGAGC
>DATHVW010000189.1:0-4882 GCA_035461085.1 Longimicrobiales bacterium | reverse complement strand
GGACTTCTGGGGGCTGACCGCGAGTGATGGCCCTGGCTGGACGACGCGGCGCGTACGCGGTGCCGAGCGCCGTTTCTTTGACTATGTTGCGCGTGGTGCGCCGTATGGCCCCGACGACGGCACGGTTGCGCCGTGGGCGGTGGTCGCCTCGCTTCCGTTCGCTCCCGAAATCGTGCTGCCGACGATTCGACGCTTTCAGGACGTCTATCCGCAGGTGACCGGCGAGTATTGCTTCCGGTGCAGCTTCAATCTGACCTTTCCGGGCGACGGCGATGCCGGCGCCGGCTGGACCTCGCCGTACCATTTCGGGATCAACCTCGGACCGGTCGTGCTGATGTACGAGAACTACCGGTCGGTTTAGCTCTGGCGGCGGATGCGCGCGTGCCCGTACGTGGTGACGGGACTGCGGCGGGCCGGCTTCACGAATGGTTGGTTATGACCGCAATGGGAGAATCGCCCGTCACAGCCACGAGCCGGGCTCTTCCGAAGATTTATCTCGTCCGGCATGGCGAGACCGCCTGGACGATCAGCGGTCAGCATACCGGCCGCACGGATATTCCGCTCACCGAACGGGGCGAGCGCGATGCGCAGGAATTAAGCGCCCGGCTGCGCGGCATCACCTTCGCCCACGTGCTGACCAGTCCGCTGCAGCGGGCACGGCGAACGGGCGAATTGGCGGGGTTCGGTGCACACGCAGAGGCCGATGCGGATCTGATGGAGTGGGACTATGGCGCGTACGAAGGCCGGCGCACCGCAGACATCCTGGCCGAGCGTCCCGGCTGGCGTCTATTCGAGGACGGTTGCCCGGGTGGGGAAACCGCGGACGCGGTGGGCGCCCGCGCGGATCGCGTGATTGGCCGGACCCGCGCGTGGGCAGGCGATGCGCTCCTGTTCGCGCACCGCGACATCTTTCGCGTCCTCACGGCCCGCTGGCTTGGCCTGGCCGCCCGAGAAGGCCGCTATTACCACTTGGCGACGGCGTCCGTGAGCGTGCTGGGCTATCACCACGACCTGGACAAGCCGGTGATCCACCTGTGGAACGATGAACGGCATTGACGGCGACGCGCACGTCACCCCCGCCCCGGCCAGGCGAGCGTGAGGAGAAACGCGCTCTCTTCAAGTGCTTCGATGTCATGGGGCACGCCCTGATCGAGTCGCGAGCAAAACCGCCGGAGCGAAAACTGAACGTCCGCTCTGATGCCTTCACCTGGACGTGGCCTGACCGGCACATGCCCGCCGAACTCTTCGCACTACGTCTTTCCGAAACTCCGATCGGCTCCGTCAAGCGCCGGGTTCATGCCCGAACGTCCCTCTTTGGTCGTTCACCGGGTCGGCGAGATGCGGCTGTGCGCATCGGCACACAACCCGACGTCGTCCACAGATGGAAACGAATGTCATCGAGGCTGCGCGAGAGCGCCGCGGCGCGCCGTGAGGACGCCCGAGGGCACATGGCACGAGCCCGAGCGAGCGTCGATCACCGTTGTGCTTCGCTGCTTTCTCGATGTTTGTGGCTGGCCCCGTTTGCGACCAGATGGTCCACGCTTTCGACGAAGTGGGTGAGCTGGACGTACGCCTCCACGTACTCGCGGCCGTTAGCGACGGACCGACCGGCCGCCTGCCGTCTTTCGTGGGCTTCGGAGAAACGGTGCTTGATCGCGTCGCGCACGGCCGCCGCGTATTTGTCCGCGAGTTGATCGATGTTGCCGCCCTCCAGCGCGCCGTCGGTGGCGGCGATGGCCGCGTCAACGCTCCCGGCCGCCTTGAGCCCGGTGAAACCTTCACCTTCGCCGGCGCGATGGAGCCTGACCAGCGTCTCGAAAAAGTAGCGATCGGCGAGGTCCTTTGCCGCATCACTCTCACCGCGAACCTTCAGTGTCGCCTCGAATGCCGTGCGGACTGCCGCTTCGTCCTCGGCCCGAACCCATTTCAGCACGTCCGTGACTTTCTTCTCCGCCAATGCTCGTTGTGCATCCTTGACGACCGGGCCATCCATGCTGTCGCAATGAGCCATCGCGGTGTTGGACGGCAGGAGTGCCGCTACCATCAGCGCCAGCGCAAGAACGGTCAAGCGAACAAGGTACGGAAGCGTCTTCATGGTTGATACTCCTTCTGTGCACGTTCAACAATGACCCCGCTTCTCTTCTTTGACACAGACTCAGTCTGGGGCTTTTTCGCAACCGTAAGCGTTCGACGAACACCGTCTCGAGGACAAGTGGGCCCACAGTGGAATCGCTCCGAGGACGACTCAGGCGGAAGCTTGGGGGCCGAAGGTCTGAGCCCAGCGTTTTGGCGTCAGCTGATCGATCTGCCGGTGCGGGTGCGTCGCAAGGCGCAGCAGGACATCCTTCAGATACGCGAACGGTGCAACGTCGGCGAGTTTGCAGCTCTGGACGAGCGAGTACAGCAGCGCGGCGCGGCGAGCGCCTTCAAAGCTGCCGGCGAATAGCCAATTCTTTCGACCCACCGCCACGATGCGGAGCTGGTTCTCGGCGCGATTGTTATCGATGGCCACGCGGCCATCCTCGACGAAGCGCTGCAGCGCCGTCCATTGATTCGTGAGATATCGGACCGCGTCGCCGAGTGGGGATTTCGGCAAGACGGTCCGGGCGAGAGCCTGCCGCTCAGCGTCGATCTTCCCGAGCAAGGGAACGGAGTGCTCCTGGCGGAGCCCCAGGCGCGCCTCCGGCTCGACATCGGCGGCGGCGCGCTCGACCTCGTAGAGCTGCTGAATGAGCGCAATCATGAGCGCCGCGGTGGTATCGATCGTGAACGCGTCGACAAAGCGCCGTCGCGCATGCGCCCAACAGCCGATCTCGCACACACGGCCAGTCTGGTACAGCCCGTCGTAGCCGCTGTACGCGTCGGCCTGCAGCGCGCCACGAAAGTCGGCGAGCCACGCCGCGGGCCCGTCCCGCTCGTGTGTCGTCGTCGCGTCGAAGTACACCTGACGGCCGAGCGGCTCGAGATAGGTCCACAGCCGGCCTTTGAAACTGCCGCCGCGCTCGTTCAGGACCGTGATGGTGGTGTCGTCGGTCTGCAAATAGTCGGCGGCGACGATCTCCCGTCGGAGCTGTTCCCCAACGGGCGTCAGCGCCGTCGCCACGTCGGCGACCCAGCCGCACAAGGTGCTCCGCGGCAGATCAATGCGCTCGCGTGCGAAGATCCCCTCGAGCCGATGAAGCGGCAGATGGTCGACATATTTCGAAACCACCACGTGCGCGAGCAGGCCTTCGCCCGCCAGCGACTTCTCCACGGCCTGGGGCGGCGCGGGCGCTTGCATGACCCCCTCATGGCAGTAGGGGCAGGCATATTTGGGACGGACGGTTTCAACGACGACGAAACTCGCCGGCTCGTACTCGAGTTTCTCGGATACGTCCTCGCCGATCCGCGTCCGCGACTGGCCACACGCGCAGTGCTTGTCGCCGTCCGCGATATCGACCTCAACCCGCCGCCGCGGCAAGTGTCCAGGCAGCGGCCGGCGGCCCGTGGGTCGACGCCTCGCATGGCCGCGCACCGGCGTCTCGCCGGAATCCATTTCGATCGGCTCAGTGAGCGGCCCGGGCTCGTTGGTGAGTTGCTCGAGCGCGAGTTGGAGCTGCCGCGGGTCAACGCGTTCGGACTTCTTGCCGAACAGCCGCTGACAGAGCACATCGAGCTGATGCCGCAACGTCGCGATCTCGCGTTGGGATTTCGTGAGTTGGTCTTGCAGGGAGGTAATGAGCGCACGCGCGGTCGGCAGATCATCGATCGCGGTGTCGAGCGCGCGCGTCTGATCCATCACCCGGTTATGACGACTGGGGGGCGTCCTCCGCTTACACGCGACCACCATCGCTTGCGGTCATGCCACGCGCTCATACCAGCGACGCCGACGTGTCTGCGCCAGATCGACACCCGCCAACAGCAGCAAGAGCTCGCTGCTGCGCAGCACGACGGGGCCGTCCTCCTCACGCGGCCACGCAAACGTCCCCCGCTCGAGGCGCTTGTACAACACCCAGAAGCCGCCTTGGTCCCACGCGAGAATCTTCAGACGGTCCCCGCGGCGATTGCGGAACAGGAAGAGGTGACCGGAGAGCGGGTCGAGATCGAAGCGTTGACGCACCAGCGCGGCGAGCCCATCGATCGACCGGCGGAGATCCGTGCCGCCGGTCGCCACATAGATCCGGACCGCCGGCGACAGCGTCAGCATGCGCGGCGGAGGACCGCCACCGCGTGTGTCAGGAGCACGGGCGTCGGCTCGCCTCGCAGGTACACACGGTCGCCGCTCGTCAGCACGACTTCGATCTCGCCCGCTGGTGCGGTCGGTGTCGCGTCCACCACACGCACCGGAAGAAACGTCGCGCGCCTGTCAGGCTCCGCCACCCTCGGGTCATCCGCCTGGCACCAGCCCCAGAACGTCCGCGGATGCACCCCATGCCGCCGGGCGAACGCTGCACGCGGCTCGCCGCTCACTCGCCACCGTGCCACCAGTCGTGCGCGACGCCGCCCAGTCGATTCCAACGACTTCAACATCAGCAACCCTCCTGCCCAGAGGATCGCTGCCCGCGCCCCGCTCCTTCAAGACGGTGTTCGTCGAACGCTTACTCGCAACCGCGAAGGCCGCCGAAACTGTCGCCTCCATCGCCGGCTCGAGATCGACTGGCACGACGAAGAGTGGAGCCTTGGCCACAAATTGAACTGCCATTGAAGAGCGTGCACGCGCGTCAAGCGATCGGCTTGACGGCATGCCCGCCGAACTCATTACGCAACGCCGCGATTGCTTTTGCGCCGAAGCTGTCCGCCTGACGCGATCGGAAGCGCATCAGGAGCGAGAGCGCGAGGACGGGTGCGGGCACGTCCTTGTCGAGGGCCTCCGCCACGGCCCAGCGCCCCTCGCCCGAGTCCT
>DATHVW010000188.1:0-1654 GCA_035461085.1 Longimicrobiales bacterium | reverse complement strand
CTGCGCACCGAGGTCTCCATGAACATCAAGCGGCTGATGGACATCGGCTGCTACCGCGGTCTGCGGCACCGCCGCGGCCATCCCGTACGGGGGCAGCGGACGCACACGAACGCGCGCACCCACAAGGGCAAGCGCGTTGCGATCGCGGGCAAGAAGAAGGTCACGAAGAAGTAGGCCCGCGTCCTCCGTGCGGCGCTGCCGGTATTCGGCAGCCCGGACGGCTGGCGCACGCCCGGCGCAGTTGCGGCGGGACGAGATGAGTGAGCGGCGCCGCCGGTGAGCGGGTGCCGGAACCGACTGGGACCGAGATGGCGAATCCGAAAAAGGGCGTGCGGACCAAGCGTACGCGCAAGCACGTGGAAGCGGAGGGCGTCGCCCACATCAAGGCGACGTTCAACAACACGCTGATCACGATCACGGACATGCAGGGCAACGTGGTGACGTGGGGCAGCTCGGGGAAGGCCGGCTTCAAGGGCTCGAAGAAGTCGACGCCGTTCGCCGCGACCGTTGCAGCGGAGCAGTGCGGCCGTGAGGCGGCGCAGCTCGGCATGAAGCGGGTGCACGTGCGGATCCAGGGTCCGGGCAGCGGCCGCGAGTCGGCCATCCAGGCGCTCGCGTCGGCCGGGCTGCAGGTGCGCTCGATCCGCGATGTGACGCCGATCCCGCACAACGGCTGCCGCCCGCCGAAGAAGCGCAGGGTCTGAGAACGGCGCGACGTGATGGCCTGGAGCTGCGGATGCGGCTCCATCGGCATCTCTTCGCGACGCGGTACAGCAGTGAAAGGGACGTAAACCGCCAGCAACCGTCCGGGCGGGAAGAAGTCCACGGCAACGACGAACCAGGAGAAGACGGTACGCATGGCACGTTATACGGGTCCGGTCTGCAAGCTCTGCCGCCGCGAGGGGCAGAAGCTGTTTTTGAAGGGCACGAAGTGTTACACGGAGAAGTGCCCCATCGAGCGTCGCAACTACGCACCGGGTCAGCATGGCCTGGCGCAGGTGCGTCGGCGCAAGACGTCCGAGTACGCGCAGCAGCTGCGTGAGAAGCAGAAGGTGAAGCGCATCTATGGTGTGTCGGAGAAGTACTTCCGCACCATGTTCGCGCGCGCCTCGAAGCAGGGCGGCGTGACGGGTGAGAACCTGCTGGTCGGCCTGGAGCTGCGGCTGGACAACGTGCTGTACCGGATGAACTTCGCATCGAGCCGCAAGCAGGCGCGTCAGATCGTGCGTCACCGGCACGTGCTGGTGAACGGCGAGCGCGTCGACATTCCGAGCTACCAGGTGAGCCCGGGTGACGAGGTGCGGTTGCACGAGGACTCGAAGGATCTGCTGCCGGTGCAGGTGTCGCTGGAGTCGAAGACGCGCCCGGCGGCGGTTCGCTGGCTGGCTGTCGACGAGGGCACGCGCGCCGGCCGGATGCTGGAGCGCCCGACGCGTGCGGACATACCGCTCGCGGTGCAGGAGCAGCTGATCGTCGAGCTGTACTCGAAGTAGGGAATCGCCGCGCACCGTCATGGACGGCTGCGCGGCGCTCGTGCAGACAGACCGAACTACGAGCCGTGCGAGACGCGGCCGCTCATTTGTGTCGCCGGGAGGTATACTGTGGAGCTGGATCTTACCGGACTGGTCCTACCGCAGCGCATCGAGGTCGTAAA
>DATHVW010000187.1:0-7614 GCA_035461085.1 Longimicrobiales bacterium | reverse complement strand
CCGGCCAGCGTGCGTGACGGTGTAGGCCAGCGGCTGGCCGTGAACGTGCCATCGTGCAGCTCGTCGCCGAGCAGCCCCTGACTCACGATGTAGCTGCCGAGCGCACAGTCGAAGTCGCTGATCACGCCCTGCACGAGCAGGTTCGCGTGCGCGGGATCATTGAGCAGGTCGGCCGCGACCTGTGTCGGCGCATCGACATTCAGGATGTCGGAGCACGCCGTCATCGTGAGCGCGGCGCTCAGCAGCAGGCCGACGGAGGTGCGGGCGGCCATCCTGCCTCCGGTATTGCCGTATCCCATGTGGGCATTCCTCATTATCGGGTTCACAGTCAGAACGAGATGTTGAAGGTCGTTACGAACTGCGTGAGCTGCGGGATGTTGTTCTGCTCCAGCGAGCCGAAACCGCCGCGCCCACCGCCGAGGAACATGGCCTCCGGCTCCATGCCTTCCCATTTCGTCCATGTGTGGAGATTGCGCGCTGCCAGCACGATATTCGCCCGGCTCGCACCCAGCCGGTTGGCGAACGACGGCGGAATCGTGTATGCGAGCGACACCTCACGGAGCTTCGCGAAGCTCGCGTCCTGCGTGTACTCGGCGCCGAACCGGTCACCATGGCGGTAGGCCGCGATCGTCACCGGGTCGTACTCCTCCGGGTACATATTCTCGCGGCACACGTTGAACAGCGAGCAGCGCACGCGCTCGTTGTGGTCCCACTTGAAGTGGTCGAGCTTGAAGTCCACCATGCCGGTCAGACGGAACCGCTCGAGGAACGTGAGCGACGGCGAGACGGATCCCTCGTACTTCGGCAGCGAGCGGCCGATAAAAACGCGCGGCGCTGTGATCAGGTTCGTGTTGGAGGGATCGCCGAAGCACGCAACGGTCCCGCCCGTACCGTTATCGCACATCATGCTCTGCCGCATGACACCGATATTGGGATCGTAGGTCGCGCTGACGATGCGGTGGTTGTACCAGGCGCCGACCGGCTGACCGACACGATGCTCGATGCCGAAGCCCTCAGTCAGAGACTGATTGCCCTCGCCGAGGTTCGTGATCTTGCTGTCATTCATGGCGAATGACACCGTCAGGTCGAGCGCCGCCCGGCTCGTCTCGAAGACATTGCCGCGCATCAGCAGCTCGTAGCCCCACTTGTCGAAGCCACCGAGGTTCGTGTACTGCGAGCCCGGGAAGCCTGCCGACGGCGGTGCATCGCGGATCAGGATCATGTCGCTGACCGTGCCGCGGTACCCCGTGAACTCGACACCAATGCGTTCGTCGAAGAGCCCCGCGTCAAAGCCGAACTCGAACTCACTCGAGCGTTCCGGACCGAGGTCCGGGTTGCCCGGCGAGCTCGGCGTCACGGTGCTGGCGCCGCCCGGGCCGGATACGGCCGCGAACGTGCGCAGCGCAGCGAACGCATCGGGCT
Organism: Longimicrobiales bacterium; assembly: GCA_035461085.1. Taxonomy (GTDB): domain Bacteria; phylum Gemmatimonadota; class Gemmatimonadetes; order Longimicrobiales; family RSA9; genus SH-MAG3. The sequence goes on along the minus strand of DATHVW010000187.1, from coordinate 6,192 downwards.
GGGTGCCCGACTGGCCGTACGCGGCGCGCAGCCGCAGCGTGCTCACTGCGTCCACGCCGAAGAACGGCTCCTCGCTGACAACCCATGTGCCGTGCAGCTTCGGGTAGTACACGAGGTCGAAGTTCTCGCCGAAAGCGCTGTTGTCGTCGGCACGCAGCGCACCCGTGATGAACACACGATCCCGCCAGCCCACCTGCTGCTGGACGTAGCCGCCGATCGTCGAGTTCTCCACGTATGTCTCAGCGCCGCTTCGGACTGCAGTGGCGCTGATGGCGGTAAGGCCAGGCAGCGCGAAGTCGTCACCGCTCGCCGAAGCGAACTTCGTGAAGCGGCGATACATCTGCGCTCCCACGGAGGTCTGCGTGGTGATGGACTCGAACGGCGTGAAGCTCAACGTGCCGGAGTAGTCCACGGTGTTGTAGGAGACATCCCGGCGTGACACCGACTTCCCGCCCGTCTGTCCGGGCGAGAAGACCTGCACGATCGGGCTGCGCTCCGTAAAGCTCTGGTTGTCTTCGCGCACTTCGTCCGTACCGAACACGAACCGGTTGGTGAACCAATCGGTCGGGCGATAGTCTACCTGCAGGCTGCCGGTAAAGCGGCCGAGGTCCTGGAAGTCCACAGACTCGTAGTACGCCTCACGCGTGAAGCTCCGATACCCGCGTCGCGGCGGCGCCGTCGCCGGCAGGTTCTCGTTCAGATTGGCGGGTGTCGAATAGAACGAGCCCCAGGTGATGCCGCCGCAGCCCGCCTCACACGACAGATAGGTGCGACCGCCGACGTATCCCATGCGCGTCTGGACATCCACCTTCGGATGCGGATAGATCGTCATGTTCGCAGTGCCGCTCATGCGGCGCATGCGGTTGGTGGGCTCGATCCCCTGCTCCTTGTCGAAGTCGCCACCGATGTAATAGCGCACGCCCTCGCTGCCGCCACTCACGCTGAGCGAGTAGTTCTGCAGGTGCCCCGTCGAGAACAGCTCGATGCCGTTCGCACGCTCCGACGTGACCAGGTTCAGCGATTCCACCTCGTCGGTGGCTGGATTGCGCCAGTAATTGACGTACATCCGCTCTTCAGCGTCCTGGAACCACGACGCGCCCTGACGCATCGAGAAGTTCCACACGGGAGTTCCGATCCGCCCCTTCTTCGTGATGATGTGGACGACTCCCTTCGCGGCCTCCGTGCCGTACAGCGTCGCAGCGGCCGGCCCCTTGATGACCTCGATGGACTCGATGTCGTCGGGATTGAAGTCGTTCCACCGCGAGATCACGCTGGAGCCGAATGCCTGGACGGTCGGGCCGGTTGCCTGCGCGTTGTCAACGCGCACGCCGTCCACGTAGATGAGCGGATCGTTGGAAAGCGACAGCGACGACGCCCCGCGGATACGGATTTTTGCACCCGTGCCCACCATGCCGGTTCCCGGCATGACCACCACATTCGACGCGCGCGCGTTCAGCAGGCCCTGCACGTTCGGAATGAGCGAGCTCTCGACGGCTTCCGCCGCACGCACCTGCGTCACCACGTTGCCGATCGCTCGCCGTTCCTGCCCGCCCGCCGTGCCGGTCACCACCAGCTCATCCAGCGCGATTGCGCTCTCGCTCAGCTCGATGTCCGCCGTCACTGTCCCGCCGGCAGTGACCGTTACCGGCTGCTCGCGCGCGCTGTATCCGATCAGCTCCGCACGAATCGTATGCGTGCCCGCCGGTACGTTCAGCAGCAGGAACTGGCCGTCCGCGTTCGTGATCGTCCCACGGCCAGTGCCCGGAATCGAGACCTGCACGGCGTTGATGGGTCGCATCGTCTTGGCTGCGACCACCCGGCCGCGCACGGTGCCGGTATTCTGTTGCGCCTCGAGTCCGCCACCGGCAAACAGAGCAAGTGCGCCCGCCAGGCACGCGGTGCGACAGAGACTGCGGTGGAATTGCATCGACTGCCCTCCTGAATTGGATGAAGAAGGCACACCCTCCGGAACGGGGTCCGGAACGTTACGACATGGTGGCAGAATTGAATCACGGGATAGCGGGAGGGGGTTTCCCGCCGTTCTGATGCGCAGCCAAGATGCAGTGGTTCGCGGCCAGACTGCAAGAAAAAAATCCCCGCCCTGGGGGATCAGCGTGGCCGGGAACGGAGCTTGCCCTCGTTGCGAGACATCAGACCGCCCAACCGATGGGACCGGCTGGCGCCGGCTGGATCGCTCGACAGAACCCGCAGCAACGGAGCCATACCATGGAGAACACCCGGACAGTGGACGCCACGCTCGTGGCCCGGCTCAATGACCTGCTTCAGCTCGACCACGACGCCGTGGCTGCGTACGGCATCGCCATCCGGGAGCTGGATTCGCCCCGGCTGAAGACGGAGCTGCAGGCGCACCTCAACGATCACGAGCGCCATATCCAGGAGCTCGAGCGTCACATCACCCGGAACGGCGGAATGGCGATACCTCTCCCGCACCTTTCCGGCGTCTTCAAGCTCGCGGTGCAGAGCGCCGTCGCTGCCGGCAGTGATCGCTCCGTGCTCCTCGCCTTCAAGGCGAACGAGATGCAGGTGCGCGACAAATACGCCCGGGTGGCGGCCGAGGTGGACATGCCGGTCGATATCCGTGACACCGTGACGCGCGCCGCCGATGACGAGCGTCGCCATTACGACTGGGCGGTCCACTCACTCGAAAACCTGGGTGCGGAAAACGACGACATGGATGTGAAGGCCACGCGCGCGTTCGCCCATGTCCACGGGCGTTCCGCGGATGCCATTGAAGCGGCGGAGCGGGGTGCAATGAACATCGCCGAACGCGCACGCCGCGCGGTAAAGCGCGATCCGGTGAAGACCCTGCTCACGGCAGGTCTCGCCGTCGTCGGGGCGGGCGCCGTAATCGGCACCCTGCTGCGACGCAGGTAAGGGACGACCGTTCTCGCACGAGGAACGGAATGCAGAAAAGAACAGAGGGCGCCGGGAACTGATTCGTCCGGTTCCGGCGCCCTCCGTCCATCCGGGCGGGGTTCGACTTCCGCTCGAAGACTCCTAGTCGAAGCTCTCGTCGCTGCTGCTTCCGCCGCTGCTCCCGTTGGACGAGACACCGCGTGTGCCGAGCGCCTCGCGGACCTTGACCTCGATCTCGCGGGCGAGGTCCTCGCTCTCCTTGAGGAACTGCTTGGCGTTCTCACGACCCTGACCGAGCCGCACATCACCGTAGGAGAACCAGGCACCGGACTTGTTCACGATGTCGTTCTCGACGCCGAGGTCGACGAGCAGGCCGGTGCGGCTGATGCCCTCGTTGTACATCACGTCGAACTCCGCCTGCTTGAACGGCGGCGCCAGCTTGTTCTTCACGACCTTCACGCGCGTGCGATTGCCGGTCATGTCCTGACCTTCCTTGATCGCACCGATCCGGCGGATGTCCAGGCGCAGCGACGCATAGAACTTCAACGCGCGCCCGCCCGTGGTGGTCTCCGGACTGCCGAACATCACACCGATCTTCTCGCGGATCTGGTTCGTGAAGATCACACTCGTATGTGACCGGCTCACCGCACCCGTCAGCTTGCGCAGCGCCTGGCTCATCAGTCGCGCCTGCAGGCCCACGTGCGAGTCGCCCATCTCGCCCTCGATCTCGGCCCGCGGCACCAGTGCGGCCACCGAGTCGATCACCAGCACGTCCACCGCACTGCTACGGATCAGCAGCTCCGCGATCTCCAGCGCCTGCTCGCCCGTGTCCGGCTGGCTGACCAGCAGATTCTCCACGTCCACGCCGAGCTTGCGCGCATACTCGATGTCCAGCGCATGCTCCGCGTCGATGAACGCCGCCACGCCACCGTTGCGCTGGGCGTTCGCGATCACGTGCAGACACAGCGTCGTCTTGCCGCTCGATTCCGGACCGTAGATCTCCGTCATGCGGCCGCGCGGAATGCCCCCGATCCCGATCGCCGCATCCAGGTTCATCGCGCCCGTCGAAATCGCCTCGATCACGACCCGCGCGCCATCCGCGCCCATGCGCATGATCGAGCCCTTGCCGTACGCCCGCTCGATCTGGGCGATGGCCACATTCAGCGCTTTGCCCCTGTCGTCTCTTACTTCGACCGTCGCCATCCTGCCCACCTTGTTCTGGGATCCACGTCCGCCGCATGCGGGGATGCACGCGGAGAATATACTCTTCGGGTGATCTTCGGGCAATCCTCTCGTGTCGAGGCTGGCCGGCGGATCGTCGCGCACTCCCGAAGATGGTGGCGAACGCGGGCGGGGAGAAGGCCGGGAAGGGACGAGTCGATAGCCGGAACGGCCGGGGTTCAGGTGTCATAACAACGAGCGGGCGAAACCCAGGAATCTTTTTTACCACAGAGCACGCGGAGCACACGGAGGGCGGCCGTGATCCGAGCGGACCGGGAAGCGCCCCGTTTATTGATACTGAATACGGATGCAGGCGCTGCCGGGCGCCAGGACGCAGCGCCGGCGAAGCGCTCCGTGTGCTCCGTGTGCTCTGTGGTGAACATTGTCCCTTGAGCGCCTGACCACGCCGCGCCGCGAGCCTCCCCGACGCACCCGCCACGAACCCGCTCGCCCCTGGGAACTTGCGCAACCGCATGGTGGTAGCTTGTTTAACGGGTGCGCAATACCCGCCCCTTCATCTCAGAGGTCGATTTGCGAAGCACGCTCCGAAGCAATCTTGCTGTTCTCCTGCTGCTGCCTGCGCTGGCGGGTGGCTGGGCAGTGCGCGGGCTGCTGCCTGATGATGGTCCGAAGCTGCTCTCGCAGGTTCTGCAGATCGTGAACACGCAGGCCATCGGCGAGCTGACGGAGGATGCGGTCTACGAGCAGGCGGCGCGGGGTCTGGTGGACCGGCTGGACGACCGGTACGCGGACCTGTATTCGCCGGAGGAGCTGGCGACGTTCTCGCGCGAGCAGCTGCGGGCGGCCTATGGCGGGCTCGGCATGCAGATCGAGGATCAGGAGGGTCAGATCACGGTCACGCGGGTGTTCCCGAACACGCCGGCCGAGCGCGGGGGCGTGCGCGCGGGTGACCGGGTCGTGGCCGTGAACGGCGAGTCGACGCGGGGCCTGAAGATCGAGGAAGTCTCGGGCCGGCTGGTGGGCGAAGCGGGGACGATGGTGGAAGCGACGTTCACGCGGGCGGGCGTGAGCGAGCCGATCACGGGCACGTTCAAGCGCGCGGTGGTGCACGTGCCGGCGGTTCCGTACGCGGTGGTTCTGGACGGCAGCGTGGGCTACATCCCGCTGCAGAGCTTCAATGAGACATCGAGCGACGATGTGCGCAACGCCGTACGCGACCTGCAGGCGAAGGGTGCGACATCTCTCGTGCTCGACGTGCGCGGCAACGGCGGCGGCAGCCTGGAGGAGGCGCTGATGATCAGCAACCTCTTCCTGCCGGCCGGCCAGGAGCTGGCGCGAGTGGAGTACCGTGAGCGGAAGGCCGATGTCTATACGGCGCGCAACACGACGCTGACGACGGACCTGCCGATGGTCGTGCTGACGGATGGCTACTCGGCGTCGGCGTCGGAGATCGTGGCCGGTGCACTGCAGGACCATGACCGTGCGCTGGTGCTCGGCACGACGTCGTTCGGCAAGGGGCTCGTGCAGCAGATCTATCCGCTCGACGGCGGCTGGGCGCTCAAGCTGACGACCGGCAAGTGGTTCACGCCGAGCGGCCGGTCCATCCAGCTGGATCGCAGGGAGGACGGCACTCCCGTGGTCGATTCCGCGGCGGCGCGTCCGGAGTTCCAGTCGGACGCGGGTCGCGTCGTCTACGGCGGCGGCGGGATCACGCCGGACCTGACGGTGCGTCTCGACACCATGGACGCCGCGGAGCGGGAGTTCTCGCGCGTGATCGGCGCGAAGGGGCCGCAGGTATATGTCGCGGTGTACGACCAGGCGCTCGCGGTAAAGGACGCCGCCGCACCGGACTTCACGGTGACGCCGGAGTGGCGGGATGCACTGTTCGCGCGCCTGGAGAAGGCAGAGGTACCGGTCACGCGCGCGCAGTTCGACGCCGCGCGTCCGCTCATCGACCGGCTGCTCGAGCAGCGAGTGGCTGCGCTGGCGTTCGGCGATTCCGCTGCGTTCCGCCGCATGGCCCCCGAGGACGCGCATATCCGTGCTGCGCTCGACCTGCTTCAGCAGGGCCGCACGCAGCAGGACCTGTTCGCGATCGTGGATCGGAAGAACGCACAGGCGAAGTCGAACTGA
>DATHVW010000186.1:0-6579 GCA_035461085.1 Longimicrobiales bacterium | reverse complement strand
CGCCTTCGACTCCCGGCCCACCAGCACCGCGTGCGCGGCACGGCCGATCAGGATCTGAAGGTGGCTGGCAGCGAACGGCTTCGGCAGGTAGTCCCAGGCCCCCGCGCGCAGCGCAGCAATGCTCGACTCGACGCTCGGGTTTCCGGTCATGATGATCGCGATCGTCTCCGGGTGCGTCTCGAGACAGGTCTCGAGCAGCTGCATCCCGGAAACCTGCGTCATGTGCAGGTCCAGCAGCACGATGTCGAACGGACGACGCTTCAGCATCACCAGCGCGTCCATGCCCTTGCCGCATACGCTGATGTCGAAGCCCTCGACGCCGAGCACGCTCGCGCAGCTCTCGCGCAGCGTGTGCTCGTCGTCCACGATCAGAACGCGGATCGATTTCTTGACATCGTCCGTCAGCGACAGCATTTCTGTTGCGTTCACGTTTTCCCGTCCTGTGCGGCTGCGGCCGTTCGCGTGCGGTGGCATGCGCACCCCTGCGGGCACGCGCTCACGGTGATCGTCGAGCATGGCGGATCTCCCCGGCGACGCCCGCATGGCCTGGAACGAAAAGCGCTGCGTCGTCAGCAGTCTGACTGGTCCTGATGGGGCGGGGTTCGGCCGGTCCGGATCCGCGGCACTCGGGTTATGCAACCGCAGGACCGACCGCAGTGTGGCGCGACCTCAACATTAAACAAACCATTGGCGTTGCGTCAATAACGCGGTTTTTCGGGCATCCGGCGGAGCCACCCGCCGGGCCCATGTGTAGGAGTCGCGCAACGCTCTCGGGCGTGCTTGTGTTGCGGGACCGCCATAGATCACGGGCCGCGCTCGCGGCCACCCGCCATAAAGCGTTGCCGGACTTCACTGCTCCCCGGCGGCAAGCGGTTTGCCCGAAGGTGCGCAATAGAGCGGTATACGCACTCCCGTGAAAGAAATGATGGACCATGAGTGAGCACATGAACCTACCTGTCCCCGACGAGTCCGACGGCGGACTCCGGCCCTACGACGGCTGGCAGACGCCGCCGCAGGAAGAGGAACAGGCAGGTGGTGTGAATCTGAAGCGCTACCTCTCGGCGGTGCTGCGCTACAAGTGGATCGTGCTGGCGCTGGTCGCGGTGGGTACGGTGGGCGGCTGGTACGCGGGGCGTTTCGTGGAGCTGAAGTACAGGGCGCAGGCGACGGTGCTGCTGGGATCGATGACGGCCCAGGACAAGGGGCAGGGCCCGATCCAGTCGTCGGACCTGCTGGGCGGAGCGGACTGGTTGTCGCTGCTGCGGTCGTTCGAGGTACTGGACCACGTGGCATGGCAGGAGCGGCTGTACCTGGAGCATGCGGCGAAGGACAGTCTGCTGATGCGCACGTTCTCCATCGATACGGTTTTCGCCCCGGGTGAGTATTCGCTCCGCGTGAGCAAGGATGGCAGGCAGGTCCACCTGCTGACGGGTGAAGGTCTCCAGATCGAGACGGTGCGGCCGGGCGAGCGGATCGGCGCCGGGCAGGGCTTCATCTGGCAGCCCGAACCGCGCCTGCTGACGGCGGGCACGTCGATGGATTTCACCGTGGTCACACCGCGGGAGGCGGCGGTCGAGCTGGGCAGGCAGCTGGGGCTGAACCTGCCGAAGGGCAGCACGTTCATCGGCATCAGCTACCAGACGAACAGCCCCACGGCGGCCGCGGCGGTGGTCAATACGACCGTAGACCGCTTCATAGAGGTCGCCACGGAGCTCAAGAATGCAAAGGTGGTGGAGCTGCGGGACCTGCTGGCGCAGCAGCTCATCCGGGCGGAGACGAACCTGGCGATAGCAGACCAGGCGCTGCAGGCATTCCGGGGGCAGACGATCACGCTGCCGCGCGAGGGCTCGCCGCTCGCGATGACACCGGGCCTGGCACAGACGCAGGCGCCGGTCACGAATGCATACTGGCAGATGAAGATGCAGCGCGACGCGCTGAACCGTGACCGGGAACGCATCCTGGCGGCGCTGCGCGTGGCCGAGCAGGACTCGCTGTCGGTGGACGCGCTGAGTACCGTGCCGTCCGTGCAGCAGTCGCCGGAGCTGAACCAGGCGCTCTCGGCGCTCGCGTCGGAACGGGCGAACATCCGCGCGCTCCGGCAGCAGTACACGGACGAGCACGCACAGGTGGCGCAGGCGCGCAATCAGCTGACCATGCTGGAGCGCCAGACGGTGCCCGAGCTCGCCGGCCGCGTCCTGCAGAACATCGAGGCGGAGAGCCGCAATCTCGAGCAGCTGATCAGTGCGGCGGGCAGCGAGATGCAGGACATCCCCGACCGCGTGGCAGAAGAGTGGAAGCTGCAGCGCGAGCAGCTGTCAGCCGAGCGGCTCTACACGGATGTGCGGCAGCGCTTCGAGACGACGCGCCTGGCAACGGACGCCACCGTGCCGGACCTGCGGGTGCTGGACAGTGCGAGCCCGCCCAACCGGCCGGTCTCGGATCCGCGACTGAAGATGCTCTTCATGGGCGTGATGATCGCCCTGGGTGCCGGCCTCGCCCTGGCGATCCTGCTCGACATGATGGACCCGCGACTGCGCTACGCCGACCAGGTGACCCGCGGACTCGGGCTGTCGGTCATCGGCGCGGTGCCGAACCTGGCGACCGCGCGGCGCGGGCTGCTGGCGGCGCCGGACTCGCAGAAGGTGGTGGTGGAGGCGCTCCGGGCCGTGCGCCTGGGGCTGTCCCACGCGCATGGCAGTGCCGGCCCGCTCATGGTCACGATCTCCAGTCCGGGGAGCGGCGACGGCAAGACCTTCATCACCTCGAACCTGGGGTTGTCCTTCGCCGGACTGGGCACGCGAGTGCTCATCATCGACGGCGACACGCGCCGCGGCGACATGCATCGTCTGTTCGGCCTGGACCGCAAGCCCGGCCTCACCGATTACCTCGCGGGAACGCTCGACGGCTCGAAGCTGATCCGCCCGACGAAGTACGAGGGCCTCAGCATCATCACGAGTGGCAGCCGCCGCGACGGCTCGCCCGAGCTGCTGTCATCGCCGCGCATGAGCGCTCTGCTCGCCCAGATCAAGCCGCAGTTCGACGTCATTCTCGTGGACAGCCCGCCCCTCGGCGCCGGCATCGATCCCCTTGTGCTCGGTACCATGTCGGGCAGCATGCTGCTGGTGATGCGAACGGGCAACACCGAGCGCAGCATGGCCCAGCAGAAGGTCGAGATGCTCAACCGCCTGCCGGTCCGCCTGCTCGGCGCCGTCCTGAACGGTTTCGACTCCGTGGAGGGGTACCAGTACTATTCGTACATGGAGAACTACGAGACCAGCGAGGAGACGGACGAGGGGGAGAAGCTCTTGCAGCCGGCGAACGGTTGACGGCGGTCTGAGACCAGCGCTCCGAGAGCGTGTCGAGACGGATGCTGAAACGGCTGAACTTCCTGCGGGACCGGAAGTTCAGCCGTTTTGCCATCCATGCGGCGAGCGTTGCAGCGCTGTCGCTCGATGAGCGGAGCCTGCATGTCCGTAGCTCAGTCCCTCAGTTGCGGGATTCGGGAGTCTGAGTGAAGAACCTGACGGGGCCCTGGTCGCCGTCTCCACCCCGCAGGGCCTCGGCGGCACGGATCAGGACTTCCGTGGGCGCGATGGAGGCGTCGTGCATGTCCGGCACGGCGTAGCACCCGAATCGCACCTGCCATTCCGTTCCCGGATCGGGAGCACTCCTGCCGACCGCCTTCCTGAGCCGCTCCGCCAGGCCCAGCACGCCGTCGTCGTCGGTATCGGGAGCCACGATGACGAACTCGGTGGCACTCATGCGACCTATGGCATCGGACGCGCGTCCCTCGGCCATCAGCGTAGCCGCAAACGACCGTACGCTGGCGGCAGTCCACGTGGAGCCGAACGGGAGCGGCTCGGCCCTGGGAGCGGCACCGGCGGCAGTGCCCGGTTCCGCGGAGAGCACGACGCAGGCGAGTGGACGGTGGTGCCGCGAAGCACCCGCCGCCAGCTCGGCTATACGGCGCAGCAGACCCTGGGTGTTGTACAAACCGGTGTCCGGATCGAGCAGACCCTGATCACGCGTGTCGTCGCTTGCGAGCTTCGCTCGCACCCACGCGTCGATCTTCAGGAACATCTCCTCGCTGTCCATGGGGAGCGAGCACGCCTCCCACGCCCCGGCGCGCAGCGCCTCGAGCTTGGCCTCCCTCTGCCAGGGACCAGTAGAGATCAGCAGGACCGGCGTGGTCGGACCGACCACACCCTGCTCCCGCAGAGCGCGGCAGAAGTCCGTGCCCGACATGTCACGAAGCTCCTGGTCCACCACGAGCAGGTCGGGCGCGGTCTCGCGAACCCGCTCCAGCGCCTGCGTCCCGTTGAAGGATCGCAGTACCGCATAGCCTTTTGGTGAGAAGATCGTGACCATCGAGAGGGAGACCCATTCCTGTCCTGTTACGATCAGGGCGAAAGGGGGCCGCCTGTACGGGCTATCCGGATTCACCATGCCAGTTACACAGCCTTGTGTGGTCACATTGATGTACAGCAGTGCGGTCGGACGATGCACGATTTGTGCGCGCTGAATGACTTACGTAAGTCCATTAAAATCAACAGTCTCCCACACCTGCGAGTGCGGCGCGGACACAGAAGTGCGGCACCGGAACAACGGGTGTTCACACAGCGCCAGCGGACACGAAGTGTTGTCGGGCCGCGCGCTGTTGTGTTGGAGTGCCGCAACGAAGCGGCGGGTCGCGGCCGAGCTCGATTATGTATAAATCGGTGTCATTGCTGACTTTGAAGCGAACGATCAGGTCGGGCCCCGATCTTGACGATAGTGACGTGCAAGTATGGATGAACGCTGCAAATAGGAGGAACCGATGCGCTGCCCGGAGTGCGGTCGGTGGAAGCGAGTACCATTGGAAAACAGGCTCGAGCGCAGGACCCTGCTCGAGCTGCAGGCGAGTCGGGCCGGATGCGTCTGCGGCGGTCAGCACGACTCGCTGCTGCGATTGCTGACCCTGCTGGCAATGTGTGGAATGGACCCGACGGCGCCGCCGGTCCTGGGCACGCCGATGGCGGGCTGAGGCCGGCATGTGCACCACCACCGCTTGCGTTATACTCAATGCAATACGAGGTCGCTCGCCCGAGCGACCCTGAGGACTGCGCCATCACGACACTAATCGCCACGGCGCAGTATCACCGCCGCACCGGTCGCTCCGGACGCGGCAGCCAGGCACGGGTACCATGAAGTTACGCACTCTCCAGATCGTTGTCCTTTCCGCGGTGACCGCGGCGACCGCTTCCGCGCAGACCGCGCCGCCGGCAGCCGGGTCCGGCGGGTGGGACCCCACCGGCCTGCAGCTGACGCGGCCGGAGCTCGAGGCGCTGCTCACGGAGTACGAGACGATGGCGACCTCGTCATCGTACAGTGGCAAGCTGCGCGATCGGGCAGAGGCGGAGGCGGCGCTGATCCGGCAGCGGCTGAGCGAGGGCGACCTCCGCGTGGGGGATCGCATCGAGCTGGTCGTCGAGGGACACACCAACCTGACCAGCACGTTCAACGTGGTGGCGGGCCGCATCGTCGTGCTGCCGGGCCTGGCGCTGACGCCGACCGAGGTGCCGCTGGAAGGCGTGCTGCGTTCGGAGCTCCAGGCGCACATGCAGAAATTCATTGAACGGTTCATCCGCAATCCGGTCGTGCATGCCCGGTCACTCGTGCGCCTCGAGATCATGGGCGCCGTGGGCACGCCAGGGTTTTATATGCTCCCCTCGGACATGCTGGTCAGTGAGGCCCTCATGGCCGCCGGCGGCGTGTCCGGCACGGGCGACCTGGACAAGATCCGCGTCGAGCGGGGCGGCGAAGTGATCTGGGACCGGGAGCAGGTACGCGACGCGATCAGGGAGGGCCGGACACTCGATCAGCTGAGCATCAACGCAGGTGATGCCATCTTCGTCGCCCAGAAGACCAGCCGGTTCACCCACGTCAGGAACGTCATGGGCGTCATATCGAGCCTCGGTGCGCTTCTCTGGATGGGACAGCGGGCGGGCGTGTTCTAGGCGGACCCCCCTCGGCTTGAGGACGACGGGTATCCGAAGATTGGGGCGTATCACGCCGGGGTTCTCATGAGCCCCGGCGTTTTATCGCGATCTCAATTGAACGTGATGGCCGGCTGATCGTTCAGTGCGATGCCCGATGCCGTAATCGTGATCGTCACCATCTCCTGGACATTGTTCGTGACGGTAAACTCGTAGACGCCCGGGGTCGTTTCACTGATCACGCCGAGCACGGCTGTGCCGCTGCTGGGCGTGATGACGAAATCCACGGCTGCAAGGCCAGTGACGGCGTTCCCGTTCGCGTCCTGGAGAGTCACCGTGACCGTGGAAGCGGTGGAGCCGTCTGCGGGCACGGTCGTCGGATTCGCCGACGCAGCGCTGCTGGCAGAGACGGGACCGGCTACGAAGTCGATCGTCGGCTGCTGCGTCAGCTGCACCCCTGAGGCTGTGATCGTCAGCGTCACCTGCTCGGCAGCTGTGTTCGTGACGGAGAACGTATACACGCCGGGCGAGCCGCCTGCGGTTACGGCACCTGCCTGGCCGCTCCCGCTCACTGTAATGTTGAACGCACCGCTTGCGAGTCCGC
>DATHVW010000185.1:0-4689 GCA_035461085.1 Longimicrobiales bacterium | reverse complement strand
AACATCCTGCTGCAGGTGCTGGACGAGGGTCGGCTCACGGACAACTACGGCCGTGTGATCGACTTCAAGAACACGGTCATCATCATGACGTCGAACCTGGGCGCCCGCGGCATCACGAAGGGCGGCGCACTCGGATTCCATCAGCAGGATGAGACGACCGCGTACGACTCGATGCGCGGCCGCGTGAAGGACGAGATCGAGCGCGCGTTCAATCCGGAGTTCCTGAACCGTCTGGACGACATCATCGTCTTCCACCCGCTGAACCGGGAGCAGATCTCCAGCATCGTGCACATCATGCTGAAGGAAGTGTACGACCGGCTCGCGGAGGAGAACCTGAAGCTGACGCTGACCGACGCCGCGCTCGCATTCCTCGTCGAGAAGGGCTACGACGAGAAGTTCGGCGCCCGACCGCTGCGCCGCGCCATCCAGCGCTACATCGAGGACCCGCTCTCGGAGCGGATCCTGGCGCGGGAGTTCCCGGCGGGCGAGGAGATCGAAGTGGACGTGACGCCTGCGGGCGATTCGTTCGAATTCCGCGTCCTTTCAACCAAGACGTGAGCTGATGCAGGTGTGTTGTAATCGATCCTTCCGGCGGGCCGCCGCGCTGGCGGCGGCCCTCTGCGTTGCGCCGGCCCTGACGGCTCCTGCAGCCGCGCAGACGCCGACCGGCGTGGCGGTCGGAGCCGTGGAGGTGATGGGGAACAGGCGTGTTCCGGCCGAGCAGATCCTGACGACCGTGAACATGCAGCAGGGTGACACGGTCATGGCCGCGCACCTGGACGAGGCCATTCGACGCCTGCTCGCGACCGGCCAGTTCCGGGACGTTCAGGTGTTCGCGGTGTCCAATCCGGCCAATCCGGGCGCACCGGTCACACTGCGCTTCCAGGTCGAGGAACAGCCGATGGTGGCGCAGATCCAGTTCCGCGGGCTGGAGAACGTCAGCGGTGCGCTGATCCGTGACACGGTGGGGCTGCGTGCGGGCCGTCCGTACGAGCCGGCGCGCGCCGCGCGTGCGGAGACGATGGCGCGTCAGCTGCTGGCCGAGAAGGGCTTCCGCGTGCGCAGCATCGAGCACCGCCTGGAGCCGCTGACGACCGGCGGCGATGAGTTCAGCCTCGTCTTCGATGTGGCGGAGGGCCAGCGGGTCGCGATCGCGGATATCGAGTTCGTCGGCAATGAAGCGTTCAGCGACAGCCGGCTGCGCGAGGAGATGAACACCAAGAGCGAAGGCTTCTGGTGGTTCCGACCCGGCACGTTCGATGATGACCAGCTGCGCGAGGACATGCGCGGCTCATTGCCCGCGTTCTACGCTGCCAACGGATACATCGACGCGGCGATCGTCGATGACAGCCTCGCGGTGGACGATCAGACCGGGAAGGCGCGGCTCATCGTGCGCGTCGAGGAGGGCCCGCAGTACCGGCTCGCCGAGTTCGACGTCATCGGAGCAAGCCGGTTCGCGTCCGACGACCTGCGCCGCTACTTCGAGCAGCGCCGCAGCGGCTTCCTGAGCGGCTTCGGCCTCGGCACTTCGCGCGACGAGGGTACGCGCACCGGCGAGATCTTCGACCAGGCGGCCTTCGAAGCTGCCACCGACGACGTGCGCCGCCTCTATACTAATCAGGGCTATCTCTACGCGCGCATCAACCCCGTCATCGAACGTCTTCCCGCCGACTCCGCAGGCCTGCCGCGGGTGCGCGTCGCCTGGGAGATCATGGAAGGCAATCCGGCCTCGATCCGGCGCGTGATCATTGCCGGCAACACGAAGACGCACGAGGACGTGATCCGCAACCAGCTGTCGGTGCTCCCCGGCGACATCTACAGCGAGGAAATGCTCATTCAGAGCTACCGCCGCGCCTCCGGCCTCGGCTTCTTCGAGACGCCGATGCCGACGCCGCGGATGGAGGAGGTCGGCAACTGCGTCGAGAACCCGAGCCAGCCGTGCCAGATCGACGTCATCTTCGAGGTGACGGAGAAGCAGACGGGCTCGATCAACTTCGGCACATCGCTCGGCGGATCGCTCGGCCTGATGGGCTTCCTCGGCTACGATGAGCCCAACCTGTTCGGCCAGGCGAAGTCCGGCCACCTGCGCTGGGAGTTCGGCCGCTATTCGAACAACTTCGAGGCCAGCTACAGCGATCCGACGATTCGCGACACGTTCCTGAGCGGTGGCATCTCGCTGTTCAGCTCGACCGACCGGTTCTTCACGTTCAGTCAGGGCCGGCGTCACCGCACGGGCGCATCGCTGCGGCTCGGCATTCCGATGCCGACCGACCGCTTCAGCCGTCTGTCGGTGGGGTACGCCCTGTCGCGCACGAGCTATGAGAACTTCGAGGAGGACCAGGAGAACATCTTCTCGCTGCCGCCGGGCGTGCAGAGCACGGTGACGCTGTCGCTCGACCGCAATGCACTGGACCACCCGATGTTCCCGACGGTCGGCTCGCGCCAGTCCGTGGAGGCCGCGCTCAGCGGCGGGATCTTCGGCGGCGACGGCGATTTCCAGAAGTACAGCGTCACGGGCGCCTGGTACGTGCCGGTCGGCTCGCTGGGCGGGTCCGCGCCGGGCGCGCGGCCGATCCGCTTCACGCTCGGTCTCCAGGCGGAGGCGGGCGCGCTTTTCGGCGACGCGAGCCGGTTCCCGTTCGACCGCTTCTGGATGGGCGGCGTGCAGTTCGGGCGCCCGCTCCGCGGGTACGACGAAACGACGATCACCCCGTCGGGGTATATCCCCCGCGACGCATCGGGTGTGGCGCTGGACCAGCGGTTCGGCGATGCGTACCTGAGGCTGTCGGCGGAGTACGCCGTGCGCTTCACGGACAACATCTCACTGGGCCTCTTCTACGATGCCGGTAACGTCTGGCGCAAGCCGACGGAGGTGGACCCGACACGGCTGCTGCGCGGTGCCGGCATTGGCGCCACGATCGTGACGCCGTTCGGTCCGTTGGGTCTGGACTACGCATACGGCTTTGACAAGGACAAGCCGGGCTGGCAGCTGCACTTCAAGTTCGGCCAGGGATTCTAACCGGGGCGAACACGCCCGCAAAACAAAGAAGGATCGAAATGCGAAAGCTGTTTGCAACCGTGATGACGCTGGCCGGCCTGCTCGCCGTGTCGGCCCCCCGGTCCGCCCAGGCGGCGACGAAGATCGGCTACATCGACACGCGGCGCATACTGCAGGAAGCGCCCGGCGCCACAGAGGCGCGCACAACGCTGGAGTCGGAGATGCAGGGATTCCAGAGGCAGCTGCAGACGATGCAGGACTCGCTGCAGGCGATGATGACGGACTACCAGCAGAAGTCGCTGGTGATGTCCGCCGATGCGAAGCAGAAGCGGGAGCAGGAGATCATCGCGAAGCGCACGGGCTGGGAGCAGCGCGCCGAACAGCTGCAGCAGCAGGCGGCACAGCGCCAGCAGCAGGTGATGGAGCCCATCATGCAGCGCGTCGAGGCCGCCATCAGCGAGGTGCGCCAGGCGCAGGGCTACGCGATCATCTTCGACGTGGTCTCCGAGGCCATAGTCTCGGCCGATCCGGCGCTGGACATCACGGCCTCCGTGATCGAGCGACTGAAGGCGGGTGCACCTGCCGCGTCCGGCCAGCAGTAAGCCGCGCAGAGCGCACCGCAGCTCGCGGTGAAGGCCTCAGCGATTGCGCAGGCCGTTGACGGCCGTTTCGAGGGGGGATCGGACCCGGATCTGACGGGTGCCGCCCCCCTCGATCACGCCGCGCCCACCGATCTCACACTGCTGACCTCGCCCCGCTACGCCGGCGAGGCCGACACGACGGCGGCTGGCGCCATCCTCGTAACGGAGGATCTGGCCGGCCGCGTCCGCGACGGGATGCCACGCATCGTCGTCCGCGACGTGCACGGCGCTCTCTCCGTTCTTCTCCCGCTGCTCTACCCGCAGACGCGGCCGAATCCGGGCGTTCACCCCACGGCCGTACTGGAGCCGGGCGTATCGCTCGGCGACGGCGTCAGCATCGGAGCGCACGCCGTGGTGGGGTCCGGCACGCGTATCGCCGACCGGGTGGTCGTGGGACATCACGCCGTGGTCGGGCGGCTTTGCCGGATCGACGCGGACGCGTACCTTCACGCCCATGTGACACTGTACGACGGGGTGAGCGTCGGTGCGCGCAGCGTGCTGCATGCGGGCGTCCGGGCAGGCGTGGACGGATTCGGCTATTCGCATCGCGACGGGCGGCACCACAAGGTACCGCAGGTGGGCCGCTGCGTGATCGGCGCGGACGTGGAGATCGGCGCGAACAGCTGCATCGACCGCGGCTCGATCGGCAGCACGATCATCGGCGACGGGTGCAAGATCGACAACCTGGTCCACATCGGTCACAACGTGCGTCTGGGCGAGCACTGTATCCTGATCGCGCAGGTCGGGATTGCCGGCAGCACGCGGGCGGGGAAGTACGTGACATTCGGCGGACAGGCTGGAATCAACGGCCACATCTCGCTGGGTGATGGTGCCACTGTCGCGGCGCAGGCGGGCGTGTTCGGCGATGTGGCGCCGGGCGAAACGGTGAGCGGTTATCCGGCGCGACCGCACCGGGAGGCGC
The DNA here is from genome assembly GCA_035461085.1 of Longimicrobiales bacterium. Classification (GTDB taxonomy): domain Bacteria; phylum Gemmatimonadota; class Gemmatimonadetes; order Longimicrobiales; family RSA9; genus SH-MAG3. The sequence goes on along the minus strand of DATHVW010000185.1, from coordinate 128 downwards.
TCCGGGCGCAGGCAGGTCTTTTCCGGGTGGCGGACCTGATGAAGCGGCTGCGCGCGCTGGAGCGTGCAGTGCTCGGCAAGGACTCAGCGGAATCATGAGCATCGAACAACAGACGATCGCGAACGAGA
>DATHVW010000184.1:0-8338 GCA_035461085.1 Longimicrobiales bacterium | reverse complement strand
CCGCGGAGAAGTGGTGGCGGACGAGATCAAGGAGAACAAGCACGAGAGGTAGGCGGCGATGCCGAGCGAAAAGCACCTGCGCTGCAGCTTCTGCGGCAAATCGAAGGAGTCGGTGAAGAAGTTCATCTCCGGCCCATCGGTCTACATCTGTAATGAGTGCGTATCGCTCTGCAACGAGATCCTCGCGGAGGAGGAGGAGCGGGAAGCGGCGGAAGCCGTACCGCGCGTACCGACGCCGCGCGAGATCAAGGACATCCTCGATGAGTATGTCATCGGCCAGGAGCAGGCGAAGCGCTCGCTGGCTGTCGCAGTGTACAATCACTACAAGCGCGTCAATCATCACGGCATCCTCGATGACGTCGAGATCGACAAGTCGAACATCCTGCTGATAGGACCGACGGGTGTCGGCAAGACGCTGCTCGCGCAGACGCTCGCGCGGGTCCTGCAGGTCCCGTTCACCATCGCCGACGCGACGACCCTCACCGAAGCCGGCTACGTCGGCGAGGATGTCGAGAACATCCTCGTACGTCTGCTGCAGGCGGCGGACTTCAACATTGCGGAGTGCGAGCGCGGCATTGTCTACATCGATGAGATCGACAAGATCGCGCGCAAGTCGGAGAACCCGTCGATCACACGAGACGTGTCGGGCGAGGGTGTGCAGCAGGCGCTGCTGAAGATTCTCGAAGGGACGGTGGCATCGGTACCGCCGCAGGGTGGCCGGAAGCATCCGCAGCAGGAGTACATCCAGATCAACACGCGCAACATCCTGTTCATCTGTGGTGGCGCGTTCGATGGTCTGGAGAAGATCGTGGAGCAGCGGCGCGGCCAGCGGCGGATCGGCTTCAGCGACGTGGACGCCTCCGCGGACTCGCTGATCAGCGCCCTGCGCGGTGTGGAGCCCGAGGACATGCTGCGCTTCGGGCTGATTCCCGAGCTGGTGGGTCGTCTGCCCGTGCTCACGACACTCGACCCGCTCGACGATGACGCGCTGATCCGGATCCTGCAGGAGCCGAAGAACGCGCTGGTGAAGCAGTACGCGAAGATGTTCGATCTGGAGGGGATCAGGCTGACGTTCGATCCCGAGGCGATCGCGGCCATTGCGCGGAAGGCGCTGGAGCGCGGCACGGGTGCACGCGGCCTGCGTGCCGTGCTCGAGGATGTCATGCGCGACGTCATGTACGACATCCCATCGCGCGATGACGTGCGCGAGGTGGTCGTCACGCGCGAGTCTGTCAACGAGACCGTGCCGCCGCTGCTGGTGCTGCACCCTGAAACGAAGAAGAAGGAAGCCTGATGGCGCAGCGGGATCGCCGGTGCGTGCGCAACCCCTGCCCCGGACCGTCAAAGCAGTGAAACTGAAGTCAGTCGAATTTGCCGGCGCGATAGGCCGGCCAGGCCAGGCCCCGCCCGGCACCCTTCCGCAGGTCGCGTTCGCCGGGCGTTCCAATGTCGGCAAGTCGAGCCTGATCAACCGGCTGCTGGAGCGGCACCGCAAGAACATCGCGCGCGTGTCCGCGAGCCCCGGCAAGACACAGGAGATCAACTTCTACCGCATCCGCGCCGAGCTGGATGACCACGATGATGACTTTTTCCTCGTCGATCTGCCCGGCTACGGCTTCGCGCGCGCGCCGCGTCCGGTGCGTGAGGCGTGGCGTCCGCTGATCGAGGGATACCTGAAGCGCTCCGAGGAGCTCCTCGGCGTGGTGCAGCTGATCGATGCTCGCCACGAGCCGACGCCCGACGATCTCAGGATGATCGACTTTCTAGGTGGCATCGAGATGCCGACGCTCATCGTGCTGACGAAGGTGGATAAGCTGAAGCCGACGGAGCGGGCGAAGCGGCTCAAAGCGGCCACTGACCTGCTCGGTCTCGACGCCGAACAGGTGGTGCCGTTCTCATCGACGACGGGCGAAGGCCGCGATGCGCTGCTGGAGAGCATCGAGCACCTGCTGACGGGAGACTGAACACACATGCAGCCCATACCGCGGCGCGAGACGGGATGGTTCGTGCTGGCGCTGTGCACGGTTTCGTTCGCCGCGTGTGCGCCGGCCGGTCCGGGTACCGGCGCAGCCGCGCCCGCCGACGTCCGCACCCCGCAACCGGCGCGATCAGCCGACTCGCTCGTGGTCGCCGGCTATGGTACGCTGCGACAGGACGAGGTAACGGTATCGATTCGTAACGGTCCCGTCCTCGTGAAGGTGACGCCGCTCGATGAGGCGGTGATACGGCTGCTCGCCCCGGACACGTACGACAGGCTCAGCTCACTGCGCCGGAGCCGCTCGGAGGAAGCCGCGCGGCTGGGCCTGGGCGAGCCGGAGATGTTCCTGGTCTCGTTCTTCAGCTACGAGCCCGACGCAGCGTTCCAGCCGGAGGATGTGCAGATCGTCTACCAGTCACGCCTGCTCCGGCCGACCACGATCGTTCCGCTCACAAGCGGCTGGGGTCGTCAGCGACTCGATCAGCAGGAAACGCAGGCGGCGATCTATGCGTTCGATGAGCAGATCGATTTCGAGCAGGTTCTGACGGTACGGTACGGGATGGAGGAGAGTGACGAGTGGCGTCGCATCCTGGTAGTTCTCGAGAACGAGCGCGGACGGATCCGGTCGCGCATCCGCTGATCTCCGGTCAGAGATCGTATTCCTTGATCTTGCGATAGAGCGTCCGCTCTCCCATCCCCAGCATCTCGGCGGCCTTTCTGCGATTGCCCGCGACCTCGCGGAGCGCGGCGGTGATCGCATTCTTCTCGAGGTCGGCGAGCGTCATGCCGGGGCGGAAGACCACGACGTCGTGTTCGGCGGCCAGGTCTTCCTCGGTCGGTTCCGGCTCGACATCCAGGATGTGCATGCGTGAGGGTGCCACCGGGGATGGCAGTGTGAGACCCGTGAACCCGCTCTGCACTTCGGGATGGGTGCTGCGGTAGTCATCGAATTCCCGGCGCAGGTCCTCCACGTCCATGCGCAGCTGCACGAGCGTGTGAAAGATGAACTCCAGCTCGGGCGGCGTGCCGGCCGAATCGCCCCCGGAGTCCGTGCGCGTGATCGGCACGGGCAGGAGACGGGAGCGGCCGCGCGCATCGCGGATGTCCGGCGGAATGTCCTCGGGGCGAATGACCTGTCCCGGTGCGAGCACGACCATCGACTCGACGAGGTTGCGCAGTTCACGGACGTTGCCCGGCCAGTCATAGCCGATGAGGATGTTCATGGCCTCCGGCGATATCGTGATGCGCGGCCGGTCATGCTCGCGGCTGGCCTCGCGGACGAACGCCTCCACGAGGAGCGGAATATCGGCGCGTCGCTCGCGCAGCGGAGGCAGGTCGATGTGCAGCACGTTGAGGCGGAAATAGAGGTCCCGCCGAAAGCGCCCGACCTCCACGAGCTGGCGCAGCGGCTGGTTCGTCGCCGCAATGACGCGCACGTCCACCTCGATCTCCGTCTCGCCGCCGAGCCTGCGAAAGCGCTGCTCCTCGAGCACACGCAGCAGCTTCGTCTGGATGGCCATGGGCATCTCGCCCATCTCGTCCAGAAACAGCGTGCCGCGGTGCGCCAGCTCGAAGAATCCCTTCCTCTGCCCGACCGCGCCTGTGAAGGCGCCCTTCTCGTGGCCGAACAGCTCCGACTCGAGCAGCGTCTCCGGCATGGCAGCGACGTTGGTCGCAATGAAGGGACGGTGCCGGCGCGGTGACAACGCATGAATGCCACGCGCGACACGCTCCTTGCCCGTACCGCTCTCGCCGGTGAGCAGCACGGTCGAGCTGACGGGCGCGATCTGGACGACACGTTCGAGTGTCTCCACCATGGGATCCGTCTCGCCGACTATGCCGGTGACGCGGCGCAGCCGGCCACGATCGATGAGACGGCGCCCGATCAGCACCACATCCGCCGGGTCGGCGGGCTTGGCCACTCCCTCGTGAATGCCGCTGCGCTGTTTCGCCTCCGGTGTCATCGTGCTGACGGACTCGAACAGGCCAATGACCGGAAGGCCGTCGTGCTCGAGTGCCTCCCGCGTCAGACGCCGCGCCTGCCGGTCGTCGAGCGCGCCCGTCAACACGAGCAGCGCCGCGTCGGGTACGTCGGCGACTCGCTCGCCCGGCGTGATCAGCTCGACACCGTAGCCGGCGTCCCGGAACGCGTCGCGCAGCCGAACGGCCGGCTCGAGGTCCTGCGTCGTGATGAGTACGGTCTCAGCCATTGGGCGGGTCGTGTGATTCGGTGTCCACGCCCCGCATGAGCTGCACGGCGTGGTCGATGATGTCGTCGAGGACGCGAAGCCCGTCACGGACGCCGCCGGCGCTCCCGGGCAGGTTCACGATCAGCGTCGATCCGCGCAGCCCCGCAATGCCGCGCGATAGCGCCGCGTACGGCGTGGCCGCTGCACCGACTGCGCGCAATCGTTCCGCAATGCCCGGCACATCGCGCTCGATCACGGCACGCGTCGCTTCCGGCGTGATGTCGCGCGTGGTGAAGCCCGTGCCCCCCGTCGTGAGAACGACATCCACGTCAGCGCGGTCGGCCAGCACGAGGAGTGCAGCGGAGATGCGATCAGGCGCATCCGGGACGACGTCACGCGCGGCGATCGTGCTGCCCCGCGCCTCGATCCAGGCCGCGATGGCGCCGCCGCTCGTGTCGTCACGCGTGCCTGCGACAACGCCATCGGAGATGGTGAGCACGGCGATCCGCGGCGGCATCATGGACGCCGCTGACCCGGTGCCCTCGCTTCCGCTGCTCACTTCCGGACGGACCCGCCCTTGTAGAACGGCGGCCGTACGATCTCTGCGGGAATGGCCTTGTCACGGACCATGATGTCGATGCGCGTGCCAGGCTTCGCGGCATCAGCCGGGACGTACGCCATGCCGATGCCCTGCTGCAGCATCGGGCTCACGATTCCGCTCGTCACCTCGCCGACCGGCTCACCGTCGATCTGCACAGTGTAACCGTGGCGCGGGAATCCACGCTCCTGGCAGACGAAGCCGACCAGGCGCTCGCGAACGCCCGCCTCCTTCTGCTTCGCGATGGCGTCGCGTCCGATGAAATCGCCCTTGTCCAGTTTCGTCACCCAGCCGAGCCCGGCTTCGAGCGGTGTGCGCCGCTCGTCGATATCGTTGCCGTAGAGCGCGTAGCCCATCTCCAGGCGCAGGGAATCACGCGCACCGAGACCGGCCGGAAGCAGACCGTTCTGCTTTCCCACCTCCATCAGCCGCTGCCATACGTGCGCCGTGCGATCCGCCGGCAGGTACAGCTCGAAGCCGTCCTCGCCCGTGTAGCCCGTGCGGCTGATGACCGCCGGGACATCGGCGACCGTTCCCTCGGCGAAATGGTAATAGCGAATGCCGTCGAGATTCGCGTCGGTGATGCGTGCCAGGATGTCCTGTGCGCGCGGGCCCTGAAGCGCGATCAGGCCGGTATCCTCCGATCGATCGACGACCTGCGTGTTGAACGTGGCGGCATGCTTCTCGATCCAGTCGCGATCCTTGTCCACGTTGGATGCGTTCACCACGATCATGTAGTGATCATCGAACCGGTAGACAATGCAGTCATCGAGCACGGCACCATCGGTACCGCAGAATGCCGAATACTGCGCCTGGCCGACGTCGAGCTTGCTCGCGTCGTTCGTGGTGACGTACTGAACGAATCCCAGCGCATCACCGCCCCGGACCTCCAGCTCACCCATGTGCGAGACATCGAAGATGCCCGCGCGTTCCCGCACTGCCTGGTGCTCCGCCAGGATACCTGACGGATACTGCACGGGCATCTCGTAACCCGCGAACGGGACCAGCTTGCCATCGAGCCGCTTGTGCTCCTCATACAGCGGCGTGCGCTTCAGACTATTGGCCATTCCCTCCCCCATCCGTTATTTCGTGCCGCCCGCACGGCCCGCTGTTTCACCCATCAGCCGCACCATGATCGCCTTCTGAGCGTGCAGCCGGTTCTCCGCCTCATCGAATACGCGCGACTGCGGCCCCTCGATTACCTCGTCGGCCACCTCCTCGCCGCGGTGCGCGGGGAGGCAGTGCAGGAAAATCGCGTGCCCCGATGCGAGTGACATGAGCGTGCCATCGACGTGATAGCCCCTGAACGCCTTTTCGCGCGCCTGCGTTTCCTCTTCCTGGCCCATCGACGTCCATACATCGGTGTTCACGACATCCGCCCCGCGAATGGCCTCCGCCGGGTCCGCGGTCACGATGATGTTCGCGGCCCCCTGCGCGCGCTCGAGCGTGGCAGGATCGGGACGGTATCCCTCGGGACAGGCGAGGCGCAGCTCGAAGCCGAATCGGTAAGCCGCGTTCAGCCAGGAGTTGGCCATGTTGTTGCCATCGCCCACCCACGCCACCTTCCGCGGCCGCAGGTCCTGGCCGAAGTTCTCCTGAATGGTCATGACGTCGGCCATCACCTGGCAGGGATGCAGGAGGTCGGTGAGGCCATTGATGATCGGGATCGTTGCGAAACTCGCCAGCTCCTCGAGCGTCGAATGCGCGAACGTGCGGATCATGATGCCATCGACGTAGCGCGACAGGACGCGCGCCATGTCGCGGATCGGCTCGCCGCGGCCCAGCTGTATGTCGCGCGAGGAAAGAAACAGCGCGTGCCCGCCGAGCTGGTAGGTGCCCACCTCGAACGACACGCGCGTGCGCGTGGAGCTCTTCTCGAAGATCATCCCGAGCGTCCTGCCCGTCAGCGGCCGCTCCCGGTACTCGCCCCGCTTCAGCCGGTGCGCCAGCTCCAGCATGTCGTACAGCTCATCGGTGTCGAAGTCCGATATCGCCAGAAAGTCGCGTTTCACGTTCGCAATTGGTTGAAGTCAAGAAGGACCAGGGGAGCCACTCGAACGAGCTCAGACACGCTCCCGCTCCCGAATCCGTTCAAAGAATGTACTTCCGCAGATCCTCGTCTTCGACGATGCTGCGCAGTTTCTCGCGCACGTCGCCCGCGTCGATCGTGATGACCGGCTCCGACTTCTCGGGCAGATCGAACAGGATCTCGTCGAGCAGGGTGGTGAGCACGGTGTGCAGCCGCCGCGCTCCGATGTTCTCCATGCGGCGGTTGACCTCGGCCGCAATGCGCGCGACCTCGGCCACGCCCTCTTCCGTGAAGCGAAGCTCCACGTTCTCGGCTGCGATCAACGCCTGGTACTGGCGCGTGAGCGCGTTCCTCGGTTCCGTCAGGATGCGGACGAAGTCCTGCTCGGTGAGCGGCTTCAGCTCAACGCGGATCGGGAAGCGGCCCTGCAGCTCCGGAATGAGATCGCTCGGCTTCGACACGTGGAACGCGCCGGCGGCAACGAACAGCACGTGGTCCGTCCGGATCATGCCGTACTTCGTCTGCACCGTACTGCCCTCGACGATCGGCAGCAGGTCACGCTGCACACCCTCACGACTGACGTCCGGGCCCGAGCCGCTCCGCTCACCGGCCACCTTGTCGATCTCGTCGAGGAAGATGATGCCCATGTCCTCGGCACGCTCGAGCGCCTCGCTCACCACCTCATCCATGTCGATCAGGCGGTCCAGCTCATCCTGCAGCAGGATGCGACGCGCGTCGGCGACCGAGACCGTGCGCCGCTTGGTGCGCTTCGGCATCATGTCCTGCCGCATCTCGCCGATGTTGTCCATCCCCTCGCCGCCGCCCATCGGCAGCATCATGTTCTCGATCGGCGTGGACTGCGTCACCTCGACGTCTACCTTGCGATCCTCCAGCTTGCCGTCGCGCAGCAGCGTGCGCAGCTTCTCACGCGTGCGCTCACGGCGCTCCTTGACGCGCTCATCGTCGTCGCCATCCTCACTCGCTTCCTCGCGTGTCCAGCCGTCGCTCCCGACGACGAACGCGCGCGGCCGCGACTCGCCCGGCTGCGCCTGCGGCTGCGGCCGGCCTGGTGTGGGAGGCGGCGGCAGCAGCAGGTCCAGCAGCCGCTCCTCCACGTGCTGCTGCGCGGCCTCCTCGACGTCCGCCTCGCGCTCCTCACGCACCATGTTCACAGCGACGTCCACGAGATCGCGCACCATCGATTCGACATCGCGACCGACGTAGCCGACCTCCGTGAACTTGGACGCCTCCACCTTCACGAACGGCGCGCCCGCCAGCCGCGCAAGACGACGCGCGATCTCCGTCTTTCCCACACCCGTCGGGCCGATCAGGATGATGTTGTTCGGCATGATCTCCTCGCGGAGATCATCGTCCACGCGCTGACGGCGCCACCGATTGCGCAGCGCGATGGCGACCGCACGCTTCGCGTCGTTCTGCCCGACGATGTACTTGTCGAGCTCCGCCACGATCTGTCGCGGCGTCAGCTCATCCAGCCACTCGCCCGGCTCCGGCGTCGTCGCCGGCGCGACCGTGGCTGTCGAGGC
>DATHVW010000183.1:0-7958 GCA_035461085.1 Longimicrobiales bacterium | reverse complement strand
TACGTGCAGAACGCCTGGATCATGGGCGCGATGACGGTGCTGTTCGTCGCATGCTTCGTCGGCTGGACCTGGTGGGCATACAAGGGCAGCAACCGTGCGCGGTTCGAGGACGCGGCACGGCTGCCGCTGACGACAGGAGATGATGCATGAGCAGGAAGAAGGAGCCGCCCAACCAGGTGCTCGGCCATGGCGATGAGGCGGATGGCATTGAAGAGTACGACAATCCGCTGCCGGACTGGTGGCTCGGTCTGTTCTGGTTCTGCATCGTGTGGGCGTTCGCGTACACGATCCACTACCACTTCATCGCGGACAGCTCCCAGGAAAAGGCTCTCGCCGCCGAGCTCGCGGCCGCCGACCTGCGCTGGCCTCAGTCCGCGACGCCCGCCGAGTTCACGATCACGCCCGGCATGGCGGAAGCCGGGAAGACCGTGTACACGACGAACTGCGCGGCCTGCCATGGCCCCGAGCTGCGCGGCGGCATCGGTCCGGACCTGACCGACGAGGAGTGGATCCACGGCAACTCGCCGGAAGACGTGGTGCGCACGATCACGGAAGGCGTCCCGGCGAAGGGCATGCCCGGGTGGGGTCCCATCCTGGGCCCGGAGCGCGTGAACCAGGCCGCCGCCTACATCCTGTCGCTGCACGGCGACTGACATGCTCGGGTTCGCCGGCACCCGCAACTGGGTCTACCTGCAGCACATCGACGGAGCGTTCCAGCGCATCCGGCGGCGCACGTTCCTCGGACTGCACCTGATCCTGTTCGGGCTGCCGTGGCTTCAGATCGACGGGAACCCGGCGCTGATGCTCGATCTGCCCGACCGGCGGCTGTATTCGTTCGGCGCGATCTTCACGGCCACGGATACCATCCTGCTCGTGCTGGTGCTGCTGTTCCTGGCATTCGCGCTGTTCTTCTTCACGTCGCTGTTCGGGCGGCTGTGGTGCGGCTACGCATGCCCGCAGACGGTGCTGCTGGATGCATGGGTGCGGCCGATCGAGCGCTGGATCGAAGGTGAGCGGACCACGCGCATCCGCCGCGACAGCGCCGGCTTCTCCTGGGACCGGGCCGGTCGGAAAGCGGCGAAATGGACGCTGTTCGCGTTGGCCGCGTTCGTCGTGTCCATGTCGTTCATGAGCTTCTTCACGCCGGCGCGCGAGCTGTGGTCCGGAAACGCCGCCGGTGCGAGCTACGCACTCGTCGGCATCTTCGCGGCGGGATGGTTCCTGGACTTCACGTGGTTCCGCGAGCAGTTCTGCAACTACCTGTGTCCGTATGCGCGATTCCAGAGCGCGATGACGGACGACAACACGCTGATCATCGCGTACGATCCGGCACGCGGCGATCCGCGCGGCGGCCGGGATGCGAAGAAGGACGGTCGCTGCATCGAATGCAGCAAGTGCGTGACGGGCTGTCCGCAGGGGATCGACATCCGGCAGGGGTTCCAGCTCGAATGCATCACGTGCGCACGCTGCATCGATGCGTGCACGGACGTGATGGGACGTTTTGGCCATGAATCGCTGATCGGCTACAGCAACCTGGCCACGCTCGCGGGCCGGCGCACCCGCTTCTGGCGTCCGCGCACCGTTGCCTACGCGGCTGCACTCACGACGATCGTGGCGGTGGGGGCGGCGCTCGTCACCGTGCGCGTCCCGTTCGAGGCCTCCGTCTCGCGCGTGCCCGGCTCACTCTATACGGTCGATGACGACGGCTGGGTGCGTAACACCTATCTGCTCCGGCTCGCCAACAACCGGCCGGGTGCATCGCAGTCGTTCACGGTCAGTGTGGAAGGCATCGCGGATGCCGAAGTTCTCACGCCCACGGTCGAGCTGAAGGAAGCCGAAGGTCGCATGGTGGCGATGATCGTGCGCGCCCCCGCCACAGCCGCCACGGACCGCACGCTGCCGCTGCGCGTGCACGTGATGTCGGAATCGGGCGAGCGGGTGCTCGACACGACGTTCAAGACGGCAGGAGGAGGGACGGGCCCATGATCGCGCCTGCGGCGCCGGTGCGCCCGGCTGAGGACGGACCGAAGACAAAGCGGTCGCCGTGGGTGATCGGGATCATCATCGGGTTCGTGATGATGATCCTCGTCAACATCGCGTTCATCACCATTGCGGTGAAAGGCGCAGACACCGTTGTCCCATCGTACCAGACCTCGGATCGCTGAAGGCACTCCGGCTGCGCAGTGCCCGCACTGCGGGACGGCAGTCGAGGCCGCAACCGACGCGTTCTGCTGCGCCGGCTGCGAGGTCGCGTACGAGATCATCCACGGCGCGGGCCTGCAACGCTACTACGAGGAGCGCACCGCGTTCGCACCGCGCCCGGAGCCTGTGGCCGGCGGCTGGTCGGCCGTGCCGGTGGAGCCGCTGCCGGGCGGCCTGTGCGAGGTCAGGCTGCGCGTGGACGGATTGCGCTGCGCGTCCTGCGTGTGGGTGGTGGAGCGCGTGCTGGAAGCTACGCCGGGCGTCACGCACGCGCACGTGAGCTACGCGTCGGGCCGTGCAACGCTGCGCTGGCACCCGGCCGACACGAGCCTGGCGCAGCTGGCGGAACGCATTGCGACACTCGGCTACTCACCGCGTGCGCTGGGCGAGGAGGGTCGGCCGGACCGCGCGCTGCTGCTGCGTCTCGGTGTCGCCGCGTTCGCCGCCATGAACGTGATGCTGCTCCACGCCTCGATCTATGCCGGCTGGACCGACGTGATGGAGCCCCGCTTCCTCCAGCTCTTCCGCTGGACCGCACTGGTGCTCGCGACACCGGTCGCGCTCTGGTGTGCATCGCCTTTCTTTGCCGGCGCGATCGCCGGTCTGCGCGCGCGCGTGCTGCACATGGATGTGCCGATTGCGCTCGGCATCGCGATCCTGTACGGCCACGGTCTGATTGCGACGCTGGCCGGGCACGAAACGTATCTCGACTCGCTGGCCATGCTGGTCGCGCTGCTGCTGGCCGGGCGCATGCTCGAGTCGCGCGGCCGGCGCCGCGCTGCAGAGGCCGCAGTATCCCTCGCCGCCAGTGTACCCCACGCCGCGCGTCGCACGACGGCGAGCGGTGTCGAGACGGTGCCTGTCGGGGGTCTGGAGGTGGGCGATACGCTCGAGGTCGGACCGGGCGAGGAAGTGGCCGCGGATGGCATCATCGTGCGGGGAAGCGGGCAGCTGCGGCGCGCGCTGCTCACGGGCGAGGCGGAGCCGGTGGAAGTGGAGTCGGGCGACCGTGTGGAAGCCGGCACGGTTCTCGTCGATGGCGCCGTCCGCGTGCGCGTCATGGCCGTCGGTGCGGACACGATGCTGAGCCGGATGGCCGCGCAGCTGCAGGTGGCTGCAGACCGCGGCACGCGGCCCACGGCAGCCGATCGCATTGCGCCGCTGTTCACGGCCGCGACACTGATCGTCGCGGCGCTGACTTTCGCGGGCTGGGCGATATGGGGCGGCGTGGCCGCAGCGGTCCCCGTCACGGTCGCAGTGCTGGTGGTCGCGTGCCCGTGCGCGCTCGCGCTGTCGCATCCGCTCGCCGCGGCTGCGGGCCTCGGTGCGGCGGCGCGCCGCGGGCTGCTGTTCCGCTCGAGCGAAGCGCTGCTGGAGATGAACCAGGTGGACACGGTGGTGCTGGACAAGACGGGCACGATCACGTCCGGCCTGATGACCGTCACCAATGCGGACAATGATGTGCTGCGCATTGCGGCCGGGCTCGAGCGCCACAGCATCCACCCGATCGCCCGCGCGATCGTCGCCGAATGCGCGCGCCGCGGCATCCCGCTCCCGGCGGCGAGCGTCGCGCGGGAGCTGCCGGGCATGGGTGTGGAGGGGGTGGTGGACGGGGCGTGGTGGTCGCTGCGCAGCGGCGGCGCAGGCCTGGTCCGGCTGCTCGACACCGACGGCAGATCGGCGGGTGAGATCCGGTTGAGCGATGAGCTGCGACCGGACTCCCGCGCCACGGTGCGGTCGCTCCGCGACCGCGGCGTCGACGTCATGCTGCTGAGCGGCGACAACGGCGCGGCGGCACTGAGCATGGCTGCGGCGGCGGACATCGGACAGCTGGACGCCGGCGTAAGCCCGACGGGCAAGGCCGACCGGATCCGGGCGCTCCGCACGGACGGCAGGCGTGTGCTGTACGCAGGCGATGGCCTGAACGACGGACCCGCACTCGCTGCCGCCGACGTCGGCATCGCGATGGCCAGCGGCGCGGCGAGCAGCGTGCTCATCGCCGATGGCGTCATCTCGTCCGCCGCCGTTGCCCCGATGCTCGCCGGGTTCCGCACGGCCCGGGCCTGCCGCCGCGTGATCGACGCGAATCTTCGACGCTCCATCGCGTACAACATCGCCGCGGTCGGCGCGGCCGCCGCTGGACTGGTCAACCCGCTCGTCGCGGCACTCCTGATGCCGCTCTCCAGCGGGCTCGTGATCTGGGGCGCGTTCCGCGTCGAGCGCATCGTGCGCGCCGAGGAATCATGAACGCCATCGGCTTCCTCCTGCCGATCGCACTGGTGCTCGGCGGTGTGTTCGCCCTCCTGTTCGTCATCGCGGCCCTGCATGGCCAGTTCGACGACCTCGACGATCCACCCGAGCGGATACTCCACGACTGAGCCGCGACTGAAGGCGGCCGCGGCGTGACTGCGGTGTCCGCGCGACTGAGCTTCGACTGCGGCGACGACTGAACCGCGACCGGCGGCGACCAAACGTTACGCGGTGCTGCGGCGTCCAATCCGGGTGGCGGCTGCCGGCGGATGCCGGTATTCTGTTCGCTTCCCCCGCATGCAGACGATGGAGCGGTAATGGAAGAAAGCGAGACACGAGAGCGTCGCGCGTTCCCGCGGGCGCGTGGCCGCGAGCCGCTGACGCCGGGCACGCGCCGCATCGCACGCTGGATGTTCCACGGTCATCTCTGGCTGGGTGTCGTGACGACCGGCATCGTGCTCGTGCTCTCGATCAGCGGCATCCTGCTCAACCACAAGCGTCCGCTCGGCCTCATGCCCGACGTGCCGCACGAGCCGACCGGCACGCTGCAGAACGCACTGTCGATCGCACAACTCGGGGATCTCGCCGCGGCCGCGGCGCCCGCCGCAGGAGCGGCCGGTGTCGATCGCATGGATGTGCGACCACGCGACGGTCTCATCAAGGTGCGGTTCCGCGACGACGTCGTCACGGAAGTGACGCTCGATCTCACCGATGGCCGCGTCCTGCATGTCGGCGAGCGCAATGATGTCTTCCTCGAGAAGCTCCACTCCGGCGAGATCTTCGGCGACAACTGGGTGCTGCTGAGCGATCTCGGAGCCGTCACGCTCATCGTCCTGGTCATCAGCGGGTATTGGCTGTGGCTGTTCCCGCGGAGCAGGCAGTGATGGCGCGGCTGGCATTCCTCACGGGCCTGCTGATCGTGCCCGGCGTGCTGCTGTGGCTCGGTCATCGCCTTCGCGACCGCTCACCCGCCCAGCGCGGCGCGTTCTGGGGCGGCGTGACCGGTCACACGCTGGCGATCATCATCGCCATCACACTGCTGCACTATCCGCCGCAGATGTGGACTGGCGCGGTACGGTCGGCGATGGCGATGTGGGTGATGCTGCTGGGCGGAGTCGGCGGCGCTTTGCTGGGCGCGTTACGGGCGCGCGGGAAGTCAAGTCCTGCGCAGAGGACGGACGGGGTGCAGCAGGGCGCGGGAGACGGTGTCTAGAGACTCCGTGCCGCCTGTATCAATGCGGCGGGCTCGGCGTTCAGTCCCACCTGGCGGTGCACGATCCTGCCATCGCCATCGAGCAGGGTGATGACGTTGGAGTGCTCGAAGTCGGTTTCACTGACACGGCGGTAACGCACGCCGAGCAGGGTGGCCAGCTCGAGAATGCCATCCTGCGTGCCGGTCAGCAGCGTCCAGTCCTGCGGATCGAGCAGGGTGGACGCGGCGTACTCCGCGAGGCGTGCGGGAGTATCGCGTTCGGGATCGAGCGACACCATCACGTAGCCGGCGTCGATCCCCTCGGCGCGCAGCTCGCCTTCGATGCGCTTCATGTCCTTCAGAATGCGCGGGCAGGCATAGGCGCAGCTCGTGTAGACCATCGCGATCACGCGGGGCCGGCTCTGCAGGTCGCGGAGCGCGAGCGTCGCGCCCTGCTGGTCCTGCCAGGCCGATTCCAGATCATAGATCGAGAACTCCGATGCTTCCGCGGGCGCGGGCGCGCTGCCATGGCCGGCGTGCGAATCCGCTGCCTGCGCGTCTCCCGCGAGCGCGATCGCGGCAGCACCCTGGCCAGCGGTGTTCGCGGCGGGCGCTTCCCTGCAGCTCGTGAGGAGCAGTGTCATCAGGGTGAGGGCGGCGGCGAGCCGGGCGGTGCGCATGGTCGCGGTCATTGTACACTCCTGGCGCAGCGGAATCCGAGGTTGCTGTGTGTCGAGCGGCCGTTCAGGCTTGCGCGGAACGAGTAGCGCAGGAACGCCGCGTAGTCTGACGGATCGCGTGCAGTGCTCGCGGCCGCGGCACAGTACAGCTGCCGGTCATTGCCGCCGGTGCCGCGTGAATCATCGGAGATCATCACACTGTTGAAGTCCAGCACCCACTCGCGCACGAAGCCGTGCAGGTCGCGGATGCCGTACCAGTTGCGCGTGCCGCTGCCGGCGGCGGGCAGCGTCGCGGGCCGCGGCCGCGTGAACAGCTCGAGCGCCATGGCCTGGAACTCCGCGTCGCGGGACGCATCGCGCGCACCGGCGCTCGCGGCCGCGACGTACTCCCATTCGGTAGTGGTCGGGAGGCGGCCGCCCGTGGCACCGCAGAATGCACGCGCGGCGAACCACGACACGCCGACGACGGGCGCCGCAGGGTCGGTCGGCTGCAACGGCGCCGACCAGTCGCGGAGGTAGCCGTCGTCGGCGAACGCCGCCTTCACGCGGTCGCGACGCCACTGCGGGTTGTTCTTCAGGAACTGCAGATAATCGTTCTGCGTGACGGGATGTGCATCCAGCTCGAACGCGTCGATCGTCTCGCTGCCACCGTCGCCGTAGAACGGGACGTGAGTGCCGGCCGGGATCCGCACGAATTCACGGGTCGCCGGCGGCGCCGTCACCACGGCAACGGCAGCCGTCCGGTCCGGGCCGGCCACGTCAGCCGCAGGGGCTGACGCGACCGGGACCGGCAGGAAAACCGCGAGGAGAGCGAAGGCGTTCACGATCACTCCTACTGCGCCGACCGTGAGGACGGCTGGTTCATGCCCTGCTGCTCGAACACCACCGTGTTGTCCGCACCGCTGATCTCGATCATGCCTAGCGCGCCCTTGTTGAATGCGCGGAAGATCGAGTGGTCCACGAGCACCAGCTCGCCCGGCACTTCGGCGCGGAACTCGACGATCGCCGAGCCGCCCGCAGGGACCAGCGTCGTCTGCACGTTCTTCTGTGCGACCTCAGTCCCACCCTCGGTGTAGACGTTGTCGAAGATCTCGCCGATCACGTGGAACGAGCTCACCAGGTTCGGGCCGCCGTTGCCGACGTAGAGACGGATCGTCTCACCCGTTTTTGCGTGCAGCTGGTTGTCGCCCAGCAGCGCGCCGACCGAGCCGTTGAACACCACGTAGTCCGGGTTCTCCGCCACGGCCTTCGCCATGTCGAACGGCTGCAGGCCCTGCTCGCCGTGCGCACCCTTCGTGTAGAACTCGCTCTGCATCACGTAGAACTCACGGTCCACCGGCGGCAGGCCTTCCTTCGGCTCCACCAGGATCAGGCCGTACATGCCGTTCGCGATGTGAATGCCGACCGGCGCCGTCGCGCAGTGGTAGACGTACAGGCCCGGATTGAGCGCGGTGAACGAGAACGTGGACTCGTGACCCGGCGCCGTCAGCGTCGCCTCGGCACCGCCGCCCGGACCCGTCACCGCGTGCAGGTCGATGTTGTGCGGCACCTCGCTCGTCGGATGATTGACGAGCTTGAACTCCACGTGGTCGCCCTCGCGGACGCGGATGAAGGAGCCGGGCACCGTGCCGCCG
>DATHVW010000182.1:0-24503 GCA_035461085.1 Longimicrobiales bacterium | reverse complement strand
GAGGACGTATTCGTCCACTTCTCTGCGATCTCGATGGAGGGGTTCAAGACGCTCGCTGAAGGCGAGGAGGTCGAGTTCGAGATCAAGCAGACGGACAAGGGATTGCAGGCCGCGAACGTGAACCGTCCATCCGAGCCCTGAGTTGACGCTGCGGCGTCAATAATCGCACCGGCATCCGTTGAACGAAGAGAGGCCCCGCTCGGGTAGCGGGGCCTCTCGTTCATCAGGGGTGCGCGCGTTCAGTGGTGCAGGGCGTGCGGTCGCTGTATGCTACCGGCTGAACCCGGAACGCGGAAGGACCGATGGTGCAGACGCCGGACAAGACCCGGCCTCGACTGTTTCTGATCGACGGCTACGCGCTCATCTATCGAGCGTTCTTCGCGATGATCCAGCGGCCGCTGCTGACGACGAAAGGTGAGAACACGTCGGCGGCGTTCGGCTTTACTCGCTTCCTGATCAAGGTGCGGGACGAGCTGCAGCCCGACTACCTCGGGGTGGTTCTGGACGCGGGCAACAGCAAGCGGACCGAGATCTACCCGGCGTACAAGGCGACGCGCGACAAGATGCCGACGGATCTGGAGTGGTCCCTGCCCAAGATCCGTGAGATCATCAAGGCCTTCAACATTCCCGTGCTGGCGCTGCCGGATCACGAGGCCGACGACGTCATCGGCACGCTCGCGAAGCGCGCTGCCGCAGCCGGCCTCGAGGCAGTCATCGTGTCCGGCGACAAGGACTTCTACCAGCTGATCGGCGATCACATCTGCCTGTTGAATCCCGGTCGTGGCGGCAGCGCGGGTGTCGATGAGGAATGGGTGGATCTCGGCAACGCTGGTGACCGGCTCGGCGTCCCGCCGGAGCATGTGGTCGATTACCTCGCACTGATCGGCGATTCGTCCGACAACATCCCGGGTGCAAAGGGCATCGGGCCGAAGACAGCCATTCAGCTGATCGAGAAATACGGCCCGGTCGAGAACATCATCGCGCATGCCGATGAGGTGACGAACAAGCGGGCGCGTGAATCCCTGATCGCGTCTGCGGACGACATCCGGATGTCCAAGACGCTCGTCACGATCATCGACGATCTCCCCATCGAGCTGGAGATGGAGGCGCTTCGCGTGCAGGCGCCCGATCGCGCCAGGCTCCGTGACCTGTTCCTCGAGCTCGAGTTCCACACGCTGGTCAAGGATTTCGGTGTTGACGAGCCACCGCCGGAAAAGAAGCTGGACGCGCACTACGAAGTCGCGGATACGATCGAGCAGGTGAGCGACATCGCGGCGGCCGCGCGGGCTGCGGGCTACATCTCCATGCGCGTGGAGAACTCGAGTCCGTTCGCGATGCGCGGCGAGATCGTGGGCATTGCGCTGGCCACGGAAGAGGGTCGCTCGTGGTACCTGCCGCTCCGGCATCGGACGCCCGGAATGCTGGCGCTGGAAGGGATCGGCGTACGCAACCTGCCGGCGCTCGACGATGCGCGGATGAAGCCGCTCGTGGACATACTGGAGGACGCTTCAATCGCGAAGGTCGGCCACGACCTGAAGCAGGACATGCTGTGTCTGCGGCAGGAAGGCGTCGCACTGCGCGGGATCGCGTTCGACGCGATGATCGCATCGTACGTGCTGGATCCGGGCAAGCGCGATCACGACCTGGACGCGCTGGCGCTCCAGCATTTCGGCGTGACACTCCAGACGCGGGATGATCTGTGCGGCCGCGGGCGCGACCTCAAGGCCATCGAGGAATGTGACCTGGACCGCGTGACTCCGTATTCCGCAGGACGCGCGGATCTCGCACTCCGGCTGCGGCCAGTGCTGGAAGAGGAGCTCGAGCGTTTCGAGCTGGCGGCATTGTGCCGCGACATCGAGCTGCCGCTGATCGACGTGCTCGCCGCGATGGAGTGGCAGGGCATTCGCATCGACACCGGGTTCTTCGCCGAGATGGCTCGCCGGCTGGCGCGTGACCTCGAACTGATCCAGCAGGAGATCTGGAAGCTTGCGGGTGAGGAGTTCAACATCAACTCGACGCCGCAGCTGCGCACGATCCTCTTCGAGCGACTCCAGCTTCCCGTGCTGCGGAAGACGAAGACGGGACCGTCAACCGATGCGAGCGTTCTGGAAGAGCTCGCCGCGCAGGGCCACGAGTTGCCGCGTCTGCTGATGGAGTTCCGTCAGATCGACAAGCTGAAGGGTACATATGTGGATGCGCTGCCGCAGCTGATCAACCCGCGCACGAAGCGCATTCACAGCAGCTTTCGCCAGGCCGTCGCGGCGACCGGGCGACTCTCGTCCAGCGACCCGAACCTCCAGAACATACCGATACGCACCGGGCAGGGAGCGGAGATCCGCAAGGGGTTCATCCCCGACGACGGCTTCATGTTCGTGACCGCAGACTATTCACAGATCGAGCTTCGCATCCTCGCCCACTTCTCCGGCGACCCCGCTTTCGTGGAGGCGTTCCGGAGCGGCGCCGACATTCACAGGCAGACCGCCGGCATCATCTTCGGTACCGCGCCGGATCAGGTGACGGGCGAGATGCGCGCGGCTGCGAAGACGGTCAACTTCGCGACGCTGTACGGCCAGGGTGCGTTCGCGCTGTCGCAGAACCTCGGCATCCCGGTCGGCGAGGCGAAGGAGTTCATCGAGAACTACTTCGTCCGCTTCCCGGGGGTCAGGAAGTACCTGGATGAGCAGATCGAGAAAGCGCGTGCGTGCGGTTATGTGGAGACGATATCGGGAAGGCGGCGCTACATCCCGGAGATCAACAGCCGCAACTACAACATCCGGCAGTTCGGGGAGCGGGCGGCAACGAATGCGCCCGTGCAGGGCAGTGCAGCGGACATCATCAAGCTCGCGATGATCGCAATACACCGCGAGATCGCGGGCACCGGCATCCGCATGCTGCTGCAGGTGCACGACGAGCTGGTGTTCGAGGCGCCGGTGGACCAGGTCGAGGAGGCGCGGGCGCTCATCCAGCGGCTGATGGAGAGTGCGTTCGAGCTGACGGTCCCGCTGGAAGTGGTGACGGGAGTCGGCAAGGACTGGTTCTCCTGCAAGTGACACGGGGGGACGGGCGCATCATCGTTCGCGACAAGAACCTTGCCGACGCAATGTCCGCGACATAAGGTAGACACGACCCGGCTGCCCCTGCAGCCGGGGCCGGCTGCGGTGACTGCCCCTCCGTTGCAACCGATTCCTTCACAAGCCCGGAACGCGCACGCGCGTATCCGCAATATTATCATGAAGATACGCAGACTCCTGCAGTATGCAGTGGCGCTTGTCATTCTGCTGCCATCGTCGCTCGCCGCTCAGACGGACGTCATCCGCGGGCGAGTGACAGGCGTGGAAGGTGAGCCGCTGATGGGGGTGCGGGTGACGGCGACATCCATCCCCGGCAATGTCACGCGTCAGGCGCAGACGAACCAGGCGGGGAACTACCAGATCGTGTTTCCGGGCGGCACCGGCGACTACATGATGGGATACGCCATTGTCGGCTATGGCTATCGTCAGATGCAGATCAAGCGGCTGGCGGACGAGGGCGTGCTCGTAGCCGATGCGCGGCTGTCGCCTGTCCAGCTGGATTCCATCATGGTCGCGGTCGCGGTGCAGCAGCGCGTGAACCGGAATCAGCAGGTACCGGATGTCAGCGGCACGGAGCGGCCCATCAGGTCGGACATGTTTCCGTCCGAGCTGCAGGGAAACATCGCCGCCATGGCCGCCTCCCTGCCGGGTGTCACACTGGTGCCGGGCCTCGACGGCAGCGCGGACCAGTTCTCCGTATTCGGTCTCGACCCTGACCAGAACAGCGTCACGCTCAACGGCATGGATGCGGGACTCGGCAACCTGCCGCGCGACGCCGCAGTTTCCAGCTCGCTGACGACGTCGCCGTTCGATGTGGGGCGCGGCGGTTTCAGCGCCGGCAACTTCAACGTGACGTCGCGGCCGGGTTCCAACTTCCAGAGTCGCGGCATGAGCCTGGTGATGACGGGCCCGCCGGTGCAGTGGACGGACGACGCCGCGCGCGCGCTCGGCAACGACTACACGAACATCTCCCTTGGCGGCATGGCCTCGGGCCCCATCCGGATGAACAAGGCATTCTACAACGTGTCCTACCAGCTGGGCCGACAGTCGCGCGACAACGGCACGCTCCTCAACACGAGCGCTCTCGGGCTTCAGACCGCGGGCATTGCAATGGACTCGGTGTCACGCTTCCTCGACATTCTCCAGGGGAATCGCATCCCCGCCGCGGTAGGCGAGGCGCGCTCGAGTGCGGTGAGCGACAACGGCTCGCTGTTCGCCAGTTTCGATTTCTCGCCGCCCACGTCGTCCAGCGGCCAGTCTGTGGGACTCACGCTCAACGGCAACTGGTCGCGGCAGTCGCCGGTTGGCGCGGGCCGGCTCGCGCTCGAGTCCGCGGCCGGCGACCGCACGGACTGGGGCGGTGGAGTCCAGGCGAATCACAGCGCCTACCTGGGCATGGTATTGAGCGAGACATCCGCCGGCATCAACACATCCAGGAATTACGGGGACCCGTATCTCGAGCTGCCGGGAGGGCGCGTCCGCGTGAATTCCGACTTCGAGGACGGCGGCAACGGCGTCCAGACACTGACGTTCGGCGGGAATCAGGGGATGGGATCCTCCTCGTCATCGCTTACGGGGACGTTCCAGAACAACCTGTCGTGGTTCGACAATGATAACCGACACCGCATCAAGCTGACATCGGAGCTGCGCTACAGCGGCAACACGCAGGAGCAGGCTTCGAACCTGCTGGGTTCGTTTTTCTTCAACTCGCTCGAGGACTTCGAGGCCGGACGGCCGGCATCGTTCACGCGCACGCTGACCGAAGAGCGCCGTTCGACCGGTCAGCTGAGCACGGCGCTGGCGCTCGGCGACTCGTGGCGCTGGTCGCCCGACCTGCAGCTCCAGTACGGCCTGCGGCTGGACTACAGCCGGTACACCACGACCCCCGCGTACAACACGCTGATCGAGACGACCTTCGGTCGTCGCAACGACCGTGTCCCCGCGCCGGTGTCGCTCAGCCCGCGCATCGGCTTCTCGTGGACCGTCGGCCGTGCACAGGAAATCAACATGTTCGAGGGGGCGGCGCGCACGCCGCGCGCGATGATTCGTGGCGGGATTGGCGTGTTCACCAACAACCTCAGCTCAGGACAGATCGGGGGTGCGCTGTCGAACACGGGTCTGCCAGGTGGCGCGCAGTACATCAACTGCGTCGGTCCGGCCGTGCCGCTGCCCGACTGGAGCGGCTATGCCGACGATCCTGCGACAGTGCCGGATCGCTGTGCCGACGGAACCAGCGGTACCGTGTTTTCGAGCACTGTTCCCAACGTGACGCTGTTCGCGAGCGACTACGCGCCGACGCGAACCGTACGCAGCAATCTGTCGTGGAGCGGAAGCGTGATCGACGCCCGGTTCTCGCTCAACGTGGAGGGGACGTACTCGCTGAATCTGAACCAGCAGCGCTCGCTCGATCTGAACTTCGATGCGGTCCGGCGTTTCGATCTGGGCGATGATGGCCGCCCGATCTACGTGGCTACCGGCAGCATCGTGCCGGCAACGGGCGCCATCGCGTCGCGGGACGCCCGCGTATCGCAGGACTTCAGTCGAGTGACCGAGATGCGCTCGGATCTCGAGTCCCGCACGGCGCAGCTGAGCCTGCGGCTCTCACCCGTGCCCCGAGGCCCGACCCGATTCGGCTGGAGCCTGGCCTACACGTACTCTCACATCAGGGAGCAGGTCTCGGGCTTCTCGAGCACGGCCGGCGACCCGTTGAGCATCGAGTGGGCCCGGGCGTCACAGGGGCCGCATCAGATCAATTACTCACTGCGCTACCGCTTCTTCGATGCCGTCGATGTCAGCTGGAACGGATCGTTCCGGTCAGGCAACGCGTTCACGCCAATGGTCGCTGGCGACATCAACGGCGACGGCTACGCAAACGACCGCGCCTTCGTGTTCTCGCCGTTGTCGGCATCGGATCCAACGGTCGCAGCGGGCATGAGCCAGCTGCTCGAGCATGCCGCGGGTGCCACTCGCGAGTGCCTCCAGACGCAGGTCGGACAGATCGCGAGCCGCAACAGCTGCCGCGGGCCGTGGAGCTCCAATGCGTCCCTCGGCATCACGCTGGACCGCGCGAAGTTCCGCATGCCGCAGCGCGCGGCGGTGACGTTCTCCGTGACGAATCCGCTGGGCGGCGCCGATCTGCTGCTGAACGGCTCGGACAACCTGAAGGGCTGGGGCCAGAGCGCCGCACCCGATCAGTCGCTGCTGTACGTGCGCGGCTTCGACGCCGCCACGCAGCGCTACCAGTACGAGGTCAACCAGCGCTTTGGCGCGACGCGGCCGCAGTTCATGACGCTGCGACAGCCGGTGATCCTGACTGCGAGCGTTCGCCTCGACCTGGGGCCGAGCCGCGAGCGGCAGATGCTGTCGCAGCAGCTGCGCTCCGGTCGCACCATGCCGGGCCAGCGCTTTCCCGAGCAGGCGTTCCGTTCGATGGGCGCAAGCCTGCCCAACCCGATGTCGACGATCCTGCGACAGCAGGACTCGCTCCGGCTGAATACTTTGCAGGCGGACAGTATCGCCGCCATGAACCGGCGCTACACGTACCGCACGGACTCGCTGTGGCGGCCGGTTGCCCGTGGCTTCACGGACCTGCCCGAACACTTCGATGAAGGCGCCGCGTATGCGTCGTATCTGCGTGCGCGCCGCACACAGGTGGACATGCTGAGCGACCTGGCCACCGCGGTGCGGCAGCTGCTCACGGCGGAGCAGCGGCGGAAGCTGCCGAGCGGACTGGTCAACTATCTCGACCCGCGATACCTGGAGTTCATTCGGGACGGCAACCTGATGTACGTCAGCGGTTCATCCATGCCGTTCACGGGCGGAGGAATGCCCGTGTTCTTCGAGTCGATGGACATGATGGTGATTTACCGATGAATACACATTCGATTCGCCTCCTCGCGTGGCTCGTGGCACTGCTGGCGTTGCCGGTATCGCTGCGCGGCCAGACGGACAGTGTCCTGACGCCGCGGGTCGGTCCGCCGATCCAGCAGATCACGACCGCATCCGCAGTCTCCACGGAGGCCTTGCGAACAGTTTCGCACGTGCACGAGCTCCCCGACGGCCGCATCCTGGTGAACGACGGCGCCGGGCGCCGCCTGCTGCTGATGGACACCGCGATGGCCGTGCAGGAAGTGCTGCTGGACTCGCTCTCGGAGATCGCCAATGCCTACGGGCCGCGCAGCGGGGCGCTCCTGACCTATCGCGCTGACACCGTGCTGTTCGTGGACCCCGGCTCCTATTCCATGCTGGTGTTCGATCCGCAGGGCCGCTTCGTCCGCATCCGCTCTGTCTGGCGTGTCGAGGACATCAACTATGCATTGGTCCCGTCCTTCGGCGTGCCCGGTATCGATGCTCGTGGCCGGCTGGTCTATCGCATCGCCGCGCGGCCCGCACCTCCCGCCGTGCCGCCGCCCCGCGACGTGCCGTACTTCCCGCCACAGCCCGATTCTGCATTCGTCGTGGCGTTCGATCTGGACACGCGCATGATGGACACACTGGGAGCGGTGCGAATACCGAAGCAGGAGTATCGCATCGTGCAGGGCATCGAGAACCGCTTCTCGATGCAGCAGATCATCTATCCGCTGCCCGTCACGGACGACTGGGCGGTTCTGCCGGACGGCGTTGTGGAGTTCGTGCGTGCGCAGGATTACAGCATCGAGTATATGGACACACGGGACGGCACCATCACGCGCTCGGCCAAGCTGCCCTTCGACTGGCAGCGACTGACCGATGACGACAAGGAGCGAATGATTGATTCGGTACGCGTGGCGCAGCAGAGGTCCGCCACTACGTCCTTCGTCGCTTCGATGATCCGTTGGTCGAACATGTACGGACAACCCTACCCGAAGAACTTCGTGGTGCCGGAGGACTTCACGCTGCCGCCGGGTCTGCCGAAGGACTGGATCCTGCCGAAAGGCGTCGGCTTCCCGGAGAACTATGTATTTGCGTGCGCTCCCGGAGAGCAGCCCGCCATGCCAGGAGCGCCGCCCGCGCCGCCCGCGCCGGGCGCGGTGTCAGCCGCGGAGAGTCCGGCGCGACCGGCGGGTCCATCGTGCATACCGATGCCACCTGTCGTCGCCGGAGGCGTGGCGCCGCCGCCCCCGCAGCCGCGGCTGATCCAGGTAGTCGAGGCCAGTGAGCTGCCGGACTATCGCCCTCCAATACCGGTCGGCGCGACGCGTGCCGATCAGGAAGGCAACCTGTGGATTCGTACCAATCCGATGCAGCCGGTGCGCGGTGGTCCGATCTACGACATCGTGAGCCGCGACGGCGTCCTGGTGAACCGGATCCAGCTGCCCCCGAACTACTCTCTCGTCGGCTTCGGTCGGGACAGGGTCGTCTACCTGTCCATGCGCGACGCGACGGGGACGCATGTCGCGCGTGTGCGTCTGAAGTAGCGCCAGCAGGTGCTCGCGCTCAGGCAACAATTTCTGCCGCGGCGCGCTCCAGCGCGCGGGAGATGTCACTCCTCAGGTCTCTGACATCCTCGATGCCGACGGAGAGCCGCAGCAGCGCATCGCTGATCCCGGCGTTGCGGCGTGCAGCCGCGTCCATGGCGGCGTGCGTCATGGTGGCGGGGTGCGCGATCAGGCTCTCGACACCGCCGAGCGACTCGGCCAGGGAGAAGTGCTCGAGGCTGCCGATGAAGCGGCGGATGGCTGGCTCACCGCCGTGGAGCTCGAAGCTGAGCATGGCGCCGAATCCGCGCTGCTGGCGCACGGCCGTCTCGTGGCCGGGATGCGTGTGCAGGCCCGGGTAGTGGACGGCCCGCACGGCGGTGTGCGCGTGCAGCACGTCCAGGACGGCAGCCGCGTTCTCCTCGTGCGCGCGCATGCGTGGATGCAGCGTGCGCAGACCGCGCAGCGTGAGGTAGCTGTCGAACGGTGATCCGGTTGCGCCGGTGCAGTTCGCCCACCAGCCGAGCTCCTCGGCAATGCCCACATCACGCGCCACGATCGCGCCGCCCACCACATCACTGTGCCCGTTCAGGTACTTCGTGGTCGAATGCACCACGATGTCCGCACCGAGCTCGATCGGCGTCTGGAGCGCTGGCGAAAGAAAGGTGTTGTCCGCGACGCACAGTGCGCCCACGGCGCGTGCGGCAGCCGCAATCACGGCGATGTCGGTGATGCGGAGCAGCGGGTTGCTCGGCGTCTCCACCCACACCATGCGCGGCTTGCGCGCGTGTATGTGTTCAGCGGCCGTGGGACTCGTCAGGTCTACGAATTCCACGTCGAACGCATGCCGCCGTGAGAGCGCCTGGAGGAGGCGGTAGGTGCCGCCATAACCGTCGTGCGCCGCGAGCAGCAGGTCACCGGGCCGGAGCAGCTGCAGCGTCACGGCGATGGCAGCCATGCCCGTGGGGGTTACCACACCCGCTGCGCCCCGCTCCAGCTCCGCTAACGCGCCGGCGAGCAGGTCGCGCGTCGGATTACCGGAGCGCGTGTAGTCGTACGCGCCCTTAACGCCGAAGTCCGTGAATGTGAACGTGGTGGAAAGCTGGATCGGAGGGATGACCGCTCCGTACTGCGTGTCGGTGCTGATGCCGGCCCGGGCCGCTCCGGTTGCGGCGGCACGGTCGGCGCCCGACGCGCGCGCGGCGTAATGTGTGACCGGCTGTCCGTCCGGGCCGCAGGGCGGCGGTCCTCCGGCGGGCGACGGTACCTGTGTCCCGTGCGCGTGAGCGTGCGCGGGCGCGCGCCCGAGCGGTTGCGCGACTTCCGCGTAGTCCGTCGAAGATGACGCGCGACGATCCGGGCGCGGCTCACGATTCAACGCCGCGGCAATCGCGTTCGACACGGCATGCGTCTCCTTGAGGAAGCCGTCATGACCGTAGCGTGACGTGATACATCGCAGATCCGGCTCCTGCGGCAGGGCATCGGCCAGTGCGCGGATGTCGCGCACGGGCACGAGCGCATCCGAGTCGAACGCGACGAGGGTGCAGTCGGTCGTGATGCGTCGCGGATCGATACGGTGCAGATCCAGTGACTGCGACAGCGTCAGGAACGACGCGGCCGGGAAGCTCGATGCGTACTCGCGGCCGTGATGATCCAGGTAGGCGTCCACCGGAAAATGCGCCACGCCGTTCACCACCCGGCCCTCGCCCCGGAACCGCTCGTCGAACTCGTCGCTCGTGCGGTAGGTCGTCATCGCGAGCGCGCGGGCGACCGCGACGCCCTGCTGGGCCGTGCCCGACGATGCGGCGAGGCGAACGATGCGGCGCTGGATGGAGCGGAGGGCGGCCGCCATCGGATTCGACCGGTGCGCGGCGCAGAGCGCGATCAGTCGCTCTACGCGTGCGCCGTACCGCTCCGCCAGCGCGAGTGCGACCATGCCGCCGTACGATGCTCCAACCACCGCGTGGAGCCGGTCGATGGCGAACGAATCGAGCAGGGCATTGATCGCGGCTGCCTGGTCGCGCGTCGTAAAGGCCGGCCAGTTGTCACCGGGTTCGGGGCGGGACGATTCACCGCGCCCGCCGACGTAGTCCACTCCGATCAGGCAGTACTGCTGCGTATCGAGTGCCATGGATGGCCCCACGACCCCCGGCCACCAGCCGACTGCCGAACGGTCGGCGGCATCCAGCAGGTTACGCCCCGCCGAGATACCGCCGAGCACGAGCACGGGAGGCGCGGCACTGTCACCGTAAATCGAGCAGGCCAGCCGGACATCGTCGATGACGCCGCCGTGTTCCAGCTCGAGTGACCCGATCTCGATGATCGTGCTCTGCTGTGTTGCGATCACGGTGCTCATCGAGCCGCCCCCGTCTGCGCCGCGCCCGCCAGCGCGCGGATGTCGGTCCAGAGTGCGCCGGCCGTCGCATCGGCTCCCAGGCCCGTGCCGATGTGCAGACGCCGCTCGTCGCGTGCGAGCCGGTATTCGTAAATGACACGGCCTCGCGGCGCCGCCAGAATCGAATCCCGCGAGATCTCCTCGTAGCACACGTGGAGGCTGCCGTCGTCGGCCATGCGTCCGACCAGCCGCGTTGTCGCGTTGCGCCGGACGCGGGCACGCGCGATGACAGGGTCGAGCAGCCGAAGATCGTCGCACGGAATCGTACGTGGATCGATGCGCCGGCCTGTGACAATGCCCGCGACGATCGCGAGCTTCACCGCGGCGTCCGCGCCGCACAGGTCCAGGGTCGGGTCCGGTTCCAGGTAACCGGCGCGGTGTGCTTCGGCGAGGCCGTCATCGAGCGTGCCTCCCTGTTCGATCACCTCCAGGATCGTCGTGGTCGAGGCGTTACCGACGATCGCGAGCGCCCGCGTACGCTGACGCAGATCGGGCAGATCGGCGACGAAGCTGCGACCGGTACCACCGAGCACTGCGTTACAGCCGACCCGCGCGAGATGCTCGCCCGTCAGCCATTCTGCACCCGCCTCACACAGCGCAGCCTTCGCCGCTGAGGCGACACATGCACCGCGCGCGAGCGCTGCGCTCAGCGCCGACGTCCACCCCGTGCGCTCGAGGTCAGTCGAGCTGGCGTCCGCAACGATGTCCGCATCCACCAGCGCGATCGCCGCAGCGGCGGGGATTCTCAGTGCGTCCGGACGATCGCGGAGGGAGCGCCCCGCACGCTTCCACTCCAGAACGGAATCAATGTCGATTCCCGACGGATCGTGAATGGTCGCCGTCGAGTCCGATACGGCGATGATACGGCGTCGGTCATTGCGGAATCGCTCCAGCAGTGCGCGTCCCACCGCGCCGGCGCCCAGCAGATGGACCGCATCGTAGGCGCGGCGTGAAACGGGCCCGTCGAGCGGCACGGGTGTGCCGCGTGGATGAGCGATCGCGATTGCACGTGCGGACGTCCCCGGGGACGTGCCGCTCACTCGGTACGCGTCGGCGGTACGCGGGGCTGCGACTGCTGTCTGTGGTCCGGACATGTGCGTTTTCCTCGGGTGCAGTGATAAAAAAAACCGGCCCTCTCGCTGGGAGAGGGCCGGTTCGCTTCCTGTTTCGAGCCGGTCTTACCGCACTCGCACACGACAGCGCCGGGCCGCTTCTCCCACGGGAGAACGGCGCATGAGCATGAGGCGCATGTACATGGTGTGCGCGGTGCGGATCATTACGGCTCCTTGAACGAAAAAAGCCCGGGCGACCTGTGCCGCCGGGCAGTGCTCTTTAGCATTTGTTTTACGTGGCTGCAAGCGGCGGCAAATCACCACGATTCAGTTGTCCGCGAATGGTAAGGGAGGGGGCTCAGGGTGTCAAGGTTTGTGAATTCCGGAGGGCGCTCCGACTGGCTATGGAGGTGCCCCGATTACGAGTGAAGATTGGCGCCGTCCATTTCACTCACCAGGAGGCGCGAACATGAGTCGCTCAGTGAACAAGGTCATCCTCGTCGGCAACGTCGGTCGTGATCCGGACGTGCAGACGACCACGACGGGAACGAAGGTCGCTCACGTATCCCTTGCAACCAGTCGCCGCTTTCCCAGCGACGGCGGCATGGAGGAACGCACGGAGTGGCATCGTCTCACCCTGTGGGACCGGCTCGCACAGATCGCGGAGGACTATGTCCGGAAGGGAGACCGGGTCTATGTCGAGGGCCGAATCGAGTACGACAGCTTCGAGCGCAATGGCGTCACGATCCCCACGGCGGAGGTACACGTGCGCGAGCTGCTGATGCTCGGGGCGCCCGGCGGCCGCACCGCCCCCGCGGAGCTGGAGGAAGAAGAAGCGGCCGTTTGACGGCAGTCGTGAACGGTGCCGCCGCCCGCCCGGCGGCACCGGCGGTCAGAATCGTTCAGGCGGGCCGTCGGCCGTGATACGATACCGCTCCCAGCCGGCGGGGGCGCGCGCGAGCAGGAGCAGCTCGGCCCCGTAGCGTCTCGTGTGCGCGGCAATCAGGCGCCCGTCATAGCGGGCTTCGATCTGCGGTACGGCGGTGTGACCCACGACGAGTATCGATGCCCCCCACTCCGTGAGCACCTGGTCGAGCTCCGTCGCAAGTGTGTCCGACTGCACGTACTCGCGATGCCAGAAGACGGAGCGGGGGCCCCAGAAGAAGTCCTCACGCACCTGGTAGGACGCGGAGTCCAGGGCGGGGTGGAACGTCGTGTCGGCCCAGCGGTGGAAAAGGTCCTCGCCCATATACTGTGCGAGCGTGTCATCGAACGCCTGCAGCGGCAGGCGGGCGGTTTCCGTGGTGACGCCGCCGTGCGTGATGAGCACATCCCCGGTACGCACGACCGCCGGCTTCGACGCCAGCCAGCGGCCGAGGAACGATTCGCGCACGTCGAACAGCTGCTGATATGATGCCCCGTGCAGCTCGGCAACCTGCGCTTCCTTCGGGTGCACGTATCGCAGATCGGAGAGCATCACCATGATCTCGTGATTCCCGAGCAATACATGCACGGCGCCGCCCGCCTCGGCCGCTTCCCGCTCCAGCCGGTAGACGAACCACAGCAGACGCAGAACGTCGGGACCGCGGTCCGTGAGATCGCCCGCAAACACCAGATGCCTGCGCCCGCCCGTCCATGCCAGTCCTTCGTCGATCAGGCCTGCAGCGGTGAGGCCCGTCGTCAGAGCGGCCATGTCACCGTGCGTGTCGCCGACGATGTACAGACTGTCAACCGCCGCCAGTATCGCGGCCCGGCGGGGGACGGGCGTCAGGTCCACAAACGTCGTGTGAAGCGCGTCGGCCGAGCCATACTGCAGCGTCACGGGACCGGCTGGTGCCGGCGACAGCACAGCCCGGTGTGCCTGGCCGGCGGGAGTGCTGAAGCGCGCGGTGTCGGTGGGCGTGGCAACTGCCAGCGAGCCGGCAGCCGGAATGGCGGTCAGCCAGTGCACGACGACCGAATCATCAGTGACGCTCAACCACAGCCCGTTCTCACCCGCGATGTCCGGCTGCGACCGGGCAAAGATCGCAGCCGAGCACGCCATGAGCGCGAAGATGGCTATGGCCGCAGCGGGCCGGGGTCGCATCATCACGTCAGAAGAGTTTGTATCTGCTGCCTTTTGCATCCCGCACCAGGCTCCTCAGGCGAGAGTCCACCTCGCGGATCTCCCGCGCGGTCAGGCCGAACTGGATCCGGTCGTCGTTCCTTCTTACTCCCCTGTTCCTGCTGAAGTTCTCGCCGGGCTCGACCTCGATCAGATGTCCATCGCGGATCTGGAACTCGATCAGGACTCCCAGTGCGGCCTCGAGGTCCTCGTGCGTCAGCCGTTCGAGCCGTTCGATCGTGCTGCGCGGCAGTCGCCGAACCCGCATGAATTTCCACTCGTCCGTCCTGTCGCTCGGCTCACTGCCGAAGCTGACTCCATTGTCGACCGAAAATATGTGCGGGTCCTCCTCTTCGGTGGACCACAGGAAGTTGCCAATGTTGCCGTCAATGTGACCGATCAGATGCGTGAATATGTTGAAGTTGGCGATTCGCAGTGCGTACAGTGAATCCGTTTCGACTCGTTCGGGGTGCCAGAAATCCGTCGCCTGGACGTTGTGGAGCCAGTACTGGAGAGCGACCACTACGGAGAGCGGCGCCTGGCCGAACGTGGGCCGCTGATCCGGAACCTGCGCGGCGACGAAAGTCAGTGGGAATGCGCGGATGACGGTGGGCGGTACGACGTAGTCGCTCGGATCGAGGAACAGCTTCTGTATCTCGTACGCAGCGAGCTCGTATCGCGGCTCGTTGTTGAAACGGGCACCGCCGGACGGGGCACCAGCCCACTTGGCGACGATCAGCGCACTGTCCGGGAATTCGAGGGCCACCCGCTGTGTCCGATCCTCCGGCTTTCTCGAGCCGCGCCAGTCGATGATCGTGAAGTCGCCGGTACGAAGCCGAGCCTCGATCTCCGCTATCGGCATGGTGTAGTGCACGGTCTGAGCGTGGGCCTCGGGCAGCGGTGCGAGCACAGCGCCCGTGAGCCCGAGCAGCATCACGGCAGCGGATCCGGCAGCATTCATCATGGAAGGCTCCTCGTTCGAGGGTTACTGGCGGGCGGTGCCGCGATAGCGGAGCGGCAACGTTATCGTGAAGGCCGAGCCGGCGCCGAGTGTGCTTCTCACGGCGATCGCGCCGGCGTGCTGATCGATGATCTGGTGGCTGATGAGAAGTCCCATGCCCATGCCGACGCGTCCGCCTTTGGTTGTGAAACCAGGTTCGAAAATGTGCGGCAGCACGGCGGGAGGAATGCCTGAGCCGGTGTCCGCCACCATGACATTCACATGCTCGTGCCCGGCCCAGGTGGTGATCGTAACCGTGCCTCCCGCCGGTGTGGCCTGCCGGGCGTTCAGCAGCAGGTTCATGAATACCTGGTTGACCTGCTGCGCGTGGCATTCGACGGGCGGCACATCACCGTACTCGCGAATTACCGAGAGCGGCCTGAGCTCATGGGCAAGGATCGCCAGGGTGTCGTCGATGCCGGCGTGGATATCGATGACGTCGATCTCGGCGCGGTCCAGCCGTCCGAAATTGCGCAGACTTCCCACCAGCGAGACCATCCGCTCGACCGCTATGTCGTTGACGTGCAGGATGCTGTCAACCGCAGCGACAACGCGTCGGACCTCGTCGAGCTCGTGCGGTTCGACGACCTCATCTGCGAGAATCGCCTGCAGACGCAGCAGGGCACGACGCAGAACATCGTGATTGCTGTTGAGTGTGCCCAGTGGCGTATTGATTTCGTGGGCGAGTCCGGCAACCAGCATACCGAGCGCCGCGAGACGTGCATGTGTAACGGCATCTGCGGCAGCCGCTCCGCCCGCCCATGTATCCTCCGTCACAGGAAAGCCTGCATCAGGCGCCCGCGGAGCCCGTGCAGCTCCATGTTGGCCTGTTCGAGCGCGGTCACGCGCATGTCCAGCTCATTGAACAGGGATGAACGTTCGATTCCGTTGCGAACGATCACCTTGAGCTGATCGTTGTCCCACGGCTTCTCGAGATAGTAGTAGAGACCTGCTTCGTTGATGGCGCGGATCGCATTGGCCTTGTCCGCATACCCGGTGAGCAGAACCCGCGTGGTGAAAGGCCGCAGCTCGCGCGTCCTGCGCAGAAATGTGACGCCGTCCATTCCGGGCATCATGAAGTCGGCGATCACGACGGCGACCTGCTCGTGCACGAGCGCGTCCAGGGCGGCCGCGGGCGAGGTGAACATGAGCACGCGGTAGGAGGTCTCCAGCTCGAGAAAGCTGCGCAGCGCCAGAGCCACCATGGGCTCATCGTCGACCAGCATCACGGTATCGTTCATGCTATGCAACCAGCCTCCGCATGCGGCGCGCGAGGCCGCGCAACAGTCCGAGTGCCAGCTCCGGGTGATCGGCGAGCAGGTCCTGGAAGTCGTCTCGTGTGAGACGTAGCACGCGCGACGGTTCCACTGCGGTGGCCGATACGGGGCTCGGCTGATCATCGATCAGTGCCCAGGTGCCGAATGCATACTCGGGCCCCGCATTGATGCTGTGCCCGCCGCCGTGCAGCCGGATCGAACCGCGGGTGACCACATACATCGCGTCGGGAACGGCGCCGGTCTCGAGCAGAACAGCATCCGCCGGGATGGCGACCTCCTCTGCAATGGAGGCCAGCAATGCGATGTGGGCCCCACGCGCATCCTGCAGCAGGTCCACCTGCTGCAGCAGAAATACCTTCTCGATCAGCTCCATGTCCCTCTCCGCGGGAGTCGTAAGTGCGCGCGCGAGCAGAGCGACCCATGGGTCCGCATCCGTCAGCAGCAGCTCGGGTGTACGGGGGGTGACTGTGGTTGTCGCCGGCTCCAGCACTGCTGAGAGCCGACGGAACTGCGACACTCCGAGCGTGTGCTCGAGCCACTCGCGCGCGTTCGCGCGCTCTCTGGATCCGCCGCGAACCAGTGCGTCGTAGGCGCTGTGGATGGCTGCCGGCGGGTGGATCATGCCGAGACAGCGGAATACGCCCTCACGGCGTTCCGCCCAGGCGTCGTCGAGGGCGGCGACGAACAGTGCAGCCAACCGATTGCCCCCGCTGGCGACCGCGCGTGCCGCCGGTCGCGCCGCGGCGTAACGTGCGGCTGCGTCGCAGGCATCCGCCGCCAGGCGATCCACGAGCTCGCGGTCGAAGACGACGTCAGGGTTGTGCGCGCGGACCTTGCTCAGTGCGCGTATGGTCCGATGATCCAGCAGCTGATCGGTTTCCGGGGCGAGCGCAAGCCGCAGCATCAGGTCGACTGTACGCCTCGAGGGCATGCGGGCGAGCGCGGCAGGCGCAAGCCGGCGCACGGTCGCGTCGGTGCGGGGGTCGAGGAGTGCCTGCGCGAGCGGCTCGAGGGCAGGCTCGCCCAGCTGACCGAGCGCATGGCGTGCCGCGTCGCGGGTGCGGCGATCACCAAGAGCCGCGACCATATCTCTGCCGTAGACGACCGCGCCGAGCACGCCGGCGGCACGCAAGGCTGCCGCTCTCACGCCGGCGTCGGGGTCATGGAGCAGCGGCGCAAGCTGGCGGGCGCCGTCGGGCACCGCCGCAGCGGCAAGTGCGCGCTCGACGCGCATTTCTGTTGACCCGCCGTCCGGGGGAACCGGTTGCGACTCGACATAACTGCGCACGCGGGCACGCAGGGCTGGAGCAGTGCCGTTGCCGATCACTGCATTCAGCGCAGCGATCCGCACCTCCGGGCGCTCCTGTTGCAGGAGCTCATGCAGCAGTGACGGTGCGCCGTCACCGGCTTCCGCGAGCAGGGCGTGGATCGCCGCGGTTCTGACTTCCGCCGACGAATCGAGCAGCCGATCACGTACGCACGCAGTGTTCAGCCCCGCGGGAGCGCGCGCGAACTGTTTCAACGCCGCGACCCGGATGTGCTCCTCCGGGTGCGCAGTGAGCGCGTTGAGCTCGGGCGCTACGGCGCTGACATCACGCGGCGGAAGCTGCTCGACGAGCTCCAGCCCGAACGCCGCACGCAACGGGGATGGATGCGTGAGGGCGGCGCGCAGCACGGGCAGGGTGTTCGCATCCAGCAACGATGCGTAGACGCCGCGCAGACTGGCGAACCGACCTTCAATGGAGCGGGCGAGGGTGAGGACATACTCGCGCCGCACGGAGATCGCCAGCGCGAGCCAGAGCGCGGCGAATCCGACGGCAACCCAGGCGATCTGCCGATAGCCCATGATGGGCAGCAGCGCCATGATCAGCAGAGCGGATGCTACCTTGCCGATGCCCTTCTCGACAGCGACGTCGATGTATGCCTTTGCCTTGAGCTTGATCTCGTCCGGTACCGGGACGTACAGGATCTCACGCCCCGTGCGCTCCGCCGAATAGCGGAGACTCGTCTCGGCACCCTTGGCGGCGACGGCCGCGACGAGGCCGAACATGAGTGCGAGGCCGGCGGTAGTCACGAGCATGAAGAACGGCAACAGCAGCACAGCGGTGCCTATCCCCCAGCGGCGCAGTGCAGGGCGTAGTCCAGCGAGCACGATGAGCGGCAGCCACTGCGTGGCTGCGTTGAACTTCCCCTGAAAGGCGCTCACGGCGTCACGCGTCTCGAATACATCCTTCGTAACCACATTGAACTGATAATCGACGAGCTGTTTCACGATCACCGTGAGCAGGACCGCGGCCGCAATCAGCCGCACCTGGCGATGCGAGAAGATCTCGCGGAACGTGCCCGACGGTGCAGCGGCGGCCGAGTGATGTTCCGCACGTGGAGCGGCATCTCGCAGGACCCAGGGAATGCAGAAGGCGAATGCAGAGATGAAGACCGCAGCCACCAGGAGCAGATTGGGAGTTCCGACGGACTGGGCAAAGAACCCGGTGATGCCACCGCCTATCGTCGCGCCGATGGAGCCGCCGGCAATGATGATCGGATAGGCGCGCCGCGCCGAACGCGCGTCGAAGTAGAATTGCGTGGCCATGAAGAACTGCGTGACCAGCGCGGCTGCGAAGAGGTCATACCAGCCGTAGAAGATCAGCCCGAACGCTGCGCTTCCCTCCACGTACCACAGCCGGAAGAGCACCAGGTTGAGAGCGAAGAACAGCGCCACTGCGGCGAAGAGCGCTCGCCACGGGAGTCGATCGGCCATGCGGTTGAACGCGGGAACGAACAGGACGACGGCGGCACTGACGAGGTATACGCGATAAAAGTCCGTCGCTCCCAGACCGTCGAGCGCGAGGGCGTTCTTGATCGGGCGCAGGATGCCGACGGCGCATACAATGAGGAAGAACAGAGCCATGAGCGCAAGGAAGCCGCGCAGCTCGCCAGGTGCGGTCACACCGAACAAGGAGCCGATCCACGATGCGCCGCGTTGGCGCCCCGCGTTTCTCATGAAGACAGCCCTGAAGAGGACGATCCGGCCAGGAGTGAGGAGACCAATGTGCACGCGCCGCGCTGCGCGGGTCAAGACACTCTGTCAGGCTTGCGGCTGGTTGGTTCCGGTCGAGTCAGCGCGTGACGGAAGCACTCAGCTGATGTCGCGCAGGTCCGGATGGAAGCTCAGGACGAAGCGCCAGTCCCCGCCGTTCAGGCCGCGCACGGCATCCATGCGCAGCACATCCCAGAACACGGATACACCGCCGCCGGCACTCGTGCGGATCCCGTCCGTGCCCCGGACGTTCCACGCCTGCCACGCAGGTAACTCGCCGTCGGCGGCAACGTCGTCGGGCCGCAGGCCTCCGGCCGCACCGACGCTGCCGACCAGTCGCAGCCGGAGCCATGGCTCGAGCACAGTCTGGCTGGCCTGTGCATCCATGAGGGCGTAGCGCGTGCCTGCGAATGAACGGAACGGATAGCCCGACAGCGTGCCCTGCCCGCCGAGAAGGAACAGTCGCTGCGATGGTGCGTCAGCCGTCGTCATGCCGGCAGATCCGGCCACCACGATGTCGCGGCGGTGGTCGGCACTGCTGCGCCGTATCGCAGCGCCGACCGTCGGGCGTACGTAGAAGCTGCCCGCAAAGGCACCGACCTCCGTGGCGAGCGTCACCGACCAGTCATCGGCGCGTGCGTCGGGCATGGGTCGGCGCAGTGTGACCACGCCGAAGCTCAGATCTCCATCGTCGATCTGCCGCACTGCACGGAACTCGCGGCCGTCGTTCAGGAGGGCAGTGGACTGTGTCCGTGACGCGCTGATGTGCCGCTCTCCCGCGAGCTCGACGTCCATCCTCAGGGCACGGCCGAGCGGCCGTGTCAGACGAATGCCTGCGCCGGTGACGTGATACGGGTCCGTGTAGTCGCGCCCGAGGAATAGCGCCGACAGCGTATTCACGGCGCCGGGTAGCGCGGGCGCGATCCCCATATCCCGATAGTCACGGTATGCCGCCCGGAACGAGACGTTGGTGGACGAGCCGCCGTCGGACGACGCTTCCACGGCAGCCCACGGGCGGTCGGGCCCGAAGGCGTAACCGCCCTCCACATCGAGGCGCCAGGTCCGGGTGGGCGCATAGACCAGCCCCACACCCGCAGCGATTCCCTCCGCGCGGTTGTATCGCAGGGCCGATGATGCCGAGCCGAGCGCGAAGCGGATGCGGGGCAGGCCGCTCAGGCGGCGCGCACCCAGCAGCTCCGTCGCACGCTGGCGAATCGCATCCAGGTCCGGCGGCGGCTCGAGCCCGGCCGCGTTCAGGTCGTCGTAGATCTCGCGCTCGAACGCGAACGCCTCGCGTTCCGCGCGCGGCACGGCCGTCACGCCGACGGCCGGAGGCCTTCCCGGCACCGAGTCGTTGAATACGTAATCGGATATGCGCATCCGGCCCTGGATCACCGCGCCGGCGGCAAAGTCCAGCTCGGGGATCTGTCGTCGGATCTGGAGTGTCTGCTCGTGCGGCAGCCAGTAACGTCCCTCCCAGAGACCGTTATCGAGCGACACGCTGATGTAGTCGAGACGGGGATCCACATACGACACGGCGGTGAACGTGAACGACATGCGCACGATGTCACCGCTCGCACGATCGACGAACACCGATCCCACCAGAGCCGGCCGGTCGGTTCGCAGAGGACGGACCTCCAGCTCGTACACGCGAATGGGCTCTGCTGCGTTCGGCAGACGCAGTGTCAGCGAGTCCGCCAGCCGGAACTCGTAGATCGCCTCGGCCCCGGGCGCGGCCGGATGCGGGACGTCGCGTACCTCATCGCCATCACCCATCCGGATCACGTCGCCGAAGCCGTTCTGCACCACCGTCAGATGATCCAGGTGGTAGTTCATCCGGTTCGGCAGCCGGCTCACGTCGCGCAACCCGACAATGCGCTGGCTCGTGCGGTTCGGCGGCGTCCAGTACAGTTCCAGCGCCACCTGGTCCACTTTCACCAGCGTGCGCTCCTCGTCGCCGCGGCGGTCCAGGTAGAAATAGACGAAGCCCTCCGCCCGCGCCGTATAGTTGCGCAGCGTGGTGTCCTGCTGGGGCAGCAGGCGGCGGGCACGCGCGCGCTCCATGAGCTCGAGCGCACGCCCGGAGTTCCAGGAGCCCGCCGCCGCGGGCTCCTGCCCGGCCGAGGGCGCGCCCGGGACGAGCAGAGCCAGCACGAGCAAAACGCGGTGAGGCACTCGCAGCATCGAAGACCACGCCAGGGAAATCACGGCAGGAGAGTACTGCCGTTGCGGGTGATCGTACAGCGGGTCATGGGCGCGGTTCCGATGCCATCAGCGAACGTGGCGCCGTGACGGGCGTGTCCGGTCCTTCGTGCAGTTCCGCCCGGCAGTCCGCCAAACAGAAAGGGAGCCGGTGCCAAGGCACCCGCTCCCCTTCCGAATTTACTGCCTCGTGCGCAGCTGACGTCAGTTCGCACTCCAGAACGTGGCGAGCGCTTCGCCGTCCGGACTCTCGCGCAGCTTCTCGAAGGCCCGGTTCCGGATCTGCCGGATCCGCTCGCGCGTGACGCCCAGAAGCGAGCCGATCTCCTCCAGCGTCCGCTCCTCGCCGTCATCCAGACCGTAGTACAGATAGAGAATCTTGCGCTCGCGCTCCGTCAGGTACTTCTCGAACATGCGATCGAGAAACTCGCGCTGCGCCTGCGACTCGACCGTCTCCTCGATGTCCTCGGCCTCCGCACCGGCGAAACGCTCGCCGAAGGAAGCGCTGTCACGATCGCCGCGGTCGATCGGCGCATCCAGCGACAGCTCCGACGCCGCCACCCGCCGCAGAGCGCGCACGGTTTCCACCGGCTCGCCCATCTCGTCCGCGATTTCCTGGTCCGTCGGCGACCGCCCGAGCAGCTGCGTCAGCGCCGTGTCCGTCCGCGACAGCTTCACCAGATTCGAATTCTGGTTCAGCGGAATGCGCACCGAACGCGTCTGCTCCGCCAGCGCCTGCAGCACCGTCTGCCGGATCCACCACACCGCGTACGAAATGAACTTCACACCCTTGTCGGGATCGAACTTCTTCACGGCCTTCAGCAGACCCTCGTTGCCGATGCACACCAGCTCCGCCAGGCCCAGACCGCGTCCCTGATACTTCTTCACATACGAGATGACGAACCGAAGATTCGCCGTGACCAGACGCTCGGCGGCTTCCTTGTCGCCGACCCGCGCCCGGCGAGCCAGCTCACGTTCCTCCTGGGGATCTTCGATGAGTGGGTACTTCTCGACATCGAACAGGTACTGGTCGAAAGAGTCCAAGGCGCGGGAGTTCGCGAACATTGATCTGGGCATCCTGGGACCGGGTGAAAAATCAAAAGCAGCCGGCCGACTCTCGGTCAGGCCCGCTGCTTCAACGGAGGAACGCTTTCGCTGGTGCAAAGCTCGACTGGCACGAATGCAGTTCCTCAAAAAAGGGTCGAGATTGTGACTCGCCCAATATAAAAGAAAGCCGGAAACGGCGGAACCCCCTTGTATACGAACTGCCTGGCCACCGCAGTTAAGTTCCGCAGCAGCAATAAATTAGATAATGGCCGCGTCGTGCGGGTGATGGACGAAAACTACATTTTAACCTCGATTGGACCAGTGCTTCCCGGACCCCCTGCAACTGGGCCGTCAAGCATCCTCGGAATCGCGCAAACGGCTGCGATCACGGGGATTGAGCGGTGCGGATCTCTTCGAGAGTAGCGACGGCGCGGCGCAGGTGAGGGATGACGATGGAGCCACCGACCACGAGGCCGACACTGAGGGTCTCGAGGATCTCCTCGTCGGAGAGTCCCTCCTCGGCGCAGCGCACGAGGTGGTAGGAGACGCAGTCGTCGCAGCGCAGGACGAGAGAGGCGACGAGGCCGAGCAGCTCCTTGGTGCGGACGGGCAGGGCGCCGTCCTCGTATACGCGCGAATCGAGTGCGAAGAAGCGCTTGATGTCGAGATTCCCGCTGGCGAGGATGCGTTCGTTCATGCGCTCGCGGAACTCGCGGAACTCCTGAAGGCTCATGAGTGGTCCTGGTTGAGCTCGGCGACGGTGGCCTGCGGTGATGGCCCGTCCTTGAGCAGGAAAATGGTGAAGCGGCGTGGCGGCTTGCCGTTTCCTGTTCCGGTGCCGCGGATATCGAGCGCGTCGGTGACGAGTCCTCGGCGGAGCTCGATGTCGGGTGAGCGCGGGATGAGGACCGAGCGCGTGCGGAAGAAGGACCGGTAGAGGAAGAGGGGTCCGTCGCAGGTAAAGACGAGCCAGCCGTTGCGGTACTCGCCGACGCGGGGCATCCCGGAGATCGATGCGTGAGCGGCCCTGGCCGGGCTGCGTCCGATTGCCTCGACGGGTATGGCGCTGCGGATGGATCGAGGCAGCTGGTCGCGCGAGCGCCAGCCGCGGCCGTTGAAGAAACCGCGTGCGCGGGCGAGGACGGCGCGCAGGCCGAGCGTCGAGGCGCGCCACAGGCGCGGCCCGCCGAGCAGCAGGAGCGCCCCTGATGCTGCCATGACGCCCACTGCGATGTCGGGATGGAGCAGCGCAGCGACGGCGATGCCGACGGCGGCGAGATCCTCGAGGAGACTGAGTGCGGTGCGAACGAAGGAGCGACGCCGCGCTTCGCTCGCCCGGGTGCTGACGATGAGGCGCAGGCCCGCCTTGGATCCGTGTGCGGCGAGGGCCACTCCGGCCGCGGCGGCCGCGGCACCGAACTGGAGCCAGACAGGGGCGCCATGCAGCGCGAGCCACGCGAGGAGTCCCGCGGTGGCCGGCCGGATCAATGTGTGGACCGCCTCCCACGCGTGGTCGACGAGGGGGACGCGATCGACGGCGAACTCGACGAGATAGAGCACAGCCGCACTGCCGATGACCAGACCATGCTCGAGGCCGGTCATTCCGGGCGGCAGGTTCGTGATCCAGCCGACGCGCGACGCAATCCCCAGCAGTGCGATGGTCGCGTACAGATTCAGCCCGCACGCGAACGCGGTTCCGAGCAGCTGGCCGGCAAGGATGAGACTGCCGTTGATCATCGCGGAAGGTTAAGGCGGTGCACGGAGTTTGGGAAGCATTGCAGTGCAGCATACGATGCAGCGATGATGCACGCTGCTTGCGCGCGTCGGGCTTCATGATGGATGCAGAGAAGCCCGGACGTTGAGTCCGGGCTCCCTGTCCGCCGGTGCGAGTTCCGACGGAGCCGTCGGCGACGCGGGGGTGC